>CAVWKL010000001.1:0-29196 GCA_963755075.1 uncultured Alphaproteobacteria bacterium
CCCGCCCGGCGATCTGGCCGATCTCCTGCGCATGCAGCCAGCGCGCGCGGCGCCCGTCGAACTTGCGCAGTGCGGCGAAGGCGACGTGGTCGACGTCCATGTTGAGGCCCATGCCGATGGCGTCGGTGGCGACGAGAAAATCGACCTCGCCGGATTGGAAGAGCTCGACCTGGGCGTTGCGGGTGCGGGGGCTCAGCGCCCCCATCACCACCGCCGCGCCGCCGCGATGGCGGCGGATAAGTTCGGCGATGGCGTAGACCGCCTCGGCGGAGAAGGCGACCACCGCGCTGCGCGGCGGCAGGCGGGTGATCTTCTTCGGGCCGGCGTAGGTCAGTTGCGAATAGCGGTCGCGCGACTGGATCTCGGCGTCGGGGCAGAGCCGGCGGATCAGCGGCGCCGCGGTCGCCGCGCCCATCAGCATCGTCTCGGCCCGCCCGCGCGCGTGCAGGAGCCGGTGGGTGAAGACGTGGCCGCGCTCGGGGTCGGCGCAGAGCTGGATTTCGTCGACCGCGAGAAACTCGACCGGGCGGTCGAGCGGCATCGCCTCGACCGTGCAGACGAAGTAGCGCGGCATCGGCGGGACGATCTTCTCCTCGCCGGTGATCAGCGCCACGCTGCGGGCGCCCCGCGCCTTGACGACGCGGTCGTAGAATCTCGCGCGCCAGCAGCCTGAGAGGCAGGCCGATCATGCCGGAGGAAAAGCCCAGCATCCGCTCGACCGCCAAGTGGGTCTTGCCGGTGTTGGTCGGGCCGAGCACGGCGAGGAGGCGCGAGGGTTCCCGCGACGACGATTCGCTCATCGGGTTCAAGATGGCGGATGCGGGGGCGCGGCGCAAGCGGGGAGGCGAGGGTCCCAGGGCCGCCGCGATCGGGGCGGGATTTCTGCCGCGGATGGTTAGTTGTCAGTCGTTTGCGCGGCGGTTTCCTTCCGCGCCGGCGCGCCCGCGCCAAGGCTTCGATACGAGGTCGCGATGCGGGCGTTCGGCAAACGGGCGTCAAGGCGCGCCGCGTCGTTGCGCCCGCCAAGCGGGGCGAAAACCGAAAGCGGGCGCCGGCGGGGACTAAAAAGGGACATACGGGCGCGTCACCGTAATTCCGGTGTTGGTCGGGCCGAGCACGGCGAGGAGGCGCGAGGGTTCCCGCGACGACAATTCGCTCATCGAGTTCAAGATGGCGGATGCGGGCGCGCGGCGCAAGCGGGGAGGCGAGGCGGATCGTTAGGAGAATGCGTGGGCTGTCGCTGAAGCCGGGGTACGACCCAAAGTCGATAGCCAGTTTGAGATTGCGTTGCCGCGGTATCCCGGCGCGAGTGCTATAACGGGCGGAGCGCGTCGCGCGGCGAGCGTTACTCCGGGCCAAGAGCGCGATTGCGCGCGCCCAAGTCCGGAGGCAAGATCATGAGTATGGATTGGCAATTTAAGATCGGCCTCGGCGTCGCCATCGCCTTCGGCTTGTTACCCTTTGCGGTGAAAGACATGCCGCAGGGGTTCGCGTATTTTGGTGTTGCCGTCGGAGTGCTTCTGACAGTGTGGGGATTGATCCCCGGGCACCAGAATCATCCGCTGATGCCGTCACTTCTTGTTATCGCTTGCGTAGCTGCGTTAGTTGGCGGAGTGAAGTGGTGGCTTGACGAATATACAGACACAGAACGCGGGCCTCAGATCTCATTTCAAAAATATGCTTTGTTTTGGGTCAAATTGGACAAAGATTTATATCAAGTCGGTGTAATGGCGAAATTCGTGAATCTTGACGAGAAGACGTATTTGCTAAATGGCATGATATTCGAAGCTGTCAGTTGGGGAATGTTTCCGAGAGGAAACTATTATATACGCAATTACACCGCTTATCACGATCGCTCGGAGATACTTGAAGACAATTACATTAAACCAAATAGCGAGGCTTATTTCAAACGATTGATTCCTATTAAATTTGGGATGCAGGTCGCGGGCGGCGATATGCCAGAATTGGTTTTACGCGGTCAATGGCAATTGATCTGGGGGTCAAGTAATATAAAAATGACCCCACTTCTGTTTTCCGTCTTTCAGTCTCCAATATCTCTGCAAGAATGGGACGATCTTGGTAAAACACAATCGAAGATAAACATTGATAATCTTCACTATAAACCGATTCCCCCGCAACCGCCCACCAATGGCGCGATTGTGAATTATCTTGTATTCAACCGCGATCGAAGTGCTGTTATTGAAGATCCATATTTTGCGCAGACGCCGTCCGTAAAAGGAAAGGACGGAGTGATGATATTTATTCGCGGGAGAAATCCAGTCCCTGACGGCTGGCGTGTTCTAGGTCACACTTATTCGGAGGTGTGGTCTGACCCGGAAAAGCTAAATCTATATAATTCGTTGTTTCCTCCGGGAAGCGATGGGAAGCCGCTCCCATTCGGGTTTTTCGCTGGCGCTGAAGGTGAGATGACTGGTCCAATCGACCGATCACTGTCTGCTCCAACTACGCGCGACGCCGATCACATAGAATTCACGTATCCGCCGCAGCGGTGATACGTTTCTTTACGGGGACATGATGCACATTGCCGAATTTCGCTGCGCCCAATCCATTCGGTTCAGCGCGATCAAATGTGCAATTCCTATCACCGCAAACGCAAGCGAATCGGCGGCAGCGCCTTCGCGCGCCGTGCCCCCCCTCTATAGCTCCACCTTCAACGTGCGCCCCTCGGCGGAACTCCGCCGAGCCAGCTCCAAAAGCCGGATGACGCGGACTCCGTCTTCCGCCGTCACGGCGAGCGGCGCCGCGCCAAGGATCGCGTCGCGCACATTGGCGTAGAAGCCACGATAGTCGCCGATCTCGGTCTTCACTTGGGCTTCGACCAGCCTCTCCGGAGCGGCCGGATCCGGCGCAACGGTCAGCTTGCCCCACGCCGACTCGCCCTCCTGCAACCATGCTTCCGGCGATCCCTGCGCAGGAACTTTGGCGCCGCCGACCAGCGCAGGCTCCTGCGGATCGAACCCATACTTGCGAAAGCTCCCTCTCGTCCCATGCAGCAAGAACCTTGGCGCATTGTCGCACGCCAGGTAGCTCGTCCGGCAGTGCGCCAGCAACCTCTTGCCGTTCGCCTGGGGATAGCTCAGCGTCATGTCGAAGGCGTCCTCGATCGCCGTCTCGTCGCGATCGGCGCGGACGCTCGCCGTGATCGTGTCCGGCAAGCCGAAGAGCGCCAGCGCCTGATCGACGAGGTGGGGCCCCAGGTCGAAGAGCATTCCATTCGCCGGGTTCTCCGCCTCCTTCCAGCTCCCCTCGCGCGGCACGGGCCGGAAGCGGTCGAAGTGCGACTCGAAGGTGACGAGCCGCCCGACCGCCCGCTCGGCGATCAGCTTCTTGACCGTCAGGAAATCCCCATCCCAGCGACGATTGTGAAACGGAACGGCCAACAGCCCCTTGCTCTTGGCAAGTTGGCTCAGCGCCAACGCCTCCTCGCTGGTCGCCGCAAAGGGCTTGTCGATGACGACGTGCTTGCCCGCCTCCAGCGCCTCCTTAGCCAACTCGAAGTGCGTCGCGTTCGGCGTGGTGACGACGATCAGCGCGATCGCCCGGTTCGCCAGCATCTCGTCGCGCGCGCGCACGATTTGCGCTGCGGGATAAGCCGCAGCCGCCTCATCGCCCTTGCGTTGTAGAATCGAGGCCAAACGCAGTCCGCGCACCGCATTCACAAACGGCGCATGAAAGACCCGGCCGCCCAGACCAAAGCCGATGATTCCGACGCCAATCTCTCGCTCAGCCATTCCACCCCCTCAGTCTCTCTCGGAGCTTGACGTTTTAGGGGGAAATGTCGCGCATCGCCAAATTTCGCTGCGCCCAATCCATTCGGTCCCGCATCATCAACACGTTTTCCCCAGTAACTCTCACAACAACAAAATGATCATTTTCAAATAAGGCGACATGTAAGGCCGCATCCGCCCGCGAACCTCCGTGAGGGGGCGGGAAAACACTTAGGCGGCCGCGGCGAGAGCCGTAACTGCGCCGGCCGGGTCCCGCCAATCGCCAGCGTCAACGTCCCAAGTCTCGTGGAGCCAAGCTTTACGTGGACATGATACACATTGCTGAATATCGATGCGCCAAAGCCATACCCCTCAACGCAAATGCGGCAGCACCTTCGGCTCGATCGCCGCGGCGGCGAAGGCGCCGCCCATCATCGCGCCGGTGACCCCGGGGGTGACGACGTCCTGGCCGGCGAGGTAGAGCCCGGGAATCGGCGTCTTGGCGCGCAAGCCGTGGGAGAGGAACCGCCGCGGGCTGACCTCCAGCCCATAGACGCCGCCCTCGACGGCGCCGGTGAACGAAAGCGTCGTCAGCGGCGTCGATGCTTCGTGCGCGACCACCATCGGCGCGAGCGCGGGGAAGCGCCGCGCGAACTCAGCCAGCAGATTGCGCGCGATCGCCGCCTTGAACGTCGTGTAGTCCTCCGGGCGCTCGCGCCGTTTCGAGTCCCTCCATGCGGCGAAGGCGCTCCAGCTCGCCGGCGCGACGATCTCGGCGGTGTGGCGCTGCTTGTCGCCGGGCTGATGGGCGGGGTCCTTCAGCGACGGGAAGGACATGAACGTCACCGGCGGCGGCGCGGCGCCGGCCGGGTCCCGCCAATCGCCGGGGTCGACGTCCCAGGTCTCGTGGAACCAATGGTTGGCGGCGCTCGCGCCGTTGGCGCGGATGTCGCCTTGGAGGCCGAGATAGAGCACGACGTGACAGGGCGAGGGCGCAAACGACAGGATCTCGCGCGCCCAATCGCCTTGGCGCTGCGCGGGCGGCAGCATGGCGACGGTGTTGTGCGCGCCGGCGTCGGAAAAGACTCGCGGGGCGCGGATTTCCGTGGCGTCGTCGAGCGCGACGCCGACGACGGCGCCCTTCTCGATCACGAGCTCGCGAACCTTCGCCTTCAGCCGGATCGCCCCGCCCGCCTGTTCGATCGCGGGAACGAGCGCCTCGGCGAACGCCTTGGCCGTGCCGACGGGATAATAGGCGCCGTTGAAATAGTGGCGCGTCACCAGGGCCTGCACGCCGAAGCTCGTTTGGTCGGCCGTCAACGCCCCGTAATTGGCCCCTTGCGCCATCAGCACCGCCCGCAGCTTCGGATCGCTCACCAGTTCGTCGAGCACCTGCGCGCTGGAGCGGCCCCACCATTTGCGCACTGCCCCGCCGCGCCAGAGCCCATAGAGCTTGGCGAGCCAGCCTGGCATGACGCGCAGAGCAAAGAGCGCCATGCCGGCGCGCTCGGCCTTGGCGAGCGCCCCGAAGAAGGCGTCGATGTCTTTTGACGAGGCCGGGAAGCGCTCCTTCAGCTCGGCGCGCAAGGCCCCCTCGGTGCGCGGGAACTGCAGTTCGAAGTCGTCGGGAAAATGGACGACGTCGTAGACGGCGCCCATCGAGGCGAACTTCACGCCGCCTCCGGCGAGCCAATCGAGGATCGCCCGGCCCTCGCCTTCGGGCCCCATTTCGCCGACATAGTGCACCCCGACGTCCCAGCGAAAGCCGTTGCGATGAAAAGTCTGCGTCAGTCCGCCGGCGACATAGTGCTGTTCCAGGACCAGCACCGCGTGGCCGGTTCGCGCCAGCGCCGCCGCGCAGGCGAGGCCGCCCATTCCCGAACCGATGACGATCGCGTCCCACGAGCCTTGATCCTGCGCCATTGCCTTGCCTCCTGCGGTGAAATCCGCCGCTCTGTTTTCGAGCGCCGGCGTCAATGGCGAGCCGTGATTCCCGGCGCCATCGCCTCCAAGACGAACAACAAACGGAACACGGCGGGATAAACCACGTATCGCTTGCGGCGCTCGATCGCGCGGACGATGGCCTCGGCCGCCTCGGCGACGCCGATCGGCGAGACGCCCTTGGGCACGCGTTCGCGGCTGCCCGGGTTATGCTCCCAGTACGGGCTTTCGACGGGGCCGAGGACGACGAGGCTAACCGCCACGCCCTGCGCCGCGACCTCCAGGCGCAAGGCGTCGGAGAAGCCCTTGAGCGCCTGACGCGCGGCGATATAGGCGGCGGCGTTGGGCCAGGCCATGTAGGAGGCGGGCGAAGTGACGTTGACGACGCATCCGCTGCGGCGGGCGAGCATCGCCGGCAGGAAGCTTCGCGTCACGCCGAAGGCGGCGAGGTAGGGAAGCTCGATCATCGCGCGCGCTTCGGCGGGGCTCGTCTCCAGCGTCGAAAGCCATCGGCCGGCGCCGGCGTTGTTGACGAGAATGTCCGGCGCGCCGGCCTCGGCGCAAACCGCCGCGCTCATGCGCGCGACCGCGTCGGGGTCGGTGAGGTCGCAGGCGAAGGGGCGCGCTTGCCCGCCCTCCGCCTCGATCTCGCCCGCGACCTCAGCCAGTCGCCCGCCGGAGCGCGCAACCAGGATCAGGCGCGCGCCTTTGGCGGCGAGCCGCCGCGCCGCGGCGCGGCCGATCCCGCTCGAAGCGCCGGTCACCAGGGCGAGCTTGCCGGCGATCTCCATGTGTCGCTTTCCCCTGCCGCCGCGCCAACTCTGTTTACAGTGTATACTCTACTTTGTTTACACTGTCAACGTCTGGGGGTAAAGATAGGCGCATGACAGCCAAGCGACGGCGCTCGGACGCGCCATTTGTCGACGAAACGCGCGATCTCAAAGGCCGGCTCGCCGCGGCGGCGCGCCGGCGGCTCGAACGCGGGGGCCTCGAAGCGCTGACGCTTCGCGCTGTCGCGCGCGACGTCGGCGTCTCGCACATGGCCCCCTACCGCCATTTCGACAGCAAGGACGCGCTTCTCGCCGCGGTCGCCGAACAAGGCTTCCACGCCCTGACCCAAGCCATGGCGAGGGCGGCGGCGTCTCGGCCGGGAAGCTGGGTGGGCGCCGCCTACGTCGCTTTCGCGCTGGACAACCCGGCGCTGTATCGATTGATGTTCAGCGGCAAGTTGGCGCCCTTCGACCGCTTTCCCGCGCTGGTCGCCGCCGGAGCGAACGCCTTCCAGATGTGCCTGCAGGCCTGCGAGACCGACGCCGTCGGCGGCCAAGCCCGGCCCGACGAGGCGCGCCGCCGCGCCGCGGTCGCGCTGTGGTCGATCGTGCACGGGCTCGCCATGCTCGCCATGGAGGGTCTTGTCGCGCTGCCCGCGCCGGGACCTCAGCGCGAGGCCGAGATCGCGGCCATTCTACGGTCGATGCCGCAACGGGAATGAGCGGGCCGCGCCCCACCCTATCCCAGCGCCTTCTCCATCACCCGGCGCAGCCGCGCCGCAAAGGCCGGGGCGTCGCGCAAGGTTTCGCCCTCGGCGAGGCGCGCCTCGTCGTAGATCAGCCAGGCCGCGTCCGCGACGAGCCCCTTGTCCGGCTCGGCGGCGAAGCGGCGCGCCAGCGCCAGGGTCAAGGGATGGCTGGCGTTGACTTCGAGCACCGCCTTGGTGCGCTCGCTCAACCGCCCATGCGCGGCGAGCATCTTTTCGAGCTGCCGGTCGGGTCCGAATTCCGGCGCCACCAGACAGGCGACGCTGTCGGTCAGGCGGTCGGAGGCGCGCGCCTCGGCGATCTCTCCCTCGAGCGTCTGCTTGAAGAAGGCGATGAGGGTCGCCACCTCGGCCGAAATCTCGGCGGGCGGCGGCGCGCCCTCTTTCAGCGGGATCGTCTTGATGTCGGCGACGCCCTGACTGACCGACTTGAACGGCTTGCCGTCGAACCCGGCGGCGCTCGACACCCAGAACGCGTCGACCGGATCGGCGAGCAGCAGCACCTCGACGTCGCGGGCGCGAAAACCCTCGAGCTGCGGACTGGCGGCCAGACGCTTGGCGTCTTCGCCGGTGAGATAATAGATCGCGGTCTGATTCTCGCGCAAAGCCGCCACGTAATCGGCGAGCGCGCGATCGCCGTTCGGGTGCGTGGTGGTGGCGAAGCGCGCGAAATTGTAGAGCGCGTCGCGACGCTCCGGATCCTCATAGAGGCCCTCCTTGATCACCGCGCCGAAATGGTCCCAGATCTTGGCGAATTTCTCCTTGTCGCTCTCGGCGAGCTTGGTCAGCTCTTGCATCACGCGGCTCGTCACCCCCTTACGGATCGCCGCAAAAACGGCGCTCTGCTGGATCATCTCGCGCGACACGTTGAGCGGCAGATCGTTCGAAGTCGACGACCAGCCGGACGAAGCGCAGCCAGCCGGGCAGCAGGTCCGCGTCCTGGGTGATCAGCACCCGCCGGACATAGAGCTTGTTGCGGCTCTTGCGGGCGGGATCGAAGAGGTCGAACGGTCGCGATCCCGGAATGAACGCCAGCGCGACGTATTCATGGCGCCCTTCGGCGCGCCAGTGGGCGGTCAGGGCCGGCTCGTCGAATTGGCCGGAGAGGCTGCGGTAGAATTCCGCGTATTCCTCGGCGCTGATTTCGCTCTTCGGCTTGGCCCAGATCGCCGCGCCGTCGGCGACGCGGCGCGCCTCGGCGCCGGGCTTGTCGATGAGGTCGATCGGCACGGCGACCGCGCCCGAATGTTCGCGCACGATGCGCTCGAGGCGGTGGGGTTCGAGGTATTCGCGCGAGGCCTCGTTGAGATGCAGGATGACGCGCGCGCCGCGCGAAGGCGCCTGGTCGAGCGGCAAATGCGCAATGGTGTAGGCGCCCTTGCCGTCGGAGGACCAGCGCCAAGCCTCGCCCGAGCCGGCGCGCCGGGTCTCGACGACGACTTGGTCGGCGACCATGAACGAGGAGTAGAAGCCGATGCCGAACTGGCCGATGATATTGGCCGCCTCCTTTTCGGCGTCCGCCGCGGCGAGCCGGTCGAGAAACGCGCGCGTGCCGGAACGGGCGATGGTGCCGAGCGCGTCGACCAGGTCCTCGCGGCTCATGCCGACGCCGTTATCGCCGAAGGCCAGGGTCTTGGCTTCCGCGTCGATGGCGATCTCGATGACGAAGGGCCCGCCGCCTTCGATGAGCTCGGGCCTGGCGATCAATTCGTAGCGTAACTTTTCGCACGCGTCGGCGGCGTTGGAGACCAACTCGCGAACGAAAATGTCGCGGTCGGAATAGACCGAGTGGACCATCAAGTGCAGCAGCCGCGAAACGTCGGCCTCGAAGCTCAGCGTTTTGGCTTCGTCGTTGGCCTGGGAAGGGGCGTCGGTGCTCAATTTCGCCTCGTCATGATTGGAAAGCCTCGCGCCGGAGCGCCCGCCAGGCCCCCGGCGGGGTTCATATCGCCGCAAAGACGCGAGGTTTCAAGTCGACCGAGGCGACGCCGGTCACAGCAAAAAAAAAGCGGATCGGCTGGGAGGGGGCCCGCCGATCCGCTAGCCTGCGTGGCAATCTTCCAGTTCGACTCGCCGCTCGGGGGCTGGGGGGCAAATAACACCGAGCAAGGCGTCGAACCGAACCATCGCGGCTCATGATTATTTTCTCTGCCCGTTGCGGCGCCCGCTTGACCACAAACGGGCTAAACTAAGGCATTTTTCACGCCTTCGTGACCCCCCGAAGCGGCCGAAACCCCCCGCCTGCGGCGCGCTAAGGCGTCGGCGCGACGACCGGGTCGTTGATCTTCTTTTTCGCCGTCTTGGCGATGAGCTTGGCGTGAACGATCGTCTTGGCGCCCACGCCGATCTTGGGACGAGTTTGCGGGCCGACAAGCGTGACGGCGGCGGCGTTCTTGTCTGATTTTGTCGGCCGCAGCGCGCCCTGCAGCGCCATCGGGGCGCTCTGGGGGTCGGCGCCGCCGAGGGCCAAGGGTTTTTCGCCGGCATAGGCGCTGGCGGTCGGCGCCGAGCCGTCCGCGGGCGCCGCGCCGGACGGGCGCGCGGCCAGGACCGGGCCGGTCCAGCCCGGCTTCGGGCCGATGAAGATCGGAACCGGATCGAAGTGAACGGGCTCCGCCACCGTTTCCGCGGTGAGGGTCGGGCTCGGAGCGGCGACGGCGGTCATCGCCACGCTGCGGCCGGACCCCCGCGTCATCACCGGCGCGATGTCTTCTTCCTCGGCGGCGGCAATGGCGGCGCGGTTGCGGCGCGAACAAATATCGGGCCGCATGTCGGGCGCCGTGAGCGTGCTCGACGCGGGCAGATCCTGCAGCGCGCCCTGGCCCCCGCCCCATTGGGCGAAGCCTTGATCGAGCAAATGCGCCGCTTCGATCGTGCGCTCGCGCGCAGAAGGCGACCCGAGCACGACGACGATCAGCCGGCGCCCCCCTGCGTCGCGCTGCCCACGACGTTGAACCCGGCCGGGCAGGTGAAGCCGGTCTTCATACCGTCGGCGCCGGGATAGCGGCCGAGCAAGCCGTTGTGGTTCTCGATGATCTCGGGGCCGAGTTGCAGCGCGCCGATGCCATAGAGGTCGCTGTGCTCGGGAAAGTCCTTGAGCAGCGCGCGGGCGATGATGGCCATGTCCCGCGCCGAGGAGACGTGCGCCGGATTGTGCAGGCCGTTGGGATTGACGAAATGCAACTCCTTGAGACCGAGGCGCCGAGCGGTCGCGTTCATCTCGTCGGCGAAGCCTTCGACAGAGCCATCGATGCTTTCGGCGATCATCACCGCGACGTCGTTGGGAGACTTGACCATCAGCATCTTCAAGGCGTTGTCGAGCGTGACCTCGACGCCGGGGCGGAATCCCATTTTCGACGCCGGCATGTTCGCCGCGCGCGCCGACATCGTCAGCGGCGTATCGAGCGTCAAACGGCCGTCCCGCACCGCCCGCAGCGCGACATAGGTCGTCATCAGCTTGGTCAACGAGGCAGGAAACCACGGCTCGGTGGCGTCGCGCTGGAACAGCGTCTGACCGCTGTCGACGTCGACGACCAGCGCGGGCGCCGCCGGGGCCTGGCCGGCGACCAGCGCCAGCGCGCAGGCGAGAATAGCGGCGCGCAGCCGATGTATCGAGGTCGCTCTCGCCGCCATCGTTCGAAGCTCTCCGCGATTCCCGCCCCGCGCGCAATCGGCGCGACGGCGCTCCGTCGTGGTAAAGAATATCGCGCGCAAGCTCAAGCCGCGCGCCGCCGTGCGCCACTCGACAGGATAATCTTGGCGAGGCTGGGGCGCCGGCGTTCGACAAGCGTGAAGCCGGCGTCAAATCCACTCGCCCGCGTTCCCGTGCGCAACCATCCAAGCGATTGGAATCGCCACGAGCGCTCCGAGGAGGAGGGCCACCCCGCTTGCGCCCGAGGTCCGATGCGAAACGATGCAAACCCCAATGAGAGAGAATTTGATCTGCGTGAAAGATTAGGAACGCCAAGGCCTGTCGGCGCGCGGCGAACCGTCGCAAGACCGCTCATGCGCGCGAGGGGGCGGCGCTTCGACCGGGAAGGCTCCAGCCCCAGCGCAGCGCCGCGTCGTCGGTCGCCGGTCCCTGCACGAACTTGGCGACGCACCGCGCGCATGGGACGCCATAGATGAAGCCGAGCGCGCCAGCGATCGGGATCCAAAGCGCGGGCTCGACCGAGAGCGGCGTCAAGAGAACCGCGACGACCAAGAGGCCAGCGAGCGTCGGCGCGGTGAACACCCAACATAATGCGACTATTGACCTCATAGCCGTTCCCTCCGGCGGCCGATATCGGTTTGATGGGTTAAATTGCCCATTCGCTTGGCCGCGATTGATCGTAGGGGCAATTTGAGGGGCCGTCAAAGTCCGTCGCCGCCTTTGATCTTTGTGTTTTGCGATGCGCAGACGAGCGTTCCGGCGACCCTACGGACGGCCTGATCGGCGGCCGCGACGGCTCGCCGCCGCGCGGCGCGCTTGATCGGGGCGAGCGCTTTCTCTAGAAAGCCGTGATCGGCTTGGCGGTTTTTGCGCCTGCCCCTTCTACAACGAAGTCGCGTGGAAACGCCAACGAAGGACAGAACATGCGCGTTTATTACGATCGGGACGCCGATCTCAACCTTATCAAGGGCAGAAAGGTCGCGGTCGTCGGCTACGGCAGCCAGGGTCACGCCCATCTGCTCAACATGCGCGACAGCGGGGTGAAAGACATTGTTGTCGCGCTGCGGCCGGGCTCTTCGTCGGCCAAGAAGGCCGAGGCCGAAGGAATAAGGGTGTTCGACGTCGCCGGCGCGGCCAAATGGGCCGACATCGTGATGATGCTGACGCCCGACGAGTTGCAGGCCGACATCTATCGCGACCAGCTCGCCCCCAACATGAAGCACGGCGCGGCGCTGATGTTCGCCCACGGGCTCAACGTCCACTTCAATCTCATCGAACCGCGCGCCGATCTCGACGTGCTGATGGTCGCGCCCAAGGGGCCCGGACACACCGTGCGCTCCGAATACAAGCGCGGCGGCGGCGTGCCGTGCCTCATCGCCATCCATCAGGACGCCAGCGGCAACGCGCACGATCTCGGCCTCTCCTACGCCAGCGCCATCGGGGGCGGCCGCGCCGGCATCATCGAGACCACATTCCGCGAGGAATGCGAGACCGATCTGTTCGGCGAGCAGGTCGTGCTCTGCGGCGGCCTGGTCGAATTGATCCGCTCCGGGTTCGAGACGCTGGTCGAGGCGGGATACGCGCCCGAAATGGCCTATTTCGAATGCCTGCACGAGGTGAAGCTGATCGTCGACTTGATCTACGAGGGCGGCATCGCCAACATGAACTACTCGATCTCCAACACCGCCGAGTACGGCGAGTACGTCTCCGGCCCGCGCATCATCGCGCCGCAGGCCAAGGCGGAAATGAAGCGCGTGCTCGCCGACATTCAGTCCGGCAAGTTCACCCGCGACTGGATGCTCGAGAACAAGGTCAACCAGACGTCGTTCAAGGCGATGCGCGCCAAGCACAACGCCCATCAGATCGAGGCGGTCGGCGAGAAGCTGCGCGCCATGATGCCCTGGATCGGCAAGAACAAGCTGGTCGACAAGGCGAAGAACTAAGCGGGGCGAGGCGTGGGACCGGCGCACGACCGGCGGCCCACATTGGCGCTAGAACTCGCTGTCCCGCCTTTGCTAAATGCCGGGCCTCGCCGCGCCGAGGCTCGGCGATTTCGGTGGGCGCATAGCTCAGTTGGTAGAGCAGCTGACTCTTAATCAGCGGGTCCAAGGTTCGAGCCCTTGTGCGCCCACCATCGAAATCAAAGACTTAGGCTTGATGCTGTGGGTTGCTGGCGTCGCGCGCGGCAACGAATCGCGCGCCGGTCGCCTGGACGACGCTGTTCGACTTGCCTCGGTGCGGACAATCGGAGATGACGCTGTCCGGCGATGAATTGGTCGCCTGGGCGGAGCCGCAGCGCGCCGCACAGGTCAGAACCTCTCGACCCACGGTCTGAGTTCCACCTCCCACGTCCAAGCGGCGCGCGGCTGTCGCAGCACATGGAGATAGGTCTGCGCAATGGCGTCGGGATCGAGCATGGAATCGGGCTTGTCCGGCGGTTCGGTTCGGCCTGGATTGCGAATTGCGCCGTCGATGACGAAATGCGCGACGTGAATGCCCTGCGGCGCGAACTCGCGCGCCATGCTCTGCGCAAGGCCGCGTAGGGCGAACTTGCCCATGGCGAACGGCGCAGACTGTGGGTAGCCCTTCAGGCTCGCCGACGCGCCGGTGAACAGCATCGCGCCGCCTCCCTTGGGGAGCATGCGCCGGACGGCTTGCTGCGCGACGAGAAATCCGCCAAAGGCGCTCACGGCGAGAGCGCGCTCGACCTCGGCGGGGGCGAGATCGAGCAGGGGACCGCGCGCCCTCGCGCTCGCGTTATAAATGACGACGTCGGGAATGCCGACCCGTCCCTCCACATCTTCGAAGAGTTGCGCGACTTGATCGGGTTCGACAGCGTCGCAGGCAAAGGCGTGCGCGCCCGTCTCCTCGCACAAGGCGGCGAGCTTTTCGATGTTGCGAGCCGAGACGGCGACCCGCAGGCCTTCGCGAGAAAGCAGGCGGGCGAGCGAGGCGCTGAGGCCGTGGCCTGCGCCCACAATGAGCGCGGTCGCAAATTGTGGCGTCGTCATTGATTCTTCCTCGGAATGGGTTTGAGCGCGCGAGGGGCCGGGTCGTCATCCCCGTACGCAGCATCATGCACCGGGCTTGGCGGAGTTGAAACGCCGAAATCTCCAGCGGCGCATTGCGGGAGCGCGCATGGCAAAGATCGACGCGGTCGGACTCGAGGCCGCCCGCGCCGTCACGCCCGGGCCGAGGGCGCGATGGAGGCCGGGTTCGCCGACCAGGCGCGCGACTGGCGTTAGGGCATGATGTCCCGGATGCGCGCCGCCGCGATCTCATCGATTTCGGCGAGCGCAAGCCTGCCGGCGAGGTCGGGATGGGCGGCGATCAGGGCGCGCTTGGCGGTTTCGCTTCCCCCCGCCATCGCCCGCGCCATCGCCCGCGCCAGGCCCTCGGAGGCGTCCTCGGCCGCGCTCAAGCCCGCGTCATAGGCGGCTTCGGCGACCCAGCGCGCGCCCCCGTAGACGCCGCCGAAACGCTCGACGAACAGCGTGCGCGTCAGCCGCGACGGCTTCCAGCCGCCATTGGGCGGGCGCCTAGCGATCCAATGACGGGCGATGTCGAGCCTTGTCGCGATCCACACCTTCTCGTGGCTCGCGGCGTAGTCGAGAAAGCGCGCCAGCGCGGCGGCGCGCCCCGGCCGCCCGACGAGACGGCAATGCAGGCCGATCGACAGCATCTTCGGCGCCGTCGCGCCCTCGGCATAGAGAACGTCGAACGCGTCCTTGAGGTAGGCGTAGAACTGATCGCCGGAATTGAAGCCCTGCGCCGCGGCGAATCGCATGTCGTTGGAATCGAGCGTGTAGGGCACGATCAGCTGCGGCCCCTTCGGCCCCTCGATCCAATAGGGCAGATCGTCGGCGTAAGCATCGGCGCAATAGAGGAAGCCACCCTCCTCGCAGCCGAGCGGAATGGTGTTGATCGACGAGCGGCCCTGATAGAAGCCGAGCGGCCGCGCGCCGGCAACCTCGGCGTGGATGCGGATCGCCTCGGCGATGTGCTTGGCTTCGACGTCGCGCGGCGTGTCGCGATAATCGATCCATTTGTAGCCGTGGGTGGCGATCTCCCAGCCCGCTTCCTTCATCGCGGCGACCGCTTCCGGGTTGCGCGCCATCGCGGTGGCGACCGCATAGACGGTGACCGGCAAGGCGCGCGCGGTGAACATCCGATGCAAGCGCCAGAAGCCGGCGCGCGAGCCGTATTCGTAGATCGACTCCATGTTCATGTGGCGCATGCCCGGCCAGGGCGACGCCCCGACGATTTCCGACAGGAACGCTTCCGAGGCGGCGTCGCCGTGCAGGACGTTGTTCTCGCCGCCCTCCTCGTAGTTGATGACGAACTGCAGCGCCACCCGCGCCCCGCCCGGCCAATCCGCGAACGGCGGCGTGCGGCCGTAGCCGATCATGTCGCGCGGATAGGCCCCAGCCATGACATCGCTCATACGATTCCTCCGTCCCGGGCAATCCGTGCGCGAAGGTCTTCCTCGACCACGACGGCACAAACTTGCCTACCAAGACTCTTGCAAAACGGTCAGCGAGATAACCGCAATCGATCCTACAATCCCGCCGTATAGGCGTCCTCGCCAAGTTCCTCCGTATCGAGACCATGTTCTTGTACGCTAAGGCCAAGTCTGACAGGCGTGACCCGATCGATCAGCCACAGCACGCCGAAGGTAAAGCCTGAAGCCCAGATTGCCGACAGGATGACGGCGACGCATTGCTTGACGAAGAAAGCTCCGCCGCCCATCAACAACCCGTCTGCGCCAGCCGGGTTCCAGGCCTTTGTGGCAAAAACGCCGAGGAGAATCGTTCCTGCGAGGCCGCCGACCCCATGAACGCCCCAGACGTCGAGCGCGTCGTCCAAGCCCAGCCGGTTCTTCAGCGCGACCGCGTAGTAACACAGTAGGCTCGCGAGTATGCCGATGATCGCCGCCGACCCGAGCGAGACATAGCCCGCCGCCGGGGTGATCGTTGCGAGGCCCGCGACCGATCCCGTGAGAAGTCCGACGAACTTCGGTTGCTTGGCGTACGCCCATTCGACGAACAGCCAAGTCGTGCCCGCGAACGACGCCGCGACGTCGGTGTTCAGAAAGGCCGAGGCCGTAACCGGATCGACCGCCAGTTCCGACCCGGCGTTGAAGCCGTACCAACCGAACCAAAGCAAGCCCGTCCCCAGCGCGATCAGCGGAATATTGTGCGGCTTGGAGTCTATGACCTGCCGGCGCCCGACGTAGAGCACCGAGGCCAACGCGGCAAAGCCGGCGCTATTGTGCACGACGATGCCGCCGGCAAAGTCGAGCACGCCCCATTTGGCGAATATTCCGTCCGGACTCCAGATCATGTGGACGAACGGAAAGTAGACGAAGATCAGCCATGCCGTCAGAAAGATGAAATAGGCCTTGAAGGCGACGCGGTTGGCGAAGGCTCCGGTGATGAGCGCCGGCGTGATGATGGCGAACATCATCTGGTAGGCGATATGCACGATCAGGGGAATGCCGGCGTTGTTGCCGGTGTACATCGCGTCGAGCGTCACGCCGTGCAGAAACGCATAGGTCGTCGGGTTGCCGATGATCCCGCCGAGCGACGGCCCGAACGCCATGGAATAGCCGAACGCAAACCACAGGACAGTCGTCCACACCAGAGAGATAAAGCTCTGGATCATGATCGACAGCACATTGCGACGTCCGACGAGTCCGCCGTAGAAAAACGCGAGGCCGGGCGTCATCAACATGACGAGACTCGCGCAGATCAGCATGAATGCGGTGTTTCCAAGGTTGAAGGCGACTGCCGGCGTGTTCATCTTCGCTCCCCGTGTCCGGTTGATTCGGCAATTGGATCACACCAATCTATACGCATTCGCCTCGAGTTCCGCCGGCGAATTTGGGCATTTTCGGTCGCTCCGGAGATTGGGCTACTCAATCGAGCAGGACGATGTCGATGGGGTCGAAGTTTACGGCAAGCGCCATTGAACTTGATCTTGCTGTTCGTCCGGACAAGACGGATCGATGGTCGGTAGCGCCCGCCGCCCCCTGCCCGCGGGCTCGAAGGGCGGCGTTCCCGCTCCTGCGTCCCCACACGTCAAGGGCGTTCGGCCTGAGCGCGATCGGCGTCCTTGGCGCCTTCCCTATCGTTCGAACGCAATGTCCTGGGCGCCCTTCCAAAGCGTGAGCTTGCCGAGAGCCTCGAGATTTTCCTGGCCCTTTGTGATCGTCAGAAAATGATTGCCGGCGAGTTGCCCGACCTTGCTCGCGAACAAGACGCCGCCGTAGGCGAGCAGGATTTCGGTCTCGCTGATGCCGCCGGGATAGAGGATGACCTGCCCAGGCGCCGGGTGGCTGGTGTGGTTCTCGAAGGGGAGGCCAAGGTCGAGATCGCCAAGCGGGATCCAGCAACCCTCGCCGCTCCACCGGACGTGAATGATCTTTTCCTTATAGGGCAACAGGCTCGCGAACTTGGCGCAGGTTTTCGGCGCCGCCCGCTCCTCGAGGCGCGCCTCGAAATCAAAGGGGCCCGCCTTGATTTTGATGGTGGTCATTCTTGGATTTTCTCCAACACTTTCGCGACTGCGGCCAAGGCCCCCGCTCTCCGATTGAATTTTGGCGACCCCGAGATTGGCGCAAGAGCCCCGACGGAGCAACAGCGATCGGCGTACAGGTCAAATCCGCGCAACGACACGAGTTGCGATCGTCCGGCGCGGCGGGCCGCTCTCCGGCGATCCAATGTCGCCGTGAGCGAGGGCGATTCCACCGACCCGACGGCGGAGGCCGAATTGAAGCGGCCCTATGCGGCGGCGGTCGTCCCGACCGTTCGTCAGTCGATGCGTCGGAATTGCGCCTTGTCATCAATCTGTAATACGGTTGCCTTGTTATGGATGATGCGGGAATACAGAATCAATCCGATTCACGAGGGTTTGGGCATGGCGAACAGCGAAGTCGATTTCAGCATTCTCGCGGGATCGGGAGCTCCGACCAAAACCTTCAAGGCCGGGGAGACGATCTTCCGAGAAGGCGATCCGGCGGACGTGATTTACGTCATCAAGGATGGGCGCGTGGACGTCACGACGGGCAATCGCTTGCTCGCAACCCTGGATGCTCTCGACATTTTCGGCGAGATGGCGCTGGTCGACAAGTCGCCGCGTAGCGCGACGGTGACGGCGGCGACGGATGTCACGCTCGTTCCGGTCACGGAAAAACAATTCCTCTTCCTTGTCAGCCAAACGCCGTTCTTCGCGATCAAGGTGATGCGCGTTCTCGTGGGTCGATTGCGCGTCGCCAACAAGGCGATTTGACGCAGCTCGACTGCGCCGGTCCCGACCGCTTCGGGGCGGCGGTCCTCGCGCTCACTTCGTCTCCAATTTGAAGACCGGCTCCCAGAGCGGGTCTGGCTCGCTCGAGGCGAGCAGCGCAAAACGCTCCTGATAATAGATCGTATAGAGGCCTTTGACTTGGTCGGGGGCGAGGCGCGCGGCGTCGGCCGCCTTTTCCGCCGCGCTCATGAATTCCCCCGCCCGGTAGGCGGCGAGGATTTCCTCATGCCGCCAGGCAAGTTCGCCGAAAGCAAGGCTGGCGGCGTAGTCGGCGCCTCCCGCCAGCGCAAAGACCGCCGTGGCGCGGGTTTTGTTCTTGAGAATCACCCGGTCGATCTCGAGCCAGGCGAATTGCGGCGCTTGCTCACGCGTCGCCGCGCTCCCCACGATGTCGACGGCGAAGATTTTCGAGGCGCCCTCGAGACGCGAGGCGACGTTCACCTCGTCGCCGAGGGCCGAATAGTCGAACCGTCGCATCGAGCCGAGATTGCCGACGCAACATTCGCCGGTATTGAGGCCGACGCCGAACTTCACCTCGCGGTGGGCTTGGCCCGACCGCAAGGCCCGTTCCGCCCAGCGACGATTGAGCTCGGCCAGCGCCCCGCGCATTTCGAGCGCGGCGCGCACGCCATGCGTTGCGTGGGCGGCGTCGTCCAGCGGCGCATTCCAGAACGCCATGATGGCGTCGCCCATATACTTGTCGACGGTTCCCATCTGCTCGAGCACGATATCGGTCATCGGCGTCAGGTATTCGTTCAAGAAACTGGTGAGCTCGACCGCCGACATGCCCTCGGAAAGCGTCGTGAACGAGCGCAGGTCGCAAAACATCACGGTGAGCGTGCGCTGCAAACCCCCGAGCCGAATGTCCTGCGGGCGCTCGGCCAGTCGCGCGACGACGGCCGGCGAGACAAACCGTCCGAACGCCGAACGCACCTCGCTCAGCTGTCGCCGTTTTTGCCCATAGAGCGTCAGCACCCCGGCGAGGAAGACGGCGCCGGAATAAAGACCGGGAGAGACAGGGTCCAGCAGCAAGCCGGAATTGGCGAAAGCCAGCCAGCTCGCGCCGGCCATCGCCGTGACGACGAAAGCGCCGAGAACCGCGCTCCAAAGCGCCGACAGCAACGGCGTGGCGACCGCAAGCGCAATCGACAGCGCGGTGGCGGCGATGACTTCGGCGCCGGGCGCCCAGTCGGGGCGCAACAGTTCGACGCCCGCGATCATCTGCTCGATCAACTGCGCTTGCGCTTCGACGCCCGGCATCGACGCGTTGATCGGCGTCGCCACGACGTCCGACAGCAACGCGGCGCTGGCGCCGACGACGACGACCTTGCCGGCGAAGTCGGATAGGTCCGCGCCCTCCTCCAAGGCTTTCCATGCGGGCATGGCGAGGCGCCGGTCCGTCGCGCCGAAATAGGCGTGAATCTCGCCTTCCGCCTGGGTCGGAATCACCACGTCGCCGACCTTGATCGCTTCGACGCCCGAGTTCGAACCGATCGACTTGATGATGTAGGTGGAGGCCCCTTGCGCCACGCGCAGCGACTCCATCGCCAGGCTCGGCTGCAACTGGCCATTGACGGCGATCAGCAACGGCACGCGTCGAACGACGCGGTCGGCGTCCGCCTGCCAATTGACGAAGCCGATTCCAGCGGCGCTTTGCACCAGACCAGGCAAGGGCGTCAGCGCCCCCGACAAGCGAGGAAAGTCGCCGGTGGGATCCTCGCCCAGGAAGGTGAAGCCGCTCTTGGCGGGGATCGCGCCCTCAAGCCTGCCTTGGGCGAGGAGTTCGCCCAGAACGACCGGTCGGCCGGCGATCGCGCCGGCGAACGCAACGTCGCCGTCGCCCTGCGCTCCAAAGCTCGCACGATCCTTCTCCGAGAACAGTACGTCGAAGCAGATCGCCGCGGCGTGGGCGCGGGTCAGGGTTTCGACGATCCTCGCCATCGTCTGGCGCGGCCAGGGCCATTGGCCCAGCCGGAAAATCGATTCGTCATCGATGTCGAGAATGCGCACCAGCGGCTCGGGTCCGCGGTCGCGCGGACGCCAGCGCTGATATTGATCGAAGATGACGTTCTGAAAATTCAAGCGCAATGGCGCCGACGACGCCCCGACGAGCAATGTCAGAGCGTAGGCGATCGCGACCACCAGCCAATAAAGTCGATGGCCCCTGAGCTTGCTTGTGCCGGCCGTTGGCGATGGCGATCGCATGCAGGCTCTACCCGGAACGGGCGCAAGACGGAAACAGGGTTGCAACGTTCATGTCGTCCGCCGGCGCGACGTCGCGCGAGGCGCTTGGGTCAGATCCGAAAGCGCGCGGCGGACGTCTGTCGCCCGGCTCACCCTTTTCCGTGGTGGCGATCGTGATGATGGTGGTTGTGGTCGCGGTCGTGGTGATGATGGTGATGATGATGATGGTGATGGTGGTGGTGATGGCGGCCTTGATCGTCGTCGTCGCCGCTGTCGTCGCTGACAGGGGCTGGGGGGCTGCCTTGGGGAGGAGGATTGCCCTGCGGGCCGCCGCCTGGCCCGGGCGGCCCACTGGGCGTCCCGAAGGACGTCGTCTGGTCGAGCTCCCCGGAGAAGACATCCGTGGCCGAATGCGCCGGGCAGTCGCCCACCGCGGCCTGGGTTCTGGTCACGGAGGCGCATTGGCCCCGATCGGTCAATTCGACGCAGGCCGCGCTTCCAGCGCCGCGCGGGCAGACGAGCGCCGCTCCCTCGGCAAGAGCGACGATCGTGTCGGCGCCGGTTGCAGCGATCTTCAAGATCGTGCCGCGCACGCCCAAGGTGGCGGTCGGCGTGTTGATGATATAGGCGCGCTTGTCGGCGTCGCCCGTCGCAAATCGGAGGGCGCCCTTGACGAGATTGACCGTGATGGCGCCGGGTTGATTGGCGCCGGCATAGACGAAACGGTCGAGCTTGATCGCCGAGGACGGGCCCAAGGATAGGTTGGTGCTGTCGAGAAGGACAAGTTTCGCGGAACTGCTCGCGTCGGTTCGAACGCCCTCATCGCGAAAGACGTCGTCGCCCTGAACGACGGTGACGTTGTTGCCGGACGGAAGAGCGCCGGTCACGAGATTGACGACAATTCGTGCGCCGCCGATGCTCTCATCGGCCAGAGATGGCGCGACGCCGACGAGGAGAACCGCCGCAGCAATCACGCCGAGGGATACGCCACGCCCGTCGGAAGCCCGCCCACGATAGGTCCGGTCCATACGCAAACTCCCTTGCAACGCCAAGCCGCCACGCGTCGCCGCCGTGGCAGCCTTACCTAAGTGTGAAGAAACGACGTAAAAATTGTGACAATTTTGCGGCGTCTTAGAATTTTTGTAATGTGAATTGAACCCAAGAAGACGGCTGATATAATTGCAATTGCCCAGAATTCGCGTCCAAGGGGACGTTCGCGGGCCCAACGCTGAGGTTCAATCGCGTGTCGCCGACGACGACGAGTTCATGAGGATTGCGACGATTTCCGCGCGCTTCTCGCCCATGTTCCCGTCGACGAAATCGCCAAGGCGGAATTGTCGGCGATGATGGGCGCGGAGGGACGCTTCTATCACGGCGTCGGCCATCTGGCGCTGCTTTGGCGGCGCCACCGTCTCTATGCCGCGGACGCGGGCCTGACGGCGCCCGACTTGGAAACGCTGATTGCTTGCGCGATCGCGTATCACGACTGCGTCCTTGTCAGCGGCAGGCGTGACAACGAGGAACGATCGGCGGAGACCTGGATGCGCGCGAGCGCCGGAACTCCCCTCACTGACGAGGATCGAAATTGGGTCGCAGACACTATTCGGGCGACCAGCGACCACCTCGCCGATCCCGAGGCGTCGGAGACTTCGTTAGCCGAGATCGCGCCGCAACGTCCGACGACTCTGGCGCGCTTGCGCGCGCGAATCTGGGTGCTCGACCTCGATTTGACCCCGCTGGGCGAATCCGCCGCCGATTTCGACGCCAACACGGATCGGCTCCGTCGCGAGGTTCCGCATCTCGCCGAGTCAGAGTGGGACGCCGGCCGGCTCGCGTTTCTTCGGCGCTTTTCCCAGGCCCCGCAAATCTATCGCTCGCCCACGCTCGCCGCGATCTTCGAAGCTCAAGCGCGCGCCAATATCGCGCGCCAACTGGCGATTGGCTGACCGCCGTCGCCGAGACGTCCGGCATAAGGCCTCGGCGGCGAAGCCAAAATTGACCTCGTCGCGACTGACCGCGCCGCAAACCATCACAGGAAAAAGAGACAACCCTCGAAGCGCCGGCCGTCCCCGACCGCAGTCGACCGGGGCTGGCGACGAGATCGCTCGAGATCTCGCCGCGCGCGGTCCCGGCGTGGTCAGGCGGCTTCCTCGATCGCCGCGTCTTCCCCCTCCGCGGTCTCGGACTTCGCGCCCCGGCGCTGGGCCTTCTTCAACTGCCCCTCGATCACCTTCAGGGCGTCGATTTCGTTCAGTTTCTGCACCGCGGCGATTTCTCGCATCATGCGGTCCAACGCCGCTTCGTAAAGCTGCCGCTCGGAATACGACTGTTCGGGTTGGGCGTCCGACCGGTAGAGGTCGCGCACGACCTCGGCAATGGCGTTGATGTCGCCGGAATTGATCTTGGCCTCGTACTCCTGCGCCCGCCGGGACCACATCGTGCGCTTGATCCGCGCCCGACCGGTCAAGATCTCGAGCGACCTCTTGGCCACCTCCGGCTCGGACAGTTTTCGCATGCCGACGCCGACCACTTTCGAGGTCGGAACACGAAGCGTCATCTTGTCCTTGGCGAAATTGATGACGAACAGCTCGAGCCGGAACCCCGCCACTTCCTGATCTTCCACCGCCACGATCTGCCCGACGCCATGCGCGGGATAGACGACGAACTCATTCAGCTTGAAGCCCTGGCGCTGAGGGGACGCCTTCGCGCTCTTCGGCGCCGCGCCGTCCTCCTCGCGCTCCACATTGTCGGAGACGCCCGGCTTTGCCGCCTTCGAAGCGGCCGGCGCGCGCTTGGCGAGCGGCCCGGCGCTCGCCTTGGCGTTCGGGAGCGGCGCCGAGGGCGCCTCGCGCGCCGCCTTGGCCTCGCTCACGCCCGGCGGCATTTGCCCCAACGCCTTCGACAACTCTTTTGCCTGGTTTTCGCCTATTTGCAATTTCGCATCCATCGGTTTGCCGGGCTTCGCCGCCGTCGCGGGCTGCGCGCGCGCCGGGGCTTGCGCCGTGCGTGGTTTCGACTTCACGCTCGCGCGTTTCGCCGCTTTGGTCGACGCGCCGGCGCGCCGAACGCTTTCATTCGCGCCCGACTTCGCCTTTGCCGACCGCGCCGCTTTGCTCTTGGCGGCGGGCCGTGACGGCCGCGAAACGGCGGACGCGGCGACGGCCTTGCGTTTGCGCGGAGCGGCGGGTCCCGAAGACGCCTTGGTTTTCTTTGAAACGGTCCTGGACGATTTCTTGCTCGCCTTCTTCCGCGCCGCCATGGTCCAAACTCTCCAAACACGAGGCAACGTTCCCCGGCGCAAATCCGTAACGCGGGTGCCGATCGCCCAATTGTTAACGCTGTCCGCTCTCGAGCTGAGCGCGTCGAGAAACAAAATAGTCGCCCGCGGGGCCCAAACGCCCCATTAGTACTTCCTTTAGCACAATTTTCCCGAAGAATCAAAAAAGAGAGGGGCTTAGCGTTAACCCCCCGCTTGGCTGCCTAATTCCTGGGCAAATCCGTTCCGCCGAGATAGGCTCAATCGCCCTCCCCCGGTTTCCGCGAGAACAATTCGGCGTACTTTCCGGGCCTCCCGTCGAATTCCTTCCCGTCGGCGGGCGGCTCTTTCTTGATGGTGATATTCGGCCATATCTTCGCATACTCGGCATTTACACGCAGCCAGGTGTCCAGATTCGGCTCCGTGTCCGGTTTAATCGCTTCGGCCGGACATTCCGGCTCACAAACCCCGCAATCAATGCATTCGTCGGGATGGATGACGAGCATGTTTTCGCCTTCGTAAAAGCAATCGACGGGACAGACTTCAACACAATCCATGTATTTGCATTTGATACAGTTTTCGACGACCACATATGTCATTGAGCTGTGCCTCGCGAGATCGAACGCCGACGCGGATATGGGCCAGCGTGTCCGCGCTGGTCGTCGACGAAAAGGGCTGCATACCGAAATTATCTAACAATAGTAGCATTCCCCAGCCAAGGCGATCAATTGCCGCATTGCTGCGCCCGCCGGCGAACCTCGATGTTTTCCCATCCACACATGTTGTTCATAGTCTGGCGTTGAAGAATTTCCCCGGGCGCGATTTGGCGGCCACGTCGCTCCAACCCACCTATTTCGTGGTGTCGCGCGCCTTTAGCAACGGCTTGAGATCGAGCAATTTCGCAAACGGCAAATCAAGGTTCACGCTCGGCTTGCGTTGTTCGGGCGGCGGCGGGCGCGGGCGCGCCTTGCCGGCGCTCGTCGGTTCCGCGGCGGCTCGACCGTCGTCGACGCGCGAACCCTTGGACGGATCACGGCGCCAGGAGGCGCGACGCCCCTCGCGCCGCGTTTCGCCCGGAGGCTTTTCCACAGCCCCCGACGGATTTCGATCGACCGCTTGGGCGGCCTCGGGCTGCGCCGGATGCGTCGGATGCGCCGCTTCCCCGTGCCGACGATCCCGCCACGGCTTTCGCGGCGGGGTTGCCTGGGGCGGCGCGCGCCCCTCAGGCGCCGGCGCAGTCGCCGCCGGCTCCACGCCACGCGCCGATCGGCCGCGGCCTCGGTCGGCGTGGCGCGCGTGGCGCGGCGCCGGACGCCATATGTCTATGAGTTCGTCCTCATCAGACTTCTCTTCCCTTGCCGCCGAGGCGGCGCCTGGCGCATCGCTCGTCGCCGCGACGGCGGGGGAGGGCGCGTCCGCGCCGTCGCCTGCCCCGCCAGCCGGCGCGTTTTCGACCGACGCCGGTTCGCTCTCGTTTCGGGTCGGCTCGGCGCTCGCATCGGGAGGAGGAAGCGCGCTGTCTGCAGGGGAGGGCGCCGGGCTCGCGCCGATCGACGTTTCGATCCCTCCGCTATCTTCGCTTTCGGTTGGGGGCGGCGGCGCGACGATGTTCGCCGCCTCCGGCTGTCCGCTTTCCTGGTTTTGCCCAGCCGGCGCGGCCGCCGCCGGGCTCGTCGACGCGGCCTTGCGCGCCGCGGCGAGGAACTCCGACTTCTTCACCTTGTGGCTGACGAACCCGAGCGAGCGCAGAATCGAGGCGAAATGCTCTCCCGAACAGCCGGTCAAGGACGTCATCTGGTTGCTGACGACAAACCCAACGGCGCCCTCCTCCGTCGGCGCGCGCCCCCCCGCCAGGGGCGGGCGCGGCAGCGCGGCGCGGATCAAATCCGTCAGACGTTCGACGATGTCGACGCGAACCGCGCGATCCCCGCAAAGGCGAAAACCCGCAACGCGATAGACCTCTCCCGAAACAGGGGGCTCCACCGCGAATGACGTTCTTCCCGACGAGGCGAAGTGCAGCAGCCGTTCGGCGGCCGCCTCCTTGTCGGCGTCGCCGCGAACCAGCGCCCAGAGTTGCGTGCACAGCGTGCGAGACGCGGGCTTCAAGAGGGCGGGAACATAGACGTAGAAGGCGCCGAAGCGCACGCCCATCTTTCGCAACGCGCCGCGCGCGTTCTGATCGAGCGCCTTCACTTGCGCCTTGACGCGTTCGCGCTCGAGAACGCCGAGCGATTGCGCGAGTTTGACGGCGATTTCGCGCGCCCCCTCGGGAACGGCTTCGGGCTCGGGTTCGGCCAGCAAGAGCAGCGGGCCGAGCGCCTTGCGGACGTGCGCGGCGAGCCAGAGCGCGACGCGCTGTTGCACCGCCTCCCTGCCCTCCGCGGCCAGCGCGTCGTCGGCAAGGATGACCGCTCTCGGCTTCAGCGTCTCCTCGCCCGCCACGAGCTTGGCGACCGGGTCGCCCAGCCAGCGGATCGTGCCGTCGTTGGCGAGCACCAGCGCGTCGTCGACCGCCTCGGCGAGGCGCGTCGCACGCGCCGCAAACTCCTTGGCCAGCTCGAGCCTGCGCGTTTCGTCGTCAAGCTGACTGGCTTCGGCCGCCTCGGAGGCGCCCGGCAAGATCTGAAAGCCGCGGATATTTGTCACGTCCAAGGCCCGCACGGGCGGCGCTTCGGCGGGCGCTTCGCCATCCTGCGTCGCTTCTGCCTCTGCCATCGCGCGTCCTTCGAGTCCCCGCCGTGTCGGTCGTCTGCCCGCCCCGAGGGCCGCCCTTGCGCCGCCTTGAGCGCCCGACATGGCGAGGTTCTTTACCTGACCCGTGCGGCGCTGCCAATGCCGGGCTCGAGGCGCGCCTCGCGTGGGTCGACTTGAGCGCCCGTCCGGGCGCAGGCCGGCCGGGCGGCGAGCCGCACAGCGCCGCCAAGCCGACAACCCCGTTTCGTCACCGAAAAGCCAAGCCTACGCGAAACACAATATTCGGGATAAACGCGTCAATCTGCGATTCGGCGTTACCTTTGCCGGTGATTCGAAGCCAACACATGTATCGAAATTTCATTTCCGTAGGGGGCTTCACCGCGTTGTCGCGGCTGACGGGATTCGCACGCGACCTCATGATCGCGGCGATCCTGGCGCCGGCCCATTGGCCGACGCTTTCTTTGTCGCCCTTCGCCTGCCGAACCAATTTCGCGCCATCTTCGGCGAAGGCGCTTTCAGTTCGGCCTATGTGCCGACCTATTCGAGGGTGCTGGTCAGCGAAGGCGAGGCGCGCGCGAAGGATTTTTCCAGCCGGGTCTTCACGCTACTGCTGATCTCGCAATTGGCGTTGTTGGCTTTGGCGTATCTGTTCACGACTCAATTCGTCGAAGTCATCGCTCCCGGCTTCGACAAGGATCCGCAAAAGTTCGGCTTCGCCGTCGGCATGACGCGCATCACGTTTCCCTATCTGGCGTTCATCACGCTCGCGACCTTGCATACGGGAACCCTCAACGCGCACGGGTTCTTCAGCGCCGGCGCTTTCGCCCCGGTGTTGCTCAACCTCTTCATCATGGCGTTTCTGGCGCTCGCCTTCCTGTTTCCCAATGCCGGCGTCGCCGCGAGCTGGGGCGTCGCCGCCTCGGGCCTCGCCCAACTCCTGTTGCTGGCGTTCGAGGCGCGCCGACGCGGCATTCTCGAGCGTCTGGCGATTCCGAGGTTCGACCGCGACATCCGGCAGTTCTTCGCCGCCCTGGGACCGGCGGTTCTCGGTTCGGCGGGTCAGCAGATCGCGATCCTCGCCGACACCATCCTGGCCTCGTTTCTGCCCACCGGCGGCGTTTCTTCGATTTACTACGCCGAGCGGCTCTACCAATTGCCCCTAGGGGTCATCGGCGTGGCGGCCGGAACCGTGCTTCTGCCGGAGATGAGCCGTCGTCTCGCCTCCGGCGACGCGGAGGGAGCGGCCGGCTCGCAGAACCGATCGATCGCGCTCTCCCTCGCCCTCGCCGCGCCATTCCTCGTCGCCTTTCTGATCTTGCCCGACGAGGTCGTGCGCGGCGCGTTCCTGCGCGACAAGTTCGACGCCGACGCCGCGGTGAGGTCGGCCGCGGTGCTGGAGGCCTACGGCCTCGGCCTGATCCCGATGGTGCTCATCCGCTCCGCCGTGGCCGGCTTCCAATCCCGCGGCGACACGCGAACGCCGATGCTGTGTTTCTTCGCCGGGCTGGCGGTCAATCTCACGCTCAAGATCAGCCTCTACCGCACGATGGGCGCCGTTGGCCTCGCCACGGCGACGGCCGTCGGCGCCTGGATCAACTTCGCCCTGCTCATCCTCCTCGGCCTGCGCCGCGGCTGGCTGCGACCGGATGCGAAACTGATCGAAAACGTCGCGATAACCTTGTTTTGCTCGGGCGCCGCGGCGATCGCCGCGCCGTCCTTGTTCGCCGCGGTCGATGGGTTGGTGCATCGTCTCCATGTCCTCAGGAACGAACTCGACATCGTGGCGACCGGGGCCGCCGCGATCGTTGTCTACGTCTTGATCTATATGGCGGCGTCGCTGATTTTCGGACGATCCTTGAAGCGGCAGTTGCTATGAGGCCGGAGCGCCGCCCCGCCGCACGACGGGCGCGCCGCGCCGCGTCTGTCGTGCGGCGGGGCAAATCGTGATAGGCGGTCGCCGGGCTCGCTCGCCGGAGCGCAATCCATCGAAACGTCTCGCCGCTGGGAGAAACCATGTCACGTCGCTCGATCGTCATCGTCGGAGCCGGTCACGCGGGAGTTCAGGCCGCCGCGAGCCTGCGCGAAGAGGGCGCCGCCGAGGAGATCCTCCTGCTTTCGTGCGAGGCGGCGCTCCCCTACCAACGGCCGCCTTTGTCCAAGGCGTTTCTCAAGGGGGCCATGGACCTCGGCGGCCTGCCGTTGCGCGCCGAGCAGTTCTATCGCGAGCACGACATCGATCTGCGCCTCGGCGAGCAGGCCGCGCGCATCGATCGGCGCTCCGGGCGCGTCGAGCTGTCCTCGGGCGGGGCGGCGCCGTTCGACCATCTGATCCTGGCGACCGGCGCAAGGCCGCGGCCGCTCGACGTCCCCGGCGTCGATCTCGGCGGCGTCCTCGGCTTGCGCGACATCGTCGACGCCCAAGCCATCCGCGAACGGCTGGGGCGAGGTCGCCGCGTCGTCGTCATCGGCGCCGGATTCATCGGCCTCGAAATCGCCGCCACGGCGTCAGCGCTTGGCGGCGAGGTGACGATCGTCGAAATCGCCGACCGCCCGCTGGGGCGCGCCGTTTCTCCATTGACGTCGGCGTTCTTCCTTCGGGCGCATGAGGCGTTCGGCGCGACGTTCCGCCTCGGCGTCGGCGTCGCCTCGATCGAGGGCGCGTCGGGGCAAGTCGGAGAGGTCGTCCTGTCGAACGGCGAGCGCCTGCGCGCCGACGTCGTCATCGTTGGCGTCGGCGTTTTCGCCGAGGACCGCCTCGCTCGAGAGGCGGGCCTCGCCTGCGCCAACGGCGTCATCGTCGACGAATGGCTCGCAACGTCCGACCCTGCGATCTCGGCGATCGGCGATTGCGCGCAGTTCCCGAGCGCTGCATTGGGCGCGCCGCTTCGCCTGGAAT
>CAVWKL010000002.1:0-16108 GCA_963755075.1 uncultured Alphaproteobacteria bacterium
GATCCACCACCATGGCCACCACACACACACACACACAACACACACACACACACACACACACACACCACACACACCACACACCACACACACCACCACACATCACCACACACACACACACACACACACACACACCACACACACACACCACACACCACACACCACCACACACACACACACCACCACACCACACACACACACACACACCACACACCACACACACACACACACACACCACCACAAAACCACACACACACCAACACACAACACACACACACACACACACCATCACACACACACACAACACACACCAAAACACACACACCACCACACCACCCACACAACAACAACAACCCCCCCCCCCCCCCCCCCACCCACCCCCCCCCCCCACCCCCCCCCCCCCCCCCCCCCCCACCACAACACACACACCACCACCATCAAACCAAAACCCATCATCCACCCACCCCCTTAACCCCCCCCCCCCCCCCCCCCCCCCCCCCCCCCCCCCCCCCCCCCCCCCCCCCCCCCCCCCGCCGCCACGCCACGCCACGCCACGCCACGCCACGCCACGCCACGCCACGCCACGCCACCACGCCACGCCACGCCACCGCCACGCCACGCCACGCCACGCCACGCCACGCACGCCACGCCACGCACGCCGACGCCACGCCGACGACGCCACGCCACGCCACGCCACCGCCGCCGCCGCCACGCCACGCCACGCCACCACCACCGCCTTGCGCGGTCGCGGCCGGGTGTGCGTTGGCTTGCAGCTCTTCGTGCTCGAGCGCGCTGACGAAGGCGGCGAACTTCGAGCCGCCGGCCGAGCTGCCGCCGTGGCCGAGCTGCTGCTCGGCGGGCGGCGGCGCGCCGGCGGTCGAGGCGCTCAGTGCTGAAACGCTCATAGGTTTCCTTTCTCGCCGACGCCCGCAAGGGCGGCGGTTCGCTTTATCGCGGCCTCGGCGAGGGCGATCACCCCCGCCGCTGCGTCGTTTCCGCTCGACGCCGCCGGCGCGGCCTCGTCGCGCCCCGGTTCGACCCCGGTGGGCGGTTCACGCAGATACGCGGCGACGCTGCGAACAGCCGCCAATAGGGCTTGGTCGGCCTTGTCCAGTTTCGATTGCGCGACGCCCTGCAACTCCGCGACGCCGTTGTCATAATCCGGGGTCAGGATCTGCGCGGCCCCTTGGTAGAGCTTGGCGCGCGCCTCGTCGGCGCTGTCGCTTGGAGCGTCCCGCAGCGCTTCGCCCGCCGCGGCGCCGGCGACGGGGAATTTTCCGTTCAACGCCTCCGCCCTGGCGATGGTCAACAGAAACGCGCGCCGAGCGTCGGGCGTCAGCGTCGCAAAAAAGTTGGCGAACTTCTGAAAATTCGGCGCCGCCTCGATCACGCCGGACTGCACGAGCGCCGCCGAGAGACCCTCCATGAACTTGTCGGCATAGACCGAGCGGCCGAAGCGCGCCGCATATTGCCGGGAGAGCATGGCGACGCGGTCGGCGTCCCCCTCGCTGTTGAGGAGCAGGATCTCACGGCGCAGGGCGGCTTCCTCGACCAGGCAGCCAGGGGCCAACAGCCGCGCCAGATCCAGAGATGCGATCGCCTTCTTTTCGTCTTTGGACGTCTGGAGAACGGATTGCGCGAAGGCGACTTGACCGGCGAGCCGGAGATCGAGCTTGCGCGGATCGACGCCGCCCAGAAGCGCGTCCGCGTCGGCCACATTGCCCAGGATATAGGCGAGCGCGCCGCGCATGAGCGGGATTTCGCTCGCCGGCACGGCTCCGCTCTTCAGCAGTTGCACGACGTCGCCGGGCTGGCCGCCGCTGAGCAAGTAAATGACCACGGCGTCCGTTTCGCCCTTGGATTTCCACACCTCCGGCTTGGCGGCGGCGATCGCCGCGCCAATCGCGCTCAGTCGGTCCGGCTGCGCGGCGTAGGCGGCTTTGTCGCCGGACGCGACTTGGACTTGCAGCATTTGCAGCCCGGCGGTCATCGCCGAAATCGATTGCGCGTTCGCCGGCGCCGGCGCGCCGACCGCCGCCAGCGTCAGAAGAAGGAGCGCTTTGACAAACGAAGAAGCCCTCATGGTTTCGCTTCCCGCAGCAGGATTTCGATGCGCCGATTTTCGGCGGCGAAGGGATGGCTCGGATCCCTCAGGCGGCGATCGGCGTAGCCCTCGATCCGCTCGAAGCGGTTTTCGGGGACGCCCGCCCGGGTCAACATGTAATAGGCCAGTTGGGCGCGCGCCGACGACAGGCGCCAGTTGTCATAGACCGCCGACCTGTAGGGGTGGGCGTCGGTATGGCCGCGCACGACGATCGTGCCGGGACGGTCCTTTAGAATATGGGCGACCGCATCCATCGCTCGCACCACCTGGGGCTGAGGCTCGGCTGAACCGATGGGAAACATGGAGAAGTTCAGACGGTCGGTAAGGCTGATGAGCAACCCCTCTTCGGTCGCCTTCACCTCAACCGCGGGCCCCGGATGCGTTGTCCCCGGCGCGCCGACCTGCAGCTCCAATTCCTTTTGCAGGCGCGCGGCCATCGCCGCGGTCGGTCGCTGCGGCTCGCCTTCGGTCGGGCCGCTCGGCGGCGGCGGCGCCAGGGTTTTGGCGTCGTCGCCGGGCGGCAGCTTCGGCGCTCCCGCCTTGGGCGCTTCCGCCGCCACTTCGCGCCCGATCGGCCTGAACGGATCGCTGAACGCCTCCGGGTTGGCCGATCCGGCCTCGACCTCGTCCTTCAGCCTTTCGCTCGCCTCGATTGCGTGCACGTTCGGCGAGGTTGGGCCGGCTATGGCGTCAAGGCTGCGATAGGGGTCGGCGAACAGGACGCCTTCGGACATGGTGGGCTTCGGGTGCGCCGCATCGGCGGTGGCCGCGGCGCCATTGCCCTGGCGCGCGGTCTCGTCGGCGCCGCGGTTCTCCGGGCCATCGCCGCTCTGGGTCGTGGCCTTCGCGTCGTCGTTGGTCTTCTTGCTGTCTTGCGGCCCTGTTGCGCCCGACGCCCCCTGCTTGTTGGCCTGCGGAACGTCAACGGCGGCCTGCGAGGCGTCGTCGCCGTGGATGCTCTTCGGCGTTCGCAGCGACTCCTCCAATTTCACCGGATTGAAGTATCGCGCGATGATGGTCTTGGTGTCTTTGTCGGTCGCGTTGATGATCCAAAGCACGAGGAAGAACGCCATCATCGCCGTCATGAAGTCGGCGAAGGCAATCTTCCAGGCGCCGCCGTGGTGCTCCGCCTCGTGGTTCGGGCGGCGCTTGATGATGATGATTTCGGGATGCGGTTGCTCGTCCATGGCGTCGCTTCAGCTCTCGAGCGAAGCGATGAGATCGGCCCAGGGTTGCAACTCCGACTTGATCATCGTGTGCCGCGCCTCGATCGTGACCTCGACGCCGCCTTCGACGATATATTCGACCTCGACGGGGAGCGACGAAACGCGATCGCGCAGGGCCGCAAGCAGGCGCTCGGGGCCGCGGATCTTGATCAGACCGGGCGTTCCGCCGGCGCGCAGACGCGCCAGATTGGCGCATAATTCCTCGACGACCTGGTTGGACACCACGCTCGTGAGGAACGGCGCGAGAATGCCCGCCACGGTCGCCGCGATCCGCTGTTCGATGTCGAGGAGCCCCGCCGCGATCGCCTCGACCACTCGGGCGTATTCGGTCCGTTGAAAGTCGAGCCGCTCCACGCTCGCCCGCTTTTCTCGGTTGGCCAGTTGTCGCGCCAGCGCCTCGGCCTCCTCGGCGCGCGCGGCGGCCGCCCCCTCGCGCAGGCCGCGATCATAGGCCTCGGCGACGCGCGCCTCGACCTCGGGATCGGGAGGCGGAGGGGGCGGGGGCTCTCGGCTTGAGGGGCGCGCGTCCGGATCGGCGCCCTCCTGCCCCGGCCCGAGGCTGCGCGAGCGCGCCGCCGCCGCCGCCTCGCGCAGCACGCGGTTGAAGGTGAAGGGACCGAGCGGCTCCGGGTCCGAAACCATGCGGACAGGGCGCGGTCGGAACGGCGAGACGTCCCGGCGCGGGGTCTGGGAATCGGCTTGCGCCACGCGCCCGATATGATCCAAGTATTGTGCGATCGGCACCGATTTCATGTGTTCGCTCCCTGGCGAATCCACTGTTTCAGGATGGCCGCGGCGACGCCTTCGTCAAAATCGACCAGCTTCTGAAGATGGCGCTGGGGACTCTTGTCTTTGCGCGCGAGCAGCGTTTCGAGGAATTCGTCGCGCTGGTCTGTCGCCTCGATTAGGAAATTCTGGTCGGAGGGCGACCCGCCGTCGAGCGCCGTCAGCGGGGCCGGCAACTCGGTAAGCGGCATCCCCCCGGCTTCTTGCGCTTGACCCGACGGCAGCGCGAGAAGCGCCTTCGTCGCCGGCCTGAGGCCGAACCAGAGCAGCATCGCCGCGACGAGGACGATGGCGCCGGCGCTGACATAGGCGCCGGATTGGCGAACCGCGAGTTCCAGGAACGAGGGCGGCTCGACCGGCGCGAGGTCGCGGCCGTTGTCGGCGAAATCGACGACGGCGATCTTGACCGTGTCGCCGCGCTCCTTGCGCAGCCCCGCCGCGGTGGCGACGAGCTGTTCGATTTCCTTGACCTGCTTGTCCATGGCGTCGGGCGCCTTGTCGCCGAGCGAGGCGGCGAGCGCCGAACGGTTGACCAGAACCGCCACCGAAAGCCCGTCGACGACGAAGCCGGAGCTGGTCGTGACGATCGACTTCGACGAAATCTCGTAGTTCGTCAGCTCCTCTTTCTTTTCCGTGGCGTCGTTCGACTGCTTTGTTTCGGTCGGCGACGTGTTCGTCTTGGGCAGATTCGCCTGGACTCCGGCGGGCGGTTCGCCGGCGGCGTTCTGGGAGTTTTGATGCTCCTTGACGACGCGCACCGAGCGCTCGGCCCGCTGATCCGGATTGTAGATCGTCTCGTTGGTTTGCGTCTTGTCGGCGTTGAGCCGCGCCGCGACGCTGACCTGGAAGTTGTGCAGGCTCAAATACGGCGCCAACGTCGCGGTGATTTTTTCGCGAATCTCCTGCGAAACGTCCTTTTCCAACCCGATCAGATTGTCGGGGGACTTGTCGATCGAATCGGGGCCGCTGGCGAGCAGCCGGCCGTCGACGTTGAGAACCGTCACTTCGTCGGTCTTCATGGCGGGGATGGCCGCCGCCACGAGATGGCGGATGGCTCGGCCGACCCGGCTATCGTCGTCGCCGTCGGTGCGAATGATCACCGAGGCGGACGGGGCCTGCCGCTCCCGACGGAACGAGCCTTCGTCGCCCATGACGATGTGGACGCGCGCGGCCTTGACGCCGCGCATCATCTGGATCGTGCGCGCCAGTTCGCCCTCGACCGCGCGCACGCGGGTGACTTCCTGCATGAACGAGGTGAGGCCGAGCGAGCCGAGTTTGTCGTAGAGTTCGTTGCCGACGCTGCCGCTGTGGGGCAGCCCCTTCTCCGCCAGAGTCATGCGCGCGAGCGAAGCCTGCCCGACCGGAACCATGACGGCGGCGCCGTCGGCGGCCACGTCGAAGGCTATCCCGGCTTCGTTGAGCGCCGATCCGATGCCGACGACGTCGTCGCGATCCAGTCCGGAATAGAGCGTCTCCATCGACGGGCGGCTGAGGTAGTAGCCGGCGAATCCCGTCGCCGCGAAAACGGTCAACCCGATCAAGCCGAGCGCCGCCAAGCGTTTGCCGCCCAGCGCGAGAAGGTTCCCCCAGAGTCGCTCGACCTGCGCCAATGCGTTGTTCATTTCACCCGCGCCCGCGCTCCGCCAAGGACCTCAAAACGGATCCTCGTTCTTGCGTTCGAAGAATCCGCTCTCTTGCTTGACGCCACTGTCGACGCCGGAGCTTGCGCGGACATTGCGTTCGCGCGCCCGACTTCGCTCGAGCGGCCGGTTCGAACCTGGGGCGGTCGGCATTGACATATCGCCGCACGTTCCACCAATTCCTGGCGCGTTTCGTCAAACTTTACGTTTTCTTAACTGCTGTCGGGCAGGCTCAGCGTTGGTTAGGCTGTTTCCGGCCGCGCAATGCGGCTCGTGGTCTCGGCGTCACACGGCGATTAAGCCCGGTGTACCGGACTTAAAGGCATAAGGCCGCTTCGTCGTCTCGGTGCAAATCCGAAATGTCACACGGTTTCGTGATTTAACGGACAGGAGCACCCTTATGAGTTCAATTCTCACGAACCCCTCAGCCCTCAGCGCGCTGCAGGCGTTAACAATGACGCAACAGGAAATGGCGCAGACCCAGAGCCAGGTCTCGACCGGTCTTGCGGTTTCCACCGCCGCCGACAACGCGGCCTATTGGTCGATCGGCACTCAGCTCAGCTCGGACAGCGGCGTCGTCACCGCCGCCAATTCGGCGCTGACGCAGAGCCAGTCGGTGCTCGACACCGCATCCTCGGCGATCAGCTCGATCAAGACGACGATCCAATCGATCCAGAACGCGCTGACCGAGGCGACCAACCCGGGCGCCGACATCGGCAACATCCAGACGACGCTCGCTTCGCTCGGCAGCCAGCTGACTGACGCGGTCGACGGCGCTTCGTTCAACGGCCTCAATGTCCTCGACGGTTCGCAAAGCGCGGCGAATTTGGATTTCGTTTCCGGCTTTAACGCGACCGCCACCGGCGGCACGATCAACACCATCAATCTCACCACGTCGGCGCTGATCGCATCGCCGGCCGGCATTACCGCGGGCCTCGCCGCCAGCAGCGGCATCCTCGAAGGCGGCACGGGCGCCGCGGGGGGCGCGGGCACCAACCTGCTTACCTTGGGGACCACGGTGACGAACGCGGCAACCGCCAACGCCGCTCTGGCCGGAGTGGCGACGGTGTTGAACAATTTGACCAATTACGCCGCGACGATCGGCGCGACCCAGGACAGAATGACCTCCGCCTCGACGTTCAACTCGGCGCTGACGACCGACTACGCCAACGGCGTCAGCGGTCTCGTCGACGCCAATATGAACACGGCTTCCACGCGCCTGCAGGCCTTGCAGACGCAGGAACAGCTCGGCATTCAGTCGTTGTCGATCGCCAACCAGAACGCCCAGCTCATCCTGAAGCTGTTTCCGTGAGCTGAGAAGAGGGCCGCGTCGTCGGCGACAAGCCGGCGACGCCGCAAGGTCGCCCGTTGCGCGGCGCTCCTCTTCGCAGCTAGCGGCCTAGCAAAAGCCGATGAATCAAGGCGACGAGTGTTCGCGTCGCCTTGATTCGCGTTTTGCCGGCGCGTCGGAGCGCATTCGCCGCAACGGAGCCGAGATCGGGCGCGAGGCGCTCATTGGCTGGCGCAGCCTTATAGGCCGGCGCGTCGAGCGAAAGCTCGAACGGCGATGATTGTCCCCGTTTTCGGCGAATCGATCCCGCCGTGCGCATCCGCCTGGCGGGCGCAGGCCGGCGCGCCCTGGCGCCGACGTCACGTCCGTCAGCGCATCGCGCGGACGACGTTTGGCGATTTTCGAATTCATCGGGTGCGACAATGGGTCGCGGCGCCGACCGGCGGCGCGCGGCCGATCGGGAGCGCGTCAGCGCTTCTCGATGCAATAGCCCAGATATCGCTTCGAATCGATCGGATCGAAACCAAGACGGTATTTCAGCTTCTTGCGCAGCTTGCTGATGTGGCTTTCGACAACGTTCTCGTCGACGTCCTCGTCGAACAGGCCGTAGACGGCGTTGAAGATCTGCGTCTTGGTCACGCGGCGGCCGCGGTTGCGCACGAGGTATTCCAAGATGCGGCATTCGCGCCGCGGCAACGGCAGGGGCACGCCCTTCACTTCGGGTTCCCGCCCGTCGAGATAGACGCAGAGATCGCCGATCGTCACGCGGCCCTTTTCTCCCAGAGCCCGCCGATGGATGGCGCCGACTCGGGCGAGAATTTCCCGGACGTGGACCGGCTTGCGAAGCACGTCGTCGACGCCCGCGGCAAAGAGCCCCAGGGTCTCGTCGAGCGATTGCCGATCGTTGAGGCAGAGGACCGGCGCGCTGGAACGCTCGCGGATGAGTTTGGGGAACAGTTCGCGGTTGGAGCAGTCGCCGATGAGGAAAGCTTCCACGGCGCGCACGTCGACGTCGCTGACTTTGCCAATCCATTCCTGGAATTCAGACGGGTCGATGCCGGCAGTAGACACTCCTTCGCGGTCAAATCCGGACGCATAACCTCCCGCAACGATATTGCGCTCATCTACGATTATGTACATGACTATGCCCCGGTTGATATCGAACTGACCGCGCGTCGAATTGCTGGTAAATTTGTGATCTGAGGTCTCTGTGAAAGCAAGATCGCATTGATCTGGCTATAGTTCACAATGACAAGATTCAGATAATCCCCCAGGCGGTTATATATTTAACGATGTTACTTACAACACGCGCATTCGAAGTGCTTTCATTCTGATTGAATCATTGTCGAATCGTGATTTTCAATCGCGATTCCTGTTTCAAAAAGGTACAGGGCTTATGGTTAACAAGTCGTTAATGTTCGAGGCGAAAATTGAGCGCGGCGCTAAACATGATTTCAGCGACGATCGACACAAAATCGCCGAGACGGCGCGGCGCCGTCCGTTCCGTCGGGGTCCGCGCCGCGCCGCGGCAAGGTTCTGGCAACCCCTGCCGGCTAACGTTGCGGCGGCAAACCCGCCGGCGGTCGGCGGCGCGCATTCGGGCCGCGTCCGCGAAAGCGACGACGCGACGGACACATGACAGAGACGCTGAACGGCCTTCGCAGACAGGATCGGGGCGACGATCGCGACGAGGCGCGCGCGCTGGCGCTGCGCGGCCAAGTCGCCTATTGCGTCGTCGAACCGCCCGCGGACAAGAAGCCGTCGGATGAGCGCCCTCGCGACCATCGCGCCGCCGCGCGTCAACGCACGCGGCTTCGGTCGGCGAAAATTCTCGATTCGGCCAACAAGTTCGTATGCGACTGCCTCATACACGACCGCTCGGCCAGCGGGCTCCGCCTGATGCTGGCCCGAAACATCGGGCTGCCCGCCCTTTTTCGGGTGCATGACGACGAAACCGGCAAAGTGGACGTCGTCGTGACGGTGTGGCGGCGCGGCGCCGCGCTTGGCGGGCGCTTCAGCCACGCGTTCGGAAAGGTGGCGATCAAGCCGAGCGACAGATCGGCGCTCGGCGGCCAGTTCTACGCCATTCCCGATTGATCACGCGTGGACGAAGCGAGGCGCGCGGCCATCGCCGCGAAGACGCCGCTCCAATCGCCGCGCTGCGTCTGGCGGAACAGCCGCATCGTCGGATACCACGGCGAATCGTCGCGATCGCGCAGCCACCGCCATTCCGCCGCCTGCTTCAGCGCGACCCACACCGGTCGGCCGAGCGCGCCAGCGAGATGCGCGATCGAGGTGTCGCAGGTGACGACGAGATCGAGGCCCATCATCGCCGCCGCGGCGTCGACAAAGGCGTCCGGGCCGGCGTCGAAGTCTTCGCCCAGCGTTTCGACGCGCATGCCCCACGGCAGATCGGCGAGCTGCTCGACGCCGAAGCCCTTTTGCAAGGATATCAGACGCGCGCCGGGCGTCGCGGCGAGCGGGGCGAAGGCTCCGAGCGGCATCGAGCGCGCCATGTCGGTTTCCGGATCGGGGTTGCCCTGCCAGACAACGCCGATCTTGAAGCCCGCCGGGCCGATGCGCGCCGCCCATTTTTCCCTGAGTTCGGGTTCGGCGCGCAAGTAGGGAACCGGGGCCGGCACATTGTCGAGGCGGGTGCCGAAGGCGCGCGGCAAGCTGCTGATGGCGATCTGCGCGTCGAACGTTTCCCCTTCACGCGTCTTTTCGACGATTCTGACGCCGCCCTGCGAGGAAAGCAGCCGGATGAGCTTCGCCGGGGCGAGAAGCGTTGGAATCGCCCCGGCGCTCGTCATTATCGGGAGATAGCGGACGAATTGGATGGTGTCGCCGAGGCCGTGGTCGTTCATCACCAGCACCCGCTCCCCCGCTCGGCCAGGCCCGCGCCACTTGGGAAAGCGCGCGCCGAGCGCTTCGGCGAGCGACTTTCCGTCGACCCAGCGCGATTCGTAACCCTCCCAGCCGCGTTCGAAGTCGCCGAGGACGAGGTCGAGGCACCCCTTGCCGCTGACCGCTTCGACGTTGCCGAGCCGTTCGGCGCTTTCGAACGCCGCGCGCGCTTCCGCCAAACGGCCCACCGCGCACAGCGCCAGCGCCTGGCCGCAGAGCGCGGCGGAAAAATCGGGCTTGAGGGAACTCGCCAGCCGGTAGGCCTCGAGCGCCTCGGCGACCTGATCGAGCTTCAGCCGCGCGTTGCCGAGATTGAGCGCCGCTTCGGCGAAGGCCGGCCTCAGGCGCAACGCCTCGGCAGCGGCCGCAGCCGATTCGTCCAACCGGCCGGTTTGCCGAAGCGCCGAGGCGCGGCTGTTCCAGACGTCGGCGTCGCCGGGCTGCAGCGCCAGGGCCCCGTCGAAGGCGGCGAGCGCCTCGGCGTGCCGGCCGAGTTCGAACAGCAGCTTTCCCATGTTCGACCAGGCGGCCGGGAGATCGAGCTTCAGGCTGATGGCGCGCCGGTAGAACTCGAGAGCCGGCCCGCTCTTGCCCGATGCGCCAAGGATGTAGCCGCCCATGCAGAGAGCCTCGGGAAACTCCGGGTTGTCGCGCAGGGCCGCATCGAGCAGCGCGACCGCCTCGCGCTTGCGCCCGTCCCGCCACATCGCGACCCCACGCACGTAAAGCGCCTCCGGCGTCGCGCCAGTCGGCGCGCCGGGCCCCGGGGCATCCGGCGGCGCCGTCTCGAGGCGGGCCCGAGATGGAGTAACGGATTCGGCCAGCGGCGAATGTTTCAAGGCGAAGCGTCCGGGCGCGGCGGCCTGTTCCGCGGCGCGCCCCGGTTGGCACCAAAGCGCGCGACGCTTGCCCGAGACTTGCCGCCCTTCGGCGAGGCGCCGGTCGGCGACGCAATGCTTGGCCGACCTAGCCGCCGAGGGTGAGACCCTGCAGGCTCGACAGCATGGCGTCGCTGAACGCCGCGGCGGCGGAAGCGAAGGCGCCGCTGGTCGCGTTGGTCGAACTGATGAGGTTGCCCAAAATCGTCGTCGCCGCCGAAACAGGCGTCGACGTATTGCCGTCCGAATTGACGGTGAGCGGCGTCGACGCGTCGGCGCCGCCCGCGCCGTAATCCAAATCGTACATGGCGGTGAAGCGCTCGGTCAGCTGCTGCAGCTTCTTCGGGTCCTGAAGATCGGACATCGGCATGAGCTGGGTGATTTCCTGCGCCTCGGTGTCGACATCGGTGCCGGTCGTCTCCGGCGGCAGGCCGAATATCGTCTGGACGACGTCGAGAAGGTTCTCGTCGCCCATGATGTCGAGGCCGGTGGTCGCCGAGGGCGCGACGCGCTGAAAATAGAGGGCGAGTTGAACGCCGGGATCTTCCTCGCCTTGGTCGGATTCCAAGGTTTGTTCGACGTAATCGCTGGTCGTGGTCTTAATCGCGCTCGACGTCGAGATCGAGGCGGCGCCGGAGCCGACGAAGTCGAACGCCTTGGCGAACTTCGCCCAGTTCGGGTTGCCCAGGGTGTTGGCGAGGCTCGTGGAGCTGCTGACGCCCCCTTCCAGCACTTGCGTCACCAGCGCCGTCGAGTTGACCTCATTGCCAAGCCCGTAGGCGCTCAACGCAAAGGAGAGCAGGCGGTAATTGCCGACCAAATCCTGGATCGAGGCAACCTTGCCGATATTGGCGGCGTAATACTCGCTCGCCGTCTTCACCGCCGGCTTATCGGCCGTCATCGTCTGATAACGGGTCAGATTGTTCGAAATCGCCAAATAGGTCGAGGTGGTTGTCGTCGACACCTGAGAGCCTCGTCGCGCCCGCTTGCTCGCGCTCGATGGACGTCGCAAGCCGAGCTCGCGGCGCATTTGGAGATAGCCCGTCCATCGATGGCGGGAATTGGTTAAGAAAGAGTTAACCCGCTGTTTCAGCCGATTTGGCGAAGATCGACGCCCCCTCCTCGGCGCGGCCGACCGCGGCGCGGAAGGCGCCGAACAATTCCCGCCCGACGCCGACATGGGCGGCGTTCAGAATCCTCGGCTCGCCGGCGCGCGCGCCGCCCATTCGGCGGCCTCGACCAACACCTCGAGCCGGCCGTTCGGAGCGTCGAGGCGAATGAGGTCGCCGTCGCGAATCCTGGCGATCGGCCCGCCGTCTTCGGCCTCCGGGGTCACGTGCAGCGCGGCGGGAACCTTGCCCGAGGCGCCCGAGAGGCGTCCGTCGGTGACGAGGGCGACGCGATGGCCGCGGTCCTGCGCCACGCCGAGCGGCGGCATCAGCTTGTGCAATTCCGGCATGCCGATCGCCTTGGGCCCCTGAAAGCGCACCACCGCGACGACGTCGCGGAACAATTCGCCGGCGCGGAACGCGGCGTGCAAATCCTGCTGGCTGTGAAACACCCGCGCCGGCGCCTCGAGCACGTGCCGCTCGGGCGCCACCGCCGAGGTCTTCATGACGGCGCGCCCGAGCGGTCCCTCGAGCACGCGCAGGCCGCCGGTCGGCTGGAAGGGATTGTCGGCCCCGCGCAACACCGATTCGTCGCCGCTCCGCCCCGCCGCCGCGCGCCAGGCGACGCCGCCGTCCGCCGCCAGCATGGGCTCCACGACGTAATCGGCAAGGCCACGACCCCAGACCGTGCGCGCGTCGGCGTGCAGCAGCCCCTCCCCCAGAAGAGCGCGAATCAGCAGCGGCATGCCCCCCGCCGCCTGGAAGCGATTCACGTCCGCCTTGCCGTTGGGATAGATGCGCGTCAGCAGCGGGGTGACTTCGGCGAGATCGGCGAAATCGTCCCAGGTCACCCCGCTGCTGACGCGCATCTATCCCAACGGCAAGGCGGACGTGAATTGCTTCCAGGCGGCGGGGGGCATGCCGCTGCTGATTTGCGCTCTTCTGGGGGAGGGGCTGCTGCACGCCGACGCGCGCACGGTCTGGGGTCGTGGCCTTGCCGATTACGTCGTGGAGCCCATGCTGGCGGCGGACGGCGGCGTCGCCTGGCGCGCGGCGGCGGGGCGGAGCGGCGACGAATTGGTGTTGCGCGGGGCCGACAATCCCTTCCAGCCGACCGGCGGCCTGCGCGTGCTCGAGGGACCGCTCGGGCGCGCCGTCATGAAGACCTCGGCGGTGGCGCCCGAGCGGCACGTGCTCGAGGCGCCGGCGCGGGTGTTTCACAGCCAGCAGGATCTGCACGCCGCGTTCCGCGCCGGCGAATTGTTCCGCGACGTCGTCGCGGTGGTGCGCTTTCAGGGGCCCAAGGCGATCGGCATGCCGGAATTGCACAAGCTGATGCCGCCGCTCGGCGTGGCGCAGGACCGCGGCCATCGCGTCGCCCTCGTCACCGACGGACGCCTCTCGGGCGCCTCGGGCAAGGTTCCCGCCGCGCTGCACGTGACCCCGGAGGCCGAAGATGGCGGGCCGATCGCCAGGATTCGCGACGGGGACCTCATTCGCCTCGACGCTCCGAACGGCCGGCTCGAGGTGTTGGTCGAGGCCGCCGAATGGGCGGCGCGCGCGCCGGCGAGCCGAGATTCGAACGCCGCCCATGTCGGCGTCGGGCGGGAATTGTTCGGCGCCTTCCGCGCCGCGGTCGGCCGCGCCGAGGAGGGGGCGTCGATCTTCGCCAAATCGGCTGAAACAGCGGGTTAACTCTTTCTTAACCAATTCCCGCCATCGATGGACGGGCTATCTCCAAATGCGCCGCGAGCTCGGCTTGCGACGTCCATCGAGCGCGAGCAAGCGGGCGCGACGAGGCTCTCAGGTGTCGACGACAACCACCTCGACCTATTTGGCGATTTCGAACAATCTGACCCGTTATCAGACGATGACGGCCGATAAGCCGGCGGTGAAGACGGCGAGCGAGTATTACGCCGCCAATATCGGCAAGGTTGCCTCGATCCAGGATTTGGTCGGCAATTACCGCCTGCTCTCCTTTGCGTTGAGCGCCTACGGGCTTGGCAATGAGGTCAACTCGACGGCGCTGGTGACGCAAGTGCTGGAAGGGGGCGTCAGCAGCTCCACGAGCCTCGCCAACACCCTGGGCAACCCGAACTGGGCGAAGTTCGCCAAGGCGTTCGACTTCGTCGGCTCCGGCGCCGCCTCGATCTCGACGTCGAGCGCGATTAAGACCACGACCAGCGATTACGTCGAACAAACCTTGGAATCCGACCAAGGCGAGGAAGATCCCGGCGTTCAACTCGCCCTCTATTTTCAGCGCGTCGCGCCCTCGGCGACCACCGGCCTCGACATCATGGGCGACGAGAACCTTCTCGACGTCGTCCAGACGATATTCGGCCTGCCGCCGGAGACGACCGGCACCGATGTCGACACCGAGGCGCAGGAAATCACCCAGCTCATGCCGATGTCCGATCTTCAGGACCCGAAGAAGCTGCAGCAGCTGACCGAGCGCTTCACCGCCATGTACGATTTGGATTACGGCGCGGGCGGCGCCGACGCGTCGACGCCGCTCACCGTCAATTCGGACGGCAATACGTCGACGCCTGTTTCGGCGGCGACGGCGATTCTGGGCAACCTCATCAGTTCGACCAACGCGACCAGCGGCGCCTTCGCTTCCGCCGCCGCGGCGTTCAGCGACGCCATGCTGTCGAGCCTGCAGGGTCTCACCCTCGGCGGCTAGGTCGGCCAAGCATTGCGTCGCTGACCGGCGCCTCGCCGAAGGGCGGCAAGTCTCGGGCAAGCGTCGCGCGCTTTGGTGCCAACCGGGGCGCGCCGCGGAACAGGCCGCCGCGCCCGGACGCTTCGCCTTGAAACATTCGCCGCTGGCCGAATCCGTTACTCCATCTCGGGCCCGCCTCGAGACGGCGCCGCCGGATGCCCCGGGGCCCGGCGCGCCGACTGGCGCGACGCCGGAGGCGCTTTACGTGCGTGGGGTCGCGATGTGGCGGGACGGGCGCAAGCGCGAGGCGGTCGCGCTGCTCGATGCGGCCCTGCGCGACAACCCGGAGTTTCCCGAGGCTCTCTGCATGGGCGGCTACATCCTTGGCGCATCGGGCAAGAGCGGGCCGGCTCTCGAGTTCTACCGGCGCGCCATCAGCCTGAAGCTCGATCTCCCGGCCGCCTGGTCGAACATGGGAAAGCTGCTGTTCGAACTCGGCCGGCACGCCGAGGCGCTCGCCGCCTTCGACGGGGCCCTGGCGCTGCAGCCCGGCGACGCCGACGTCTGGAACAGCCGCGCCTCGGCGCTTCGGCAAACCGGCCGGTTGGACGAATCGGCTGCGGCCGCTGCCGAGGCGTTGCGCCTGAGGCCGGCCTTCGCCGAAGCGGCGCTCAATCTCGGCAACGCGCGGCTGAAGCTCGATCAGGTCGCCGAGGCGCTCGAGGCCTACCGGCTGGCGAGTTCCCTCAAGCCCGATTTTCCGCCGCGCTCTGCGGCCAGGCGCTGGCGCTGTGCGCGGTGGGCCGTTTGGCGGAAGCGCGCGCGGCGTTCGAAAGCGCCGAACGGCTCGGCAACGTCGAAGCGGTCAGCGGCAAGGGGTGCCTCGACCTCGTCCTCGGCGACTTCGAACGCGGCTGGGAGGGTTACGAATCGCGCTGGGTCGACGGAAAGTCGCTCGCCGAAGCGCTCGGCGCGCGCTTTCCCAAGCGGCGCGGGCCTGGCCGAGGGAGCGGGGAGCGCGCGCGTTTATGACCAGTTAGGTGCGGCAAAGCACGGGTACCCACGCCCGCCTTCGTCGAAGTTTTCATCTATTTTTCTGTTGCCAGCTCTCTTCGCTGCCCTCTGTATGGTGTCCTCCGGAGGTTTTACCGATGACAAGAAGCAAATTCGTAGTGGGCTCCATTCTTTGCGTGACCAGTTTTGCAGGCGGCATACTTGTCGCACAGGGTGGCCGTCACCCCAACCTCATGGCAGCGCAGGACCTTATCAATCGGGCCTACGACCGCCTAACCGCTGCGCAGGGGGCCAACGAGTGGGATATGGGCGGCCATGCCGCTCGCGCGAAAGATCTGCTCGATCAGGCAAAGCACGAGATCAGGGAAGCTACTGAAGCAGCGAATCACCACGGACACTGAGTTCAATTCAAACTTGCGGACCGGCTGGCCTGCGCGGAGCGGGGATGGGCCCCTGTCGCGAGACAGCCGGTTTGTGCTTTTCTGAGCCCGCCT
>CAVWKL010000003.1:0-7155 GCA_963755075.1 uncultured Alphaproteobacteria bacterium
ATCCGCTGCTGGAGCCGATCCTCAAGGAGACCTTCGGCGTCATCACCTATCAGGAGCAAGTGCAGCAGATCGCCAAGGACCTCGCCGGCTATTCCCTGGGGCAGGCCGACATCCTGCGCCGCGCGATGGGCAAGAAGATCAAGTCCGAGATGGACGCCCAGCGCGAGCGTTTCGTCACCGGCGCGGTCGGACGCGGCATCGCCAGGGCGACGGCCGATGGGATCTTCGACGCCTGCGCCAAATTCGCCGAATACGGCTTCAACAAGTCGCACTCGGCGCCGTACGCCTTCATCGCCTACCAGACCGCCTGGTTCAAGGCCAACCACGCGGCCGAATTCCTCGCCGCGTCGATGACGCTGGATAAGTCCAACACCGACAAGCTCGCTGAATTCCGCGCCGAGGCGCTGCGGCTCGGCATCAAGGTCGCCTCGCCGGCGATCAACGGCTCCGACGTCGATTTCGACGTGCGGCTCGACGCTGCGGGCGCGCCCTCGATCGCCTATGCGCTGAGCGCGGTGAAGGGCGTGGGCGAGGGCCAGGCGGGGGCGATCGTCGAGGCGCGAGGCCAGCGCCCCTTCGCCTCGCTCGCCGACTTCGCGCGCCGCGTCGATCCGCGCGGCATGAACAAGAAGGCGCTGGAGAGCCTCGCCGCCGCCGGCGCCTTCGACGATCTGGAACCCGAGCGCGCCGTCGCCTTCGCCGCCATCGAGCCGATGCTGGCGCTCGCCCATCGCCGCGCCGAGGAGAAGGCGGCCGGACAGAGCGCGCTCCTCTTCGGCGAGACGGAAGCCGCGCCCCTGCAGGCGCGCGCGACGGCCTGGACGGCGGCCGACCGCTTGAGGCGCGAGTTCGAGGCGGTCGGCTTCTTCCTCTCCGGACACCCCTTGGAGGCTTACGAGCCGGCGCTGAAGCGATTGCGCGCGACGCGCTGGGCCGACTTCGTCCGCGCCGTGCGCGGCGGCGCCTCGACCGCGCGGCTCGCCGCCAGCGTCCTCGACCGCTACGAGCGGCGCGCCAAGAGCGGCGCCAAGATCGGCGTCGTCCAGCTCTCCGATCCCTCGGGCCAATACGAGGCGATCCTTTTCCAGGAGGCGCTCGCCCAGTACCGCGACCTCCTGGAGAAAGGCGCCGACGTGCTGGTGACCCTGCAGGCGAGCGCCGACGGCGACGACGTGCGGGCGCGCATCGTCCAGGTCGAGTCGCTCAACGAAGCCGCCGCCAAGGTGCAGAAGGGCCTGCGCATCTTCGTGCGCGACGAAGCCCCCCTCGCCTCGATCGGCGAACGGCTGCGCGCCCACGGCGAGGGCGAAGTCTCGCTGGTGGTGATGCTGGGGCCGCGCGAGGGCGAAGTGGAAGTGAAGCTGCCGGGGCGATACGCGGTGACGGGGGCGCTCGCCGGCGCGCTGAAGGCGGTCGCCGGCGTGGTGGCGGTGGAGCACGTGTAAGGCCTGCTCTCTACGCCATGCCCACAATTCGGCGACAGCGTGGAAACTCACCCCGCCCCTCACCTGGCCTCTCCCCGCTTGCGGGGAGAGGCAGGGCGAGGGGCGCAGGGGATTGGCTGCAGGCGTCGCCGCATTTCCAAATCGACGCCAAACATTTCCAAATTCTCGGCGCTTTTCTCCAAACGTTTCCAAGGAATGCTTTGGGCGTTTTCTGGAAAATCAAGGCGTTGCAAGTCGAAAAGGGAAATTTCGCATGCCCGCAAGTTTCGTGCGCCGCCCGCTGTTCCAAGGTCCCCGCCCCCAAACTCGCCGGCGCGGCGGACTTGGGGGACGACCAAGAAAGCATAACATGATTTTCGTTTTTCAGAAACAGGGAAGTCTGGGTCGAGGGCCCGTTTCGTATTTCCCGCCCCGATCGGCGTTCGCTTCGGCGGCAAGCCGCATTCCCCCTCGGCACGGCTCAGGCCCCTGGTCTCCACGATCTTTGGCGAGCGAAGCCGGCCCGCCAGCCGGCTCATATCTCGCCAAAGACCATGGATGCAAAAAGCCGCATCCGGCGCGTCGCAGTCGCCCCGAAGGGGGCGAATTGCAGCGAAGCAGCCGCGCGAGCGGCGGCCGAATGCTTCGCATTCGCCGTGACTTGACGGCGACGGGCCGATGCGGCCGGCGCATGTGCGAACGCCGCGGGCAAAGCGGCGCCCGACCGCCGACCCGCCTCACCCCCGGGAACGTTCAAGCGCGGCGAGGTTCGCGCGCACCCTATATGTCTGCGAATGGTACGGCCCGTAGCTCGCCTCGAAAATCGCCAGCGCGCGCCGAAAGAGCGGCTCGGCCTCGTCCGAACGGTTTGTCTCTTGGAGTAGGCCGGCGAGATTGTTGAGGGCTCTCGCTACTTCAGGATGGTTCGGCCCGTAGCTCGCCTCGTCGATCGCCAGCGCGCGGCGACAATGGGGCTCGGCCTCGACGGGGCGGTTCGCGGCGCGAAGCAAGCCCGCGAGGTTGTTGAGGCGGATCGCCGCGGTCGGATGGTCCGGCCCGTAGCTCGCCTCGTCGATCGCCAGCGCGCGGCGGTAAAGGAGCTCCGCCTCGCCGACGCGATTTCTGGCGCGAAGCAAGCCCGCCAGATTGTTGAGGCCGATAGCCACGACAGGGTGATCCGGCCCATGGCTCGCCTCGAATATCGCCAGCGCGCTGCGGCAAAGCGGTTCGGCCTCGTCGAGGCGGTTGGTGACGCGAAGCAAGCCCGCAAGGTTGTTGAGGTCTCTCGCGACGTCGAGATGATCCGGCCCGTAGCTCGCATTGTCAATCGCCAACGCGCGGCGATAAAGCGGTTCGGCCTCGCCGAGGCGGTTGGTGTCGCCGAGCAAGCCGGCGAGACTGTTGAGGTCCCTCGCCACCTGGGGATGATCCGGCCCGTAACTCGCCTCGTCGATCGCCAGCGCGCGGCGATAAAACGGCTCGGCCTCGCCGAGGCGGTTGGTGCTGCGAAGCAAGACCGCCAGGTTGTTCAGGTCTCGCGCCACGTTCGGATAATTCGACCCGTAGCTCGCCTCGTCGATCGCCAGCGCGCGGCGAAAAAGCGGCTCGGCCTCGCCGAGGCGGTTCGTGGCGCCAAGCAAGCCTGCGAGATTGTTGAGGGCTGACGCCACCTGGGGGTGGTCCCGCCCATACCTCGCCTCGAAAATCGCTAGCGCGCGCCGAAAAAGCGGCTCGGCCTCGCCGAGGCGGTTCGTAGCGTGGAGCAAGAGCCCGAGATTGTTGAGGTCGGTCGCGACTCGAGAATGAACCGGCCCACTGCTCGCCTCGTCGATCGCCAGCGCGCGGCGGAAAAGCGGCTCGGCCTCGCCAAGGCGATTGGTCGCGTGAAGCAACAGCCCAAGATTGTTGAGGTCGATCGCCACGTCGGGATGATCTGGGCCGGCGCTCGCCTCGTCGATCGCCAGCGCGCGGCGGAAAAGCGGCTCGGCTTCGGCGTAGCGCGCCTTCGCTTGGAGCAGCAAAGCCAGCAGATTAAAGAGCCGAGTGGTCGGCGCGGCGATCGCAGCCTCGTCCGACTGCTTCGCGACCGCGAACACGTGCGGCGCAAGCGGGTCGAGGACCTGCCAGTTTTGGACGTCTCGCGGCTCGCCGTGAAATGCCCGGTCCACCCAGCCCAGCGCCTCTCGCAACGCCGCTTCCCGCCGCGCCTCGGTCATCAGGCGCCTGGTGAAATCCTGCACCAATCGATGAACGGCGAAACCATCCTGCGTCGTTTTGCCAGTCTCCACCGCCGCTCGCGAAACGAGCGAATAAGCGAAGAGATTTGCGCGCGCGGCGCGCGCATCGAACCCCGGCGAAGCGCCGGGAGCGGCGACTTCGATGAGGCTGTTGGGCACCGGCTCCGGCGCGAGAAAGGCGAGGCGTTCCAGCAAGCGGCGAGCGTCCGGCGTAAGTCGGTCGACCGAGGTCGCCCACGTTGCGGCAAGGCCCGCGTCATGGTCGTAGCTCATTAAATTCTTGTCGAACCAGTCCAGCACCGTGGCGCGTTTCTCGCGCCAAAGCTCAAGATAGCGCGCGAAGCCAATGCGCTCGGTGGCGATATATGCCCCCGCCTGTTCGAGCCCGAGCGCGAGACCGCCAAGCTCTCCAGCGAGTTCTTGCGCCAGTTTCGCGTCATCGATCGAGCGCGCGCGGTCCTCGTCCGTGCGCTCCAGCAGGAATGCGACCGAGGCCGCCTTGTCGAGAACGCCGAGTTCGAGCTTGCGCACCGAAGCAGGGAAATTGGCTGCGCGGCCGGTGACGATCGCCTTGCCGCCGTTGAGCCTCGCCAGCAGCTTCGCGACGGCCGCGACGGCGGGCGCGTCGTCGACGTTGTCGAGGATCATCAGCCAACCCGGATGGTTTTCGAGCCAGCCGAGCGCGGCGGGAATTTTCACCGCGTCCTCGCGCGCATCTTTCTCCGGAAGATCGAGAACGTCCGGTCCGGCGAGCGCGGCGAGGCTCGTTTCAAGCGCCGCCGGCGTGTCGGCGCGCACGAACAGCAGCGCCGAATGTTCGCCTTCGTGTTTGAGCGCATATTCGACCGCCAGCCGCGTCTTGCCGATCCCGCCGAGCCCATGCAGCGCTCGCCCGACGATCGCCGTCGCGCCGCCGGCGTCCACGTTCAGCGCCTTGTGCAGCTTATCAAGGGGTTCCCCGCGCCCCTTGAAGAGGGAGCCGAGCGAGGCGAAGGGCAGGTTGTTGGGACGGCGCGAGGTTTTTCCGCCGTCCGCTTTCGCCAGCAGGTCGAGAATCGCCGAGGCGAAGACATGCTTGGCGAGATCGTCCGGGCCGCTGAAATCGCAGCCAGGATAGCGCTTGAGCGCTTCGAGCCGCGCAAGATGCGCCGTTTGCGCCGCACGCGAGGCGTCCGTCGGCGCATATTTCGGCCCGCGCGCGGCTTTCTCGGCGGCCTTGGCGATGAACAACGGCTTGCGATGGTAGAGCGCGAGCCAAGCCTCCCACTGCGTATAGGAAGCCGCGAGGCCGAGGTTCAGCGCCTCGGCGAGCGGCGGCAAGTCGGCGACGAGATTGGGGTGCTTGGCGAGCAACGTCTCGACGTCACGATCAAGCGGCGCTGATCCCGTCATGTCGCCGACGAGATGCACAACGCAATCGCAATGCGCAATATAGACGTCGAGCTTGTCGAGCGTGTCGCCGCCGAGGTCGTTGAAGTCTTCCTGCACCTTCACTTCGACGTTGTGCCGCGTGAGGTCCGTGCGGAGTTGATCGCGATAGGCGCGGAACTCGTCGGAGACCGTCGAGAGAAATATCTTCACCGATCCCGGCATGAGCGCGCCAGCCGCTTTTTCTTCGCCTGCCGATTGTGGCACGGCGGCGCGGGCGCGGAAAGCGCGTCGGCCGCAAGCATCCGCCGCCGGCAAGCACTCGTCATCGCGAGCAACCCCCGGATCAAGTCCTGGGGGAAGCGATCCAGACTTTGGGGTTCGCGGCGGCGGCTTCGTTGGGATGGCGTCGCTCTGCTCGCCATGACGGCATGGCGCGCCGGCCGTGATATTTACACGCGCCGATTGTTTGAAATCATTGACGCCGACTTGGCGCAAGGCGAGCATCGCCGCGCCCCCCTTTCCGCCGCGCAACGCGCATTCCAGCCAAGGACCACAGCCATGCGTAAACTCGCCCTGTTGACGACGATGCTGCTGCTATCTCTCGGCGGCTCGTCCGAAGCCGCCTGCCAGTTCGATCTCGCCAAGTTCTTTTTCGGCTTCGACAATATCGTCAAGGGCGAGGCGGATAGCGGCAAGCCTTGCGGATTTGGCGTCAGCACTTCCGGGGGGGCGGACGCCGGCGCCTTCCGGATCGCGCAGCCGCCCCATCACGGCGTCGCCGCCGCAGGCGAGGACTCGGGCCTCCCCGTCATCGGCTATCGTTCCGCCGCCGGTTATCGAGGCCCCGACGAATTCGTCATGGTCTTCATCGGCGGCAATGCGCGCGTACCTGGTCAGACGACCACCGTTCACGTCTATGTCGACGTGAAGTGACGGGCGCGCGCGGGCGCCGGCGCACGCGTGAGCCCAGCCAGGCCGGACGGGCAAGATCGCGCTCAAGCCCTGAGAGGAATCTCAAGGAATAAAGTTAAGGTTCAGCGATCGCATCAGGTTCAAGCTGTGCGCGTCGGACAGTGCTTTCACTTTCTCGCCGCCGGTGGTCGAGCCGCTCTCGCATTGCGGCAGATAGTTCGCCCACCGCGGCGTGCCTTCGATCAGCGTCGGCCGGTATTCGAACGGCGGGCTCTTGTTCGTCACTTTGTATTTCTGGCGGATGCAGACCGGAATTAGCGTCAGCTCAAGAGAATCTTTCACCATCCGCGCGTAGCCCAATAGCGGCGCGGTGTTCGCCGGCCCCTTGAAACGCGTCACCGTCCAGCTGGGGCCGCCGTTTAACCCGGTAGACACGGTGAAATTGATCGTCACCATCAACTCGTCAGCGCCGAACTTGGTGTTGTCCGAAGTCGGAAGCCTGCCGGCCGGACCGCCCGAGGCGCTCGGCCAAACAGCGATGTCGTCCATGTCGCCGTTGATGAAATGATAGGTCAAATACTCCTGGATTCCCAATGATCCGTCGAGGTCCGTGCTGCGCCCGCAGGGCAGCGACGGCACCGGGGCGCCGCGATGGTCTTGCGGCGTTGGCGCGAAGCGCGCCAGCGGCGCCTCGCTGTCGCGGACTCCCGGATATGGCGGCGAGCGGACCAACCGCTCGAAATCGATTGACGAAAAGAGCTGGATCTTACGTTCGGCGGCGTCGCTCCAACTGCCGTTGACCGCCAAAGCCACGCTCGCCGTCTTCAGGTACGGGTCGATGAAGCTTGTCGTTGCGCTGATCGAGGGCGTCGACGTTACGTCGAGGTCGAATTCCGCCTCACCGACGTATTCGATTTCTTCAAACAGGTGCTTCAACGTAAACGACCGCTCCGGAACGACAGTCTTGTCCTCCTGACCCGGCACGTTGGGATCGTAATGCTTGGGCAGGCTCGGATCGTCAAAATACCGCGGAATAATGTCGGTGTCGTTGTTCGCCGCCTCAAACAGCTCACATTTGAGATTGGCGAGGAGCGCCGCGACATTAGGCCCGGCGGGCGCGGAAGCGGGCCCACCGGCCGTGAGATCGAACGGCGCAAGGCCACACCCGGCCAGCCCCAACGCCGCAACCACGACGCTCAGAGATCTCAGCA
>CAVWKL010000004.1:0-7538 GCA_963755075.1 uncultured Alphaproteobacteria bacterium
GTCAAATCGATCAGATCGCCGGCGTCATCGAGCTGCTGCAGCAAAAGCCGACGTCACGCAGGGCGGTGATTCAGCTTTTCGATGCCCAGGACATCGCATCGGCATACAAGGAGGTGCCGTGCACGACCGCCATCCAGTTCCTCTTGCGCGACAGACATCTTCACTTGTCTGTGACGCAGCGTTCCAACGATGCCTACAAGGGGCTACCGCACGACGTCTTCTGTTTTACGATGATGCAGGAGATGATCGCGCGCCGAGTAGGCGTCGAGATTGGCGAGTACTACCAATATGTGGGCAGTGAGCATGTCTACACGAAAAATCTCTCCGATCTGAGAATTTATGTTGGTGAGGGGTATCAGAAGCTCGCCGAAATGCCTCCGATGCCGCTTGGCGATCCTTTCGAGCAGGTGCCGTCGTTGCTTGATTGTGAGCGTCGCATGCGCAATGGGATTACTTCGACGCATCCACCGTCTTCAAGGAGTCCTACTGGGCCGATCTGGTCCGCCTATTACAAGCATTTTGGGCCACCGGAAACAGCGATGCGTTGGACAAATTGCTGAGCGAAATCGAGCACCCCGCGTACCGCGCATATGTGGAGACGCGCATGGCGATGCCGCGCCGACGCGATGACGAGCAAGCCGGAGAGGCCGCACCGAGGGACGAATAAGATATGTGGCCACTGTGGGAACAAGAGAGACGCAGGATCGCTGCAACTCTGCTGCGCCACTCTCGGTCGGTCCAGCCTTTACCGGGCATTTCACCACCGGGGGCGCTCGAGACACTAGCCCTGCAATTTGTCGCGAGCCTCCGTCGGGAATCCTACTACGTCGGCGTGCAGCGGAAGACTATATCCGCCCGCAGGGCCAACCCGAACGACCCCAGTTTTGATGCTGAGCGGGCTGTGGCGCACCATCTTCAGAAAGGCGACGTCGAAGAAGCGGCTTGGCTGTTGTTCCTGATGACTCATTTTGGGCGTGCGGAGAACAGCGGTTGGCGACGATTGCAGGACGTGTACGGAAAGCTCGGAACTGGCGTATGGGATTGGAGAACGGTTAGCGCGAATCCCGCGTCGTTCACCTCCTGGCTCGCCGCGAACTGGCGAAACGTCCGTGGCAAATTCGGGAATCACCGCAAGTACGAGACCCTGCGCGCCGATAGTGCGCGGGGAACGGCGAGGGCAATCGAAAGCTATCTTGCTTGGGTTGGGCCAGACGGACACGTCAAGCGGTTCGCCGACACCGTCCGCCGGGCCGGAAACGACCCCCACGCGATTTTCGACGCACTCTACGGGGCCCTTTTAGTCACGAGCTTTGGTCGCCTTGCGAAATTCGACTATCTTTCCCTCATCGGGCGATACAATCTCGCTCCGATCGATGCAGGCTCGGCATACTTGAACGGCGCAACTGGGCCGGCGCGCGGCGCCCGTCTCCTCTTCGACGGAAGAGCTGACGGCCCGTCTTCTCTGTCTGCACTCCAGCGCATGCTCGACGTGCTCGACACCGACCTCTACGTCACGATGAAAGTCATGGAGGACGCCTTGTGCAATTGGCAGAAGAGCCCCGTGCGTTTCGTCCATTTCAGAGGTTAGGCCAACGCGGCATCAATGTCCGTCCAAGTCCAGCGACGTTTCAGGTAGTTCAATCGGTCTCGGGGTATTGATCTCCGATACTGCAACTGCCCGACAATCAGGCCCGGTGCGATACCTAGGGATACTCCTAGCCGCATCACAGACTCTTTGTCGAAACCCAGGTTGGCGAACTCCTCCCACCGGGGTGGGGGAATGATGCAAGAACAAGCGAACTCGTTCGCCTCCCGTTCGCGGTCATCCTGATACGTATCGTCGGCATCCACGAACGGGTTGGCGCCATGAAGCAGCAAGTGGCCCAACTCGTGCAGCAGGGTGAACCAGAAGTGGTCGTCGGAGAGGTGTCGGAAGCTAAGCAGCACCATTGCCTTGTCAGGAGCGACAAGCCTGCTGGCCCCACTCGCCTTGCAACCCTCTGGCGCCCTCACGACTACGATCGCAACTCCAGCCACCGCTCCGATCGCCTTTAGCTTCGGTAGGAACCTTTCGGGCTTGCGAACTTTGGATAGCTTCAGGATGTCGTCCAGCTGCATCCGCAGTTTGGAGGGATCCCACCGGGCGGTCGTCATCAAGGCGGCTTCGAGTTCGCCCGTCCGTAGCCACAGCGAGACGGCTCCGTCTTTTGAGGAGAATGTTTGCGAAGTGCGGAACTGCGTCCCGCTACGAACGTGGCCGTAGCGGGCATCCCAGGCGCGCAAGCTGCTCACGCCGTAGAATGCTAAGCGTTCGCGAAGCTCGACGACTTTTTGCGACTCGGACTTCCGCCCACGCGACTTGCCGCCGGGCACAGGGACGCGCTCTAACCACTCTTCACGCTCACCAACGGCTCTCTGCAAGGCCAGCTCGAGCGCGCGCGCATAGCTTGCTTGGCGCTTCAACCAGAATGTCGGCGAGCCTCCTACTGCCGTCGAGAGGGATTGCGCCAAGTCATCGTCGATGACCAGCGTTCCCTTGATCAACCCGCGCAACGTTTCCATCCCACCGTCGACTGCATCCGCCACCGCGGCAACCGGAACTTCGCGGCGATTCATAAGGCCCAGGAGTGTGTCGGCGGGCTTCGAGAACCAATCCGGAGTGAACTCGTCCTGCTCGGGTTCTAGCATAGGGTCAGATCCATCATCTTCAGTCTGCGAACGGTGCCCCAATTAGGAGCGGTCTCGCGATTGCGAGTGAACGCAGCGCCGATCGCCACAAAGGTTGAAGAGTAGCGCGTGCCGATCGACACCGAGATCGAGTTGCCATCGATCACGGCATTCGGCGCGTAAAGTTCCAGGAACTCTCCAGCGGTCTCCGCCGCCTCAGCGTCGGAGAGCACCGTTATCAAGTATTGGGCGTGCGTCGAGCCAATCGCTGCCTCGGCTCGCTCCAGGCTTGCGCAGCAGTCCCTCAAATCCTGCGTCTTGAAGGATATGATCAAAACGACTTCCAACGCATTTGCCGATTCGCATCGAGGCCAACCCGAGTTCCGTCACTGCGGGAGCGGCGATCCGGCAGGCTTTCCCGCCTGCTTCTGGCGGATAACGTCGATTCGCGACCAATTTCGATCTAGTTCGCGGTCCGCCGCCTCACTGATGTCGATCCCGGACGCGGAACAGAGAGCCGCCAACGTGACCATCACGCCGCCGACCTCCAGTTCGGGCTCGCCAACGTCCCTCGAAAACACATAGTCGACGAGCTGGTGGGCGTCCTCGCGTGAGCAACCAGTCGCCTGAGCCAGCTCCAACGCCTCCTCAAGGAAGCGGTGCGTTCGCTCGAACCGATCCGCGCATACCCAGGTCGGGAAACACGCGGCCAGCCACTCAGCGACGCGCCGCTGAAAAGGATTGCCGGCCATCCGTCAGCCCCCCTCCGGTAAAGTCCCAAATTGGGCTGCATTCACGAATCGCTTGTACCAGGCAACCATTGGCTTGTCGTGGAGGCAACACACTTCCCTTGATCGGGGGACAATCTCCACATTCTTTCCGATCCGTCCACGTCGCCGACCGAACCTCGGATCAGCTATTCCCGGCACACCTGATCGCAAGGCCGCGCTCAATCGGTTATTCGAGTCAGCGGGACTTCAGCCAGGTTTCGACCGTCGCGCTCAAAATCGCACGTGCTCCGCTTCTTGCGCAGACCTCGCACTCACGCGGGGCATTTGTCCCCGCTGAAATGATCGGCGAGCGGATAGTTGCTCGCGGCTACCAACGCCGGCCATGAACGACCTCGGCCTCTTTGATCGTCGCTAGACGGATCGTCATCGGTCGCTCTACATCCCGCGCCATTATCAAGACGCGTGAGGTAGTCGGCTAGCCGCGCCCGACAGCCAGATCGGCCCTCCGGTGGGAGGCCTCGCGAAGCCACCCGGCGGTTCAGAATCGGATTGATTCGGCGGGGACAAGTGGCGGACCGTTGAGTTTGCCGCACTTGGTGCGTTGATGCCAGGCGCACCGAGCGTCGTGCCGGCCCCTGCCGCGGCGAACGCTTTTGGTAATGAGCCGCGGACGTCTTCAAAGCGACGGCCGACGTCAAGATTTGAAGGTGAGCCCCTCGGGTAAGCTCAGCGGCCATCCCCATAAAGGTTGCGGCACGCCTCGTCTTCGACCTCCTGCAACCGCCGAACATGGGCGACGAGGCGCTCGCCGGCGTCGAGCGGATAGAATCTCGAGGGTCTAGGTCCGACCGTCGTGCCCCGCACAATCGGCTGCGCTTTCGTATCTACGAGGAACAGAATGTCACCGCCTGGTGATATCGGCCGGTGTTTCTGGTCATCATGCAGTGGGGTTACGTCGACCAACTGGCCCGCCGGCGCGTGCCAGACCGCATGGTGCACAGCGATGAGGTAGCCAGGCCCGGGAATGTCTTCCACCACGCGGTAATGGAACATCCAGCCGAACAATGCGCGCCCGCCCATCTGTTCCGCTTGACGGATGGCGTTCTCAAAACATCGGGTCGGTCTCGCCCAGGTTTCCGGTCGATGGAAGGCAAGACCAAGTGGTTCGCGGCTGATGCTGCGAGCGAAAACTTCCAGGCGCGGTCGAACGTCAAAGCCCTTTGGGGTAGTGGAATCAAACATGAGAAGTCCTACGCAACTGGAAGGTCAAGGGCAGGGCAGGGCCGCCTCTTCTAGAGATAGGAGATGCGTCGATCGAGAACGCCGGTCGAGTCCTTCGCTCTTGAGCGTGCGGCTGTGGCGCGCTGCGCGATCCTAAGACGCGAGTGCGTTCTTGTTTTGTTCGAAAATTGGCGCTATCATCGCTCGATGACCGAAGCGGAACCGCTCACGCCCGCCAGCAGCGATGACCTTGAGCAGGCCATCGCATTCGCGTTGCAGTTCCGGGGGCGCAAACGAATCCGGACCGCCAGCGACATCATGGCGACGCTGACAGCGGAGCGGATTGTCGAACACCTCAAGGACTCCGGCTTTGTCGTCATGCGTAAGCCGCCGGGCGTCGGCGCCGCAGCGCTGGGGCGAGGCGCGGAAAAACGATAGACGCACTGGAAGTCAGTCTTTTGGCGTCGCCGTTGTGCGCCCCGCGACCGTCTTCTTGGCGCGGGGCGTTTTTTGTCCACGTTCGTGCCGCCGCCTTCCGGGACGTTGGACTTCCCGTTGCAGAACGCCGGCAAGCTTCAGCCCAGCCGCTTTCGCGCATGCTACGACTGCCACCAGCAGCGTATCGGCGGCAATCGGATCCGTCCGCCAAACGGCGCAGAACCGGGCAAATTGAGGAGCGTCCGACATGGCTGCGAATTCCGGAGGATACCACGGGCGGTACGTATTCGTATTGCTAGCGCTGCGCCGACCGCGTCGGCTGCAATGCCGCGGGCTGCGCCGCCGATCATGAAATAGGCGAGAGCTTATCTCTCAATAACCGGAGGGGCGAGCGATCGAATTCGGCCTCCCAAACGACCACCGTCCGATTCCAGAGAGGCGAGATTACTCTGGCAACGTCCGGAATGGGCGCAAGGCCGGCGGTCTGCCTATGCCTGGAGCTGGCCGAAAGAAGAAGGTCCGGTCTCGGGCCAGAGAACAAACTCTTTGGACATTCTCTCCACGGTCTCGCGGCTTTGGAATAGAACCAGGAGCCTTGCCGAGCCTCGGTCCCCTTGCGCCATTTTCCGCCCCCCCCCATTTGCCGCGCATGACTACGGTCGATGGCGCTCGCGACATCCGGTCGCAACGCGTGAAGCCCCCTTTCTCTCGCTTTGGCTCGCAAACTAGAGTGCAGGCGTTGGACGCTCGGGGCGTCGTTGCGCATTTCGGCGAGTTTCGCAACGTTTGTTAGCTAGGTATCCATTGAGAATGGAACGAGACATGGACAATTATAGTGCCCGTCGTTCGCATGTAATAGACAATTGCTTGCGCGTTTATCATCAAGGCGGTCTCGATACGTATTGTGGATTTTACGCAATTCTGAATCTTGTAAATTTCGTTAAATTTAAAAATGAACGTATACATGACTTTATCGGTGCAAATGACTTTGAAGTATTTAAGCGATTTATCGACACGGGTGTATTTCGCGGTTTCTTCCCTGAAAGACCGTTTGGGGATGGCGGAATAGAGGCACCGATGTTGGTAGAGGCCCTATATCGCGCGCTCTTATGGTCCAATCTTCGCGGAAAGATTACCATTGAGGAGAACGAATTACTTGATCCTTACAACAAGGACAACCACTATACCTATTTCCGACCCGGAACGGAGAAACCGTTCGTTCCGCCAGCGCGGTCAGACAACGTTCTTGGGCTGGCCGTAGTCAAAGAAAATCGCGCTGACGTTATTGGACATTGGGTTGTTTTCGTCGGCAAAGGCCAGCTCAAGGATACCGGAATTTCGTGCAACATTAAATCGCACGGAATTGTGCTTGATTCCGAACGGGGATACAAAAGCTGGAGAATAATTAAGCCATCCGAAGCAAAACGGCGGCAAATCTTGATTTGCCGTGACGTAGAAGAACGTGAGACTCCGATTGAGTGGATTTATTCATTCGTCTCTCTGAGTTTCGACTAAAGCGCACAGTCTTCGCTCAACGTTGTCGCAAGCAGCCGGCCCGCTAGCGCCCCGCGCGGTCGATTGCGAATCTCTCAAGACCGAATGTTGGATCAACGGACGCTGGTCCGTCACCCGCCGGGAATTTTCGGTTGCAAAGCCTCCCCAATTGGATCAAAGCTTCCGCCATGACGTGAGCTGTCCCTCCTCTTCGCCCTGACCGCACGACGCACCGCGTCGCCGCGAGGCTATTTGTCAGGTCGAGGAGTTCATCATGTCGCAGATCACGATTCATATTCATCCCGAACTCGCAGAGAAGTTGCTGGCAGGCGGCGACGATGGCGCCCGCGGCGTCGCGGCCTTGTCGCGCCAAGCGATACGCGTCGTCCAAGCTTGCGGTCGCCGCATCGCATACGCGCCTGTCGTTCTGCCGAACGTGGGGAGTTGCGCTATGAGCGCACACGGCAGCACCCGCGGTCTCATCGTTGAGATCGACCGCCTCGGCACCGCGATCCCCGGACGCGGGGTCGTTCGCGAGACGGTACCGGAAAGGGAAGGCGGGAAGGTTGAGCTGGCGCGGCGATTGAAGAACAACGGCCGTTGATCCAAATACCCGCATACGCGGCGTCGGCTGCGTATGCGGGCCTTGAAAGCATGGACTGCCAACGGGCTATGCCCTTTGTCGGTCGCCCGAGCCTGCATAAATGATGTCGGCTTTCGAGAAACGACCGAAAACGACTGGATGACGCTGATGGGCGCGAAGCGGAAGTGACTAGCCGGAAGCAGACCCTCAGCTCTACCGCGCGTGGGGTGGCTAACCTGCCGTCCATTCGCCGCCGGCTTGGACCATGAAATCGCGCCACTACGCTCCGATCTCTTTGCAGACCGCCACAAGGAAGGTGGCCGGCGCGTACCTAAGTCCGCTGGATGACCGAGATACGCACCGTAACCACGCTCCGAAGCAAGCGCGCTGAAATCATAAGCTCG
>CAVWKL010000005.1:0-13960 GCA_963755075.1 uncultured Alphaproteobacteria bacterium
CCTCGCCGGGCAACTTCTTCGTCGCAGCGAGTTCGACGTTGAGGCCGAGCGAGCGCATTTCCTTGACGAGAACGTTGAAGCTCTCGGGAATGCCCGACTCGAAGGTGTCGTCGCCACGAACGATCGCCTCGTAAACCTTGGTGCGGCCCGCCACGTCGTCCGACTTGACGGTGAGCATTTCCTGCAAAGTGTATGCCGCGCCGTACGCCTCGAGCGCCCAGACCTCCATTTCGCCGAAGCGTTGACCGCCGAATTGCGCCTTGCCGCCCAACGGCTGCTGGGTGACCAAGCTGTAGGGGCCGATCGAGCGCGCGTGGATCTTGTCGTCGACGAGATGATGCAGCTTGAGCATATAGATGTAGCCAACCGTCACTTTGCGATCGAACGTGTCGCCGGTGCGCCCGTCATAGAGCGTCACCTGACCCGAGGCGTCGTAGTGGGCGAGCTTCAGCATCTCGACGATGTCCTTCTCGCGCGCGCCGTCGAAAACGGGCGTCGCGATCGGAACGCCGCGGCGCAGGTTCTCGCCCAGTTCGGCCAGCCCCTGATCGTCGAGCGCTTTGATCGTCTCGTTGTCGCCGTAGATCTCGTCGAGCTTGGCGCGCAACGGCTTGGCGTCCTTGCTGCGCAAGTACGCGTTGACCGCGTCGCCGACCTGCTTGCCGAGCCCGGCGCAGGCCCAGCCCAAATGCGTCTCCAGGATCTGGCCGACGTTCATGCGGCTCGGCACGCCGAGCGGGTTGAGCACGATGTCGACCGGCGTGCCGTCGGCAAGGAAGGGCATGTCCTCCTGCGGCACGATGCGAGAGACGACGCCTTTGTTGCCGTGGCGGCCCGCCATCTTGTCGCCGGGTTGGATCTTGCGCTTCACAGCGATGAAGACCTTGACCATCTTCATGACGCCCGGCGGCAGCTCGTCGCCGCGCTGCAGCTTCTCGACCTTGTCAAGGAAGCGGCTCTCCAGCGACTTCTTCGACTCGTCGTATTGCTTGCGCATCGCCTCGATTTCGCTCATCGCCGGATCGCTCTCGAGCGCAAACGTCCACCATTGCGAGCGCGGGTGTTCGTCAAGGATCTCTCGGGTCAGCACTTGGTCCTTTTTGAAGCCCTTCGGTCCCGACAAGGCGCGCTTGCCGACGAGCATCTCCGCCAGGCGCGCGTAAACGTTGCGATCGAGGATCGCCTGTTCGTCGTCGCGGTCCTTGGCGAGGCGTTCGATCTCCTCGCGCTCGATCGCCTGGGCGCGCTCGTCCTTGTCGACGCCGTGGCGATTGAACACCCGGACTTCGACGATCGTGCCCTGCACGCCCGGCGGGACACGCAAGCTGGTGTCGCGGACGTCCGAGGCTTTTTCGCCGAAGATCGCTCGAAGCAGCTTCTCTTCGGGCGTCATCGGGCTCTCGCCCTTGGGCGTGATCTTGCCGACGAGAATGTCGCCAGCGACCACCTCCGCGCCGATATAGACGATGCCCGCCTCGTCGAGATTCTTCAGCGCCTCTTCCGAGACGTTGGGAATGTCGCGAGTGATTTCCTCGGGGCCAAGCTTGGTGTCGCGCGCCATCGCTTCGAATTCCTCGATATGGATCGAGGTAAAGACGTCGTCCTTGACGATGCGCTCGGAAAGGAGAATGGAGTCTTCGAAGTTGTAGCCGTTCCACGGCATGAACGCGACGAGCACGTTGCGGCCGAGCGCGAGATCGCCGAGATCGGTCGAGGGACCGTCGGCGATGATGTCGCCTTTCTCAACGCGATCGCCGACCCGCACCAGCGGTTTTTGGTTGATGCAGGTCGACTGATTGGAGCGTTGGAACTTCATCAGGCGGTAGATGTCGACGCCCGGCTTTGTGGCGTCGGTCTCGTCGGTGGCGCGGATGACGATGCGGGTGGCGTCGATTTGGTCGATGACGCCAGCGCGGCGCGCAGCGATCGCCGCGCCCGAATCGCGCGCCACGATCGCTTCCATGCCCGTGCCGACCAACGGCGCGTCGGAGCGCACCAACGGCACCGCCTGGCGTTGCATGTTCGAGCCCATCAGCGCGCGGTTGGCGTCGTCGTTCTCCAGGAACGGGATCAGCGCCGCGGCGACGGAAACGAGCTGTTTGGGCGAGACGTCCATATAGTCCACCCTGTCGCCTGGCAGGAATACGACGTCGCCGGCGTGACGGCAGACGATGAGATCGCCGACAAGATGGCCATTGGCGTCGATCGGCGTGTCGGCCTGGGCGACGCTGTATTTGGCCTCTTCCATCGCCGAGAGATAGAAGACGTCGTCGGTGACCTTGCCGTCGCGAATTTTGCGATACGGCGCCTCGATGAAGCCGTATTTGTTGACGCGCGCGAAGGTGGCGAGCGAATTGATCAGGCCGATGTTCGGGCCTTCGGGCGTCTCGATCGGGCAAATGCGTCCGTAGTGGGTGGGATGGACGTCGCGCACCTCGAAGCCGGCGCGCTCGCGCGTCAGGCCGCCCGGCCCGAGAGCAGAGAGGCGGCGCTTGTGGGTGATTTCGGACAGCGGATTGGTCTGATCCATAAATTGCGAAAGCTGCGAGGAGCCGAAGAACTCGCGCACCGCCGCGGCCGCCGGTTTGGCGTTGATGAGATCTTGCGGCATGATCGTGTCGATCTCGACCGAAGACATGCGCTCCTTGATCGCGCGCTCCATGCGCAGCAAGCCGACGCGATACTGATTTTCCATCAGTTCGCCGACCGAACGCACCCGGCGGTTGCCCAGATGGTCGATGTCGTCGATTTCGCCGCGGCCGTCGCGTAGATCGACCAGCGCCTTGACGACGGCGAGAATGTCCTCCTTGCGCAGGATGCGCACGGTGTCGGCGGCGTCGAGATCGAGGCGCATGTTCATCTTCACGCGACCGACCGCGGAAAGATCGTAGCGCTCGGAGTTGAAGAACAGCGAATTGAACATCGCTTCGGCGCTCTCGACCGTCGGCGGCTCGCCGGGGCGCATGACGCGGTAGATGTCGAATAACGCGTCCTCGCGCGAGGAATTCTTGTCGACCTTGAGCGTGTTGCGGATGTAGGGTCCGACATTGACGTGATCGATGTCGAGGATCGGCAGTTCGTTGAAGTTCTTTTCGACCAGCGCCGCGAGCGACTTGTCGGTGATCTCTTCGCCGGCTTCGGCGAAAATTTCGCCGGTTTCCGGGCTGTAGAGATCCTCGGCGATGTACTGGCCGTAAAGGTCGGAGTCCTGGGCGCGCAGCGCTTTCACGCCCTTTTCCGACAATTGCCGCGCCGAGCGCACGGTGAGCTTGCGGCCCGCCTCGACCGCCACTTCGCCGCTGTCGGCGTCGATGAGGTCGACGGTCGCCTTGACGCCCTTCATGCGCTCAGCGTCGAACGGCACGCGCCAGCCGTCCTTGGCGCGGGTGTAGACGACCTTCTTGTAAAAGGTCGAGAGGATTTCCTCGCCGTCGAGGCCGAGGGCGAACAGCAGCGAAGTCACCGGAATCTTGCGGCGCCGGTCGATGCGGGCATGGACGATGTCCTTGGCGTCGAATTCGATGTCGAGCCACGAACCGCGATAGGGAATGATGCGCGCGGCGAACAAGAGCTTGCCCGAGGAATGGCTCTTGCCCTTGTCATGATCGAAAAACACGCCGGGGCTGCGGTGCATCTGCGAGACGATGACGCGTTCGGTGCCGTTGACGACGAACGTGCCGTTCGCGGTCATCAACGGCATGTCGCCCATGTAGACGTCCTGCTCTTTGATGTCCTTGACAGACTTGGCTTGCGTCTCTGGGTCGACATCGAACACGATGAGACGCAGCGTCACCTTCAGCGGCGCCGCGTAGGTCATGCCTCGCTGGCGGCACTCGTCGACGTCGTACTTCGGGGCCTCATATTCGTATTTCACGAATTCTAGCTGGGCAGTCTGGGCGAAGTCGGAAATCGGGAACACCGACTTGAACACCGCCTGCAAACCCTCGGTCGGACGTCCGCCCTTGGGCGCGTCCATGATGAGGAATTGATCGTATGAGGCCTTCTGCACTTCGATCAGGTTCGGCATGACGCCGACTTCCTTGACGTGGCCAAAGACCTTGCGAACACGCTTGCGGCCGGTGAATGTCTGCGCCATGTCGCTCCTCTATCTTCGCTTGCCGCCGAACTCCGAGCCCACGCGCCTCAATAAGAGCGCGCCGCGCCTGGACGGCGGACGGTGCGGGCCCAAGGCCCGAGATTTCCTTGTCGCGCCTGAGGCGCGACAACCCGCATCGACCGGACCTAAGCCCGACCGGTGAAGGCTGGGACGCGCAAGCGCGTCTCAAACGGCTGAACGGCCCCAAGCCGAAGCCGGGACCGTTCGGTTCGCGCGTAGGCCCGACTGAGGCCCACGGTCTCTATTTGAACTCGACCTTCGCGCCGGCCTTTTCCAAGGCGGCTTTGATCTTCTCGGCCTCTTCCTTGGAGACGCCTTCCTTGACGGCCTTGGGAGCGCCTTCGACGAAATCCTTGGCTTCTTTAAGGCCGAGCGCCGTAATGGCGCGCACTTCCTTGATGACCTCGATCTTCTTGTCGCCGATCGCGGCCAGGATGACTGTAAACTCGGTCTTTTCCTCCACCGGCGCGGCGGCGGCGGCGGCCCCCGGCGCGGCGGCGACCGCGACGGCGGCGGCGGCCGAAACGCCCCACTTCAATTCCAAGAGCTTGGCGAGTTCCGCCGCCTCGAGTACGGTCAGGCTCGACAATTCGTCGACGATTTTTTCCAGATTAGCCATTTTTGCAGTTCCTAATATGGTTCGAACCAGGGATTTGTGAAGAGCCTCGGATCAGGCTGCGTCTTTGGCGGCATAGGCCCCGATCACGCGCGCCAGCTTGGCGGCGGGCGCGTTGGCGAGCTGGGCGAGCTTGGTCGCCGGAGCGGCGATGAGCCCGACGAGCTTGGCGCGCAGTTCGTCGAGGGACGGCAAGGTCGCAAGCGCCTTGACCCCTTCGACGTCGAGGGCCGTCTTACCCATGGCGCCGCCCAGGAGCACGAATTTCTCGTTGTCCTTGGCGAAAGCCACGGCTGCCTTGGCCGCCGCCACCGGATCGCTGGAGTGGGCGATCAGGGTCGGCCCCTTGAGAAGGGAACCGATCGAGGCGACGTCCGTGCCTTTGAGAGCAATCTGGGCGAGGCGGTTCTTGGCGACCTGAACCTGCGCGCCCGCCTGCCGCATCTGCTTGCGCAGACGCTGCATCTGGGCGACAGTCAGGCCGGAATAATGCGCCACGACCACGACCGAAGTCTTTGAAAAGACTTCGTGCAGGGATCGCGACGGCCTCCTTCTTTTCCGCTCTGTCCACGGTGCTTTCTCCGGTTGGCGGGATGATCCCGCCTCCTGCACATGCCGCGCCCGGCCGCAAAAACGAGACGGCCGATCACGACGACTTGCGCCTGTCCCCGGAGCTGGGCTTGACGCCCGCCGCCGGACAGATGGTTCGAACCGCAGGCGCCGCTCGGCTCGATTGAGAGCCGCCCGGCGGAAAATCGGTCTTCCCCGTCTATGCAGGCCCCCTGAATCCCGCAAATCTCGGGAGGGAATTAAGCGGCGTTCCCCCGAAGGGAAAACGCGCGCGCCGGCAGTCTCGGACAGGACATGGCCGGACGAGACACGAGGGAAACCCCCCGGGTCCTCCGGCCTATCCACCGCTCTCGCCTCGCCGCTCCCTTGAAATGGGTCTCGACAATGCGCAGCGGAAGCCACTGATGATCATAAGGGTCGCATCGCGCCGCCGACCCCTCTGCCTCCTTTAGCCGGCTCGCGCGCTCAAGCCAAGAGGGTTGGCGAAAAATTCTGCTGCGCTGCGTCGTTACCGCGCAATTCCGGCGAAATTCGGGGCGAACTTCGGACGCCGCTGGCGCGCCGCGCTCCCGGCTGCGCCGGCGGCGCCCCAGAAATCGTGCCGTGGATCGGCCCGTTCGGCTTGATTTCTTCGCCGTGCCGCAAAACACTCGCGAGTGGCGGAACGCGACGTCGAACCCCCGCCGTCGGAGCCGCCGCATGAAAATCGCCGAACTGAAGACTTTCGTCGTCGGCAACCCGCCGCCCGGATTCGGCGGCCGCTATTTCGTTTTTCTCAAGCTCAAGACCCAATGCGGGATCGAGGGCGTCGGCGAGGTCTATGGGGCAAGCTTCGGTCCGGCGGCGCTGCAGGCGATGATCGCCGACGTCTTCGAGCGCCAGATCTTGGGCGTCGATCCGTTCCGCATCGAGGCGCTGTGGCGCAACGTCTACGGGCGCGGCTACTCGGGTCGCCCCGACATTTCGTTGATGGGCGTGCTATCGGGCTTCGAAATGGCGTTGTGGGACATCGTCGGCAAGGCGGTCGACAAGCCCGTCCACGCGCTGCTCGGCGGCCTCGTCCACGAGCGGTTGCGGACGTACACCTATCTCTACCCGGACGAGCCCGGCTCACATGCCTATTCCGACAGCCCCGTCTATCGCGACCCCGATGCGGCGGCGGCGCGCGCGCTCAAATACGTCGCACAGGGCTTCACCGCGGTGAAGTTCGATTGCGCGGGCCCCTACTCCACCTTCGATCCGCGCCAACCCAGCCTGGAGCGGCTCTCCCTCAGCGAAGCCTTCTGCAAGACGCTCCGCGCGGCGCTCGGCGACGCCTGCGATCTGTTGTTCGGCACGCACGGACAGTTCACCGCCTCCGGCGCGCTGCGCCTCGCGCAAAGGCTGGCGCCCTGTTCGCCGCTGTGGTTCGAGGAGCCGACGCCGCCGGAAATGCCGGAGGAGATGGCGCGCGTCGCGGCGGGAACGCCAATCCCGATCGCCACCGGCGAGCGGCTGACCACCAAATACGAGTTCGCGCGCGTGCTCAGGACAGGCGCCGCTTCGATTCTGCAACTGAACCTTGGCCGTGTCGGCGGCCTTCTGGAAGCCAAAAAGATCGCCGGCATGGCCGAAGCGCATTACGCCCAGATTGCGCCGCATCTCTATTGCGGCCCCGTCGTCGGCGCCGCCAATATCCAGCTCTCGGCGTGCAGCCCGAATTTCCTCATACTCGAGAGCATCGAGCGCTGGGACGGCTTCCAGGCGAAATTGTTGAAGAAGCCGATCCGCTGGCAGGACGGCTACGTGATCCCGCCGACCGAGCCCGGCCTCGGCGTCGAACTCGACGAGGACGTCGCGCGCGCGCATCCTTACTCCGGCGGCGCGCTGCATCTCGTGCCGACTTACGCGCCCGTCGGGCGCCCGGACTGAACCCTAGAGACACTTGCCATGCGCTATGGATTCATCGGCCTGGGCAATCTCGGCGGCGCTCTCGCCGCCAATCTCTTGCGCAGCGGCGCCGAACTCGTCGTCACCGACGCCAAGCGCGAGGCCGCCGAACCCCTCCTGGCGGGCGGCGCGCGATGGGCCGAGACGCCGCGCGCGCTGGCCGAGCGGGTCGACGCGGTCTTCACCTGCCTGCCGTCCCCCACCGTTTCCGAACGCGTTCTGACCGGCGAAAACGGGCTTCTGGAGGGCCTGCCGGCTGGCGCGACTTGGATCGAGATGAGCACCAACGATCAGGAGACGATCCTGCGCCTCGCCGCCGCGGCGGCCGAGCGCGGCGTGGCGACGCTCGAGGCGCCGGTGACCGGCGGCGTCCATAAAGCCGCCAGCGGCGAGATCACCGTCATCGTCGGCGGCGACGCGCATGTCTTCGCGCGCCACCGCAAAGCGCTGAGCGCGATGGGCCGCGCGCTCTTCCATGTCGGTCCGCTCGGGTCGGCTTCGGTGATCAAGGTCATCACCAACATGCTCGCCTTCATCCACCTCGTCGCCGCCGGCGAGGCCTTGATGCTCGCCAAGCGCGGCGGGATCGATCTCGCCCAAGCCTATCACGTCATCCGCGAGAGCTCGGGCAACAGCTTCGTTCACGAGACCGAATCGCAGCTCATTCTCAACGGCAGTTACGCGATCAACTTCACGATGGAGCTCGCCTGCAAGGATCTCAGCTTCGCGATGAAGCTCGGCGGCCAATTCGGCGTCCCGCTCGACCTCGCCGCGCTCACGGCGCAAACCTTCGTCCGAGCGCGCGAGGTCTATGGCGGCGGCGCCTGGTCGACCGAGGTCGTGCGGCTTCTCGAAGACGCGCTTCGCACCGATTTGCGCGCGCCGGGATTTCCGGCGCAATTGTGACGCGGCGCGTCCAACGACCGGCGCCCAAGGGGAAAAACGTTCGTCCCCAGCGACCGCGCGCGCCAAGCGCGCCGCCGCGTTGCTCCACTATGGAACGATGTTCGCCGATGTCGGCCAAAAATACCCGGTCGCGCCCAGGAGGCCCACGAGAACGACGACCATCACGCCGATCGGCAGAAGCAACCGTCGCGGTCGATCGGCGCGCCAATATTCGTATATGAGGAACGTCGTGGCGAAGAACACGATCGCAACGCCGGCAAAAAACACCGGGCCGCAAATCATTCTTGGCAAAGCAGGAAAAGCAAGCCCCGCCGTCAACCCGGCCGCGGCCAAGACGACGCCGACGACGAATATTAGGAGAGCCGCCCGTTCCGGTCGTTTCATATCAAGGACGATATAACGCCGAGCGCTGGCCGCGCAACGATCCCGGATGATCGCCGGCCCCGCGCATCCGCCGTCATTCCGAGGAAATTCCCGCGACAAGGCAATCATTTGCGACAACCGCGCCGTCGACGTCGCGGCAAACTGTCTCACCTCAGGCGCGGCGCGCCGTATCGCGCCAATCCAACCGCGGCTCGCCGCCCTCGCCGCCCCACGACTTTCCCCGCCAAGGTCGGCGGACGCACCGTCGCGCTTCGACCGGCGGCGACGTCCGGAGCCGCGTTTCAGGATTGCGCGCCAACCCAAAGTGGCGCAATCTCTTCGAGAAATCGACGCCCAATCGAAGACCGCGGATCAAGAGGAAATCGCGATTGGCAAGATCGGTCCGCGCCTCCGAAAAGCGGGAGGCGCGACAAGCGCCAGGGAGGTTCACATGCCCAAGGTTCAAGCGAACGGCATCACGATCAATTACGAAAGCCAAGGCGCCGGAGAGCCGCTCGTTCTCATTCCCTTCCTCGCCGCCGACAACGCCTGCTACGCTTTCCAAGTCGCCGACTACGCCAAGCATTTCACTTGCATTTCCCTTGACCCGCGCGGCGCCGGCGAGACGGACAAGCCGGCCGGCGTCTATTCGATGGAATTGTTCGCCGACGATGTCGCAGCGTTCATGCATGCGATCGGCGTCGAGCGGGCGCACGTGAGCGGCGTGTCGCTCGGCGCGGCGACCGGACTCTGGCTCGCCGCCAAATATCCGAGCCGAGTCAAATCGCTGTCACTGCACAGCGGCTGGCCCAAGACCGACCCGTTTTTGAAGACCGTGGTCGAAGGCTGGCAGAGCATCGCCAAGGGCCTGGACAGCGTCACGGAGATGGTGATCCAGGGGATCTTTCCCTGGTGCTTCACGCCGGAGCTCTATGCGGCCAAGTCGGATTACATCGACCAGCTCGCGGCCTTCGTGCGCAGTCGGCCGAAGCAGCCCTTCGACGCCTTCATCCGGCAGTCGAACGCGGTGATCGCTCATGACGCGTTGGCCCAGCTTGGGCGCATCAGGGCGCCGACTCAGATTACCTTCGGCCGCCACGACATCGTCTGCTCGCCGCGCTTCGCCGACGCGATGACGAACGGCATCGGGGAAAGCGAACTCCTGGTGTTCGAGACCTGCGCGCACGCCGCCATTTACGAAAGCGTCGCCGAGTTCAACGAGAAGACGCTGAGCTTCCTGAACCGCCATAAGGACTGAGCGGGGTCCGCCCGCGGGCGCCCTAGAGCATTCTGCAATGAGGTTGACGCGGGGCCTCCCTTCCCCCCGAGTACGGAAAGACGGGTAGGACGAGGGGCGAGGGGATAGGCCGCAACGGCGCGGCCAATCACTCGGCCCCCACCCCAGCCTCTCCCCGCAAAGGGCAGGGAGAGGCCAAGAAGGGCGCGGCGCGCTCATCTCCCCGCGGGGGCGGAAGGGATTTGCGTTTCCTTCCGCGTTTTGCGTTCTTTCAAGGGCTTGCGGGGCGGAAAATTTCCGCTTCGCCGTCCTCGGCCGACGTCGGCGGCGGATGTTCGCCCGGCTCGGCGGCGATCTCGGGGCGGCCGGGGCGGTGAGAGCGATCGCGTTTGCCGGCGAGCGCGATCAGCCGGTCCATCGCCTGGAGATCGCCCTCCATCATCATCGTATGCGCGACGACCATCGCGTCGCCGAGCCGGGCGATCTGCAACCCAACGAAGCCGGCGGGCGGATCGACCTCGCGCTTGGCGAGCCTTTCGGCGCTCATCTGCCGCACGCGGCGCATGGCGACATTCCCCACGGGCGCGACATCGCCGCCGAGGCGCCCCTCGTCAGCCGCTCGAGGATGCGCGGCCGGCGCTCCGTTGGACCGTCTGCGGCGGCGCGGGATATCTTGCCGGCCTTCGCCATGGATGGGGTCCGGGAGGGGAGGATCGCGGCGGCAAGGATAGCATGAATTGTGATTTGCGGAAAGCAAAATGCGTTTGATTTTGAAATATCGAATGATTCGGGCGCGTGGGTCGGCGGAAGCGCGCGCCGGGATGCGAAGCGGCCGCGTTTCACCGACGCGGCGCCAACAAAAAGGGAAATGAGCGCACGTCACCGAATTAAGAGCATTCTGCAATGAGATTGACGCGGGGGCATCCCTTCTCCCCGTGTACGGGGAGAGCGGGCGCTCAGGCCTAAACGCAACACGCTCTAACCGAAGCGGAAGCCCGAAATCACCTTGCCGCCGACTGTGCCGCGGAAACTGTGCTCGCCGGCGCTGTCGCCCGCGGCGCCGGCGACGACCATCAGGGGGATCAAGTGTTCCTCGCGCGGATGGCAGGCGCGGGCGGCGGGCGCTTCCGTCCAGCGGATCAACCGCGCCTCGCGCGTCTTCGGATCGACCGCGGTCGCGGTTTCGTCGAGCCATGCGTCGAATGCCGTCGAGGCACGGCCGTCGCCGTCGCGAAAATGGCGCAGATCGTGAAAGCTCATGCCGCTGCCGACGATGACGACGCCATGGTCGCGCATTGGCGCCAGCGCCTTGCCGGTGGCAATGTGGCGCGCCGGATCGAGGTCGCGCGCAATCGACAGCATGACGACCGGGATTTCGGCCTTCGGATCGACGATCAGCATCGGCACGAACACGCCGTGGTCGAAGCCGCGCTCGTCGTTCTCGCCGACCGGCAGGCCCGCCGCCTCCAACAAGCGCTTGACCTCGGCGGCCAGTTTCGGCTCCCCAGGGGCGGGATAGCGCAGCTGATAGGTGTGGGCGGGAAAACCGTAATAATCGAACAGCATCCCCGGCGCAGCGGCGATGCTGACCGTCGGCTTGTCTTCTTCCCAATGCGCGGTGACGACCACGAACGCCTTCGGGCGCTCCGGCAGGCTCTCGACGACGCCCGCCAAAAAGTCGCGCAAACCGTCCCAGGCGTGTGGTCCGAACGGCGGCGGAGGCTCCATCCAAAAGCACGGCCCGCCGCCATGCGGCAGGAAGAGCGTCGGCTGGCGAACGTTGGTCATGCAAGCCTCGAGAGTTCTTTCGTCTGCGAGATTGGCCGGTCCGCCGTTACGCGGCGGATCGCCGCAAGTCCATAGGCCGCAAGCTAATGCGTCCTTGCACAAACGCAAGCGCCTCACGCCGACCTTCGCATCGCCCCATTGGCCGCGTCGAACAATGATTTCGCGCCGAAGGCGATGAACATCACGCCGACGACGCGCGTTACGATGACGCCGTGAGCGAGGAAGAAGCGCCTGACCGCCGGCAGCCCGGCGGCGAAGATCAGCGTCGCGTCGGCGGCGAGGAAGCCGGCGAAGGCGGCGATGAGCAATTGCGGCGCGTCGGCGAGGCGAAGCTCGGCGACATAGGGCGCGACGATCGCCGAGAACATCGCCAGCGCGACCGGATAGGCCTTGGGGTTGGTGAGGCCGAAGGCGAGGCCGGTCGCCAGCGGCCGGCGCGCCCCGATCGTGCGCGACGGCGCGTCCTTGCGCGTCATCACCGCCCGCACGCCGAGGTAAATGAGATAGAGGCCGCAGCCGACCCCGAGCAGCTCGAAAAGCGTCGCCCCGAGCCGACTGGCGCCGAGGATCGCGCCGACCGCAAGCGAGCCCCAGGTGACGTCGCCGACGAGATGGCCGCAGATGAACCACGCTCCCGCCGTCCGCCCCTTGGACGCGGCCAGCGTGAAGAGCGCGAGAAAGGCCGGGCCGGGCGAGACGACATAGAGATAGGCGGCGACGGCGCTGGCGAAGAGAATCTTCTGGTCGATCACGGCGGCTTCTCCCGCGCCAGGCGCTTCAATTCGTAGATCGCCGCCTGCGCCTCTCGTGGCGTCATATCATCGGGGTCCATTCTGTCCAAAGCCTCGCGCAGCGGATCGGGAGCGGAGGGCGACAGCGGCGGCTCGTAAGAGAAGAGCGGCAGCGCATCGAGGCTGGAGAGCGCGGCGCCCGCATGCTTGGTCGCCTCGAGTTCCGCCAGCACGGCGCGCGCGCGCTTGATGACCGCGGCGGGGAGCCCGGCAAGCTTGGCGACCTGGATGCCGTAGGAACGGTCCGCCGCGCCAGGAATGACTTCGTGCAGAAAGACGAGCGCGCCTTTCCATTCGCTGACGCGCATCGTCAGATTGAAGAGGCGCGGCAGCGTCTGGGCGAGCTGGGTCAGTTCGTGGAAATGCGTCGCAAACAACGTGCGCGAGCGGTTGACCGCGTTGAGGTGCTCGACGCAGGCGAAGGCGATGGAGAGCCCGTCGAAGGTCGCGGTGCCGCGGCCGATCTCGTCGAGAATGACCAGCGAGCGTTCGCTCGCCTGATTGAGGATCGCCGCCGTCTCGACCATCTCGACCATGAATGTCGAACGGCCGCGCGCAAGGTCGTCGGCCGCGCCGACGCGCGAGAACAGTCGGTCGACGATCCCGATATGGGCGCGCCGCGCCGGCACGAAAGACCCCATCTGCGCCAGCGCCGCGATCAGCGCGTTCTGACGCAGAAAGGTCGACTTGCCCGCCATGTTGGGGCCGGTGACCAGCGCGATGCGCCCGCCCTCGCCTGGGCTGCCTGAGAGGTCGCAGGCGTTGGCGACGAAGGGCTCGCCGCGTTCGGCGAGCGCCGCCTCGACCACTGGGTGGCGGCCGCCCTCGATCGAAAAGCAAAGCGAATCGTCGACGCGCGGGCGAACCCAATCGCGCTTGACCGCCAACTCGGCGAGCGCGGCGGCGACATCGATCTCGGCGAGCGCGTCGCCGAGAGCGCGCAACATTTCGCTTCGAGCAACGCACGCTTGACGCAGCCGCTCGAAGACTTCCAGTTCGAGCGTCAGCGCGCGGTCGGCCGCCGAGGCGATGCGCGCCTCCAGCTCGATCAGCGCCTCGGTGGTGAAGCGCATCGCGCCCGCCATGGTCTGGCGGTGGATGAAGGTCGCGCTGTGTGGGGCCTTCAGCAGCGCCTCGCCCTGGGCCTGCGGCGTCTCGATGTAATAGCCGAGGAAATTGTTATGCTTGATCTTGAGCTGGCGCGTCCCCGCCTCTTCGGCGTAGCGCGCCTGCATCTCGGCGACGACGCGCCGGCTTTCGTCGCGTAAACGCCGCGCCTGGTCGAGCGCGGGCGAGGCGCCGGCGCGCACGAAGCCGCCGTCTCGCTTGGCAAGCGGCAGTTCGTCGGCGAGCGCCAGCGAGAGATCGCGCGTCAGGGCCTCGTCGTTTTCGCCGAGGCGGGCCAAATCGCGCATGAGCGCCGGCGGCAAGGCCTCGACGGAGGCGAGCGTGTGCGCGATCGACGCGCTCGCCGCCAACCCGTCGCGAAGCGCAGCGAGATCGCGCGGGCCGCCGCGATCGAGGCTGAGACGCGAAAGCGCGCGTAGGAAATCGGGCGCCGCAGCGAGGCGCTTGCGCAAGGCGTCGCGCAAAGCCGGCGCCTCGGCGAGAAAGGCGAGCGCGTCGAGCCGCTTCTCGATCGC
>CAVWKL010000006.1:0-18188 GCA_963755075.1 uncultured Alphaproteobacteria bacterium
CCCCACCACCAAGCGGCCACTTCAATTTTAATTTCGGGAAGTAGATGCCGATCGCCGCGTTCGAAATGCTCTGGGTCAGCAGCGACAGCATGATCAGACCCCGGCACGATGAAGGCGCCATAGCTGACGTTGTCGACGCTTTGGATGCGCGACCCGATCGCGCCGCCGAAGACGACGAAATAGAGCGCCGTCGTGATCACCGGCATCGCCACGCTCTGCAGGATCGTGCGCGCCGTGCGCGCCATCTCCGAGCGGTAGATCGCCCACACGCCGTCCGCGTTGAACGCCATCGCCCTGCTCATGCGCTCGTGCCCCACGACGTCGATGAAAATGTCCTCCAGCGTGCTCGTCGAGGTCTCGAGATCGCGAAAGTCGATCCCCAGTTCGCGCGAGGCGTTCGAGCAGGAGGGGAATGCCCGCGCCCTCCGTTTCCACATTGAACGTATAGGTGAGGCGTTGTCCGCTTTCATCGAGCGCCAGCGGCCAGTCCATGAGCGAAGCGGGAAGGGCGGCCATCGGCTTGCAAAGCGTCAACGTCAGCCGCCGCTTGCCGAGCTTGCGCATCAGCGCCGACTTTTCCTCGACCAGCACGAGGCGGCCGTTGTCGATGACGCCGACCCGGTCGGCCATCTCCTCGGCTTCCTCGATATAATGCGTCGTCAGAATGACGGTGACGCCCTTGTCGCGCAGCCCGCGGACCAGCGCCCACATGTCGCGGCGAAGGTTCACGTCGACGCCGGCGGTCGGCTCGTCGAGGAACACCGCGTCGGGCTCGTGGCTCAGCGCCTTGGCGATCATGACGCGCCGCTTCATGCCGCCGGAGAGCTCGACAATCCGGCTGTCGCGCTTCTCCCACAGCGAGAGATCGCGCAGCAGAGCCTCGACGTAGCGATCGTCGGCGTGCCGGCCGAACAGGCGCCGACTGAAGCGCACCGTGTTCCAAACCGTCGAGAAGATGTCGAGCGCGATCTCCTGCGGCACCAGGCCCAGTTTCGAGCGGGCGGCGCGATACTCCCGCTCAATGTCGCGGCCGTCGACCAGAACCCGTCCCGAAGTCATCGAGACGATGCCGCAGATGACGCCGATCAGCGTGGTCTTGCCGGCGCCGTTGGGCCCGAGCAGCGCGAAGATCTCGCCCTTGACGATCTCCAGGTTGATCGCCTCGAGCGCGGTGAAGCCCGACTCGTAGGTCTTGGTGACGGCGCTGGCGGAAATCATCGGCGGCATGAACGCTCCTTGTCGCGTGCTCCCGCGAGCCTACAGGAGCGGAGCCTCCGCGCAACCGGTCGCGGCGAATTGAACGCGTCCCCCCTGAAAGTGCCGCGCCCCGCCTATGTTTTCCCAGGAGAAGCGCTAAACTTTGGCGCCATCGCCGCGCTTGGGTCCATTCATCGGCGACGGCGCGGGAAGGGAGGTCACGATGACGGCCTTGTATGCGAATTTGGAGAAGGGGCGGCCCTATGTCCTCAGCATCCTGCGGATCGTCGCCGCGCTCGTGTTCCTGCAGTTCGGGCTGGCGAAACTATTCGGCTTCCCCGTGGCGGGACCGCCCCTCCACGGCTTGATCATCCCCGCGGCGATCATCGAGACCTTCGGCAGCCTTTTGCTGCTCGTCGGCTTGTTCACCCGATGGGCGGCGTTCATTATGTCGGGCGAAATGGCCTTCGCCTATTTTCTCGCCCACGCGCCGAAGTCGTTCTATCCCGCGGCGAACGGCGGCAGTCTGGCCGTTCTCTATTGTTTTGTGTTTCTCTACTTCGTCTTCGCCGGCGGCGGCCCCTGGAGCCTCGACCGCGTGGCGCTGAAGCAGGATTAGGGACGGCGATGAGAGCGCGCCGTCTTGAGGTCGAACCGGGTCTCCGCCGTCGTCGCGAGCGAAGCGCGGCGGTCCGCGCTTGCTCGAGCGCATCGCTCCATTGACATGCCGTTGGCCGCCGCCCGGGTTCGGCGGGGGATGGGCCGCGAACCCCTTCCCCCCTCGCGGGGGAAGGTGGCCCTCGCGTCAGCGAGGGTCGGATGAGGGGGTCGCGCCATAGGGCGCCGAAGAACGCCCGACTTTCGACGGGCTATGGCGCGGCGGCTTCGCAAGAACTCCGCTCACTACGCCAACGCGGCGCGTATCCGCGCCACCGCCAATTCCGTCGAGCCGGTCACGAGTTCATTGGGCAAACGCAAGATGCGAAATCCTTGGCCGCAAAGCCAGGCCTCGCGTGCGGCGTCGGCCGCCTTTCGTTCCTCGCCATCATGGCTCGGGCCATCGATTTCGACGACGAGGCGGCGCCCAAAGCAGACGAAATCCACAAGGAAGCTTCCCAGCGCGACTTGTCGTTGAAATTTTTTCCCTTCGCATCGCCGATTGCGAACCGCGCCCCAAATCAACGACTCGGCCTGAATGGCGTTCGCGCGCTGCTCGCGCGCGAAACGACGCATGATCGAGCGGGGGATCTCCTCTGGCGTCGGGCGAACATATATCGGCGCAGAAACGTCGCAAGCCGTCGCGCCGTAGGCCGTCGAAAGACGCCCGTCTACCGCCAGGCTATGGCGCGACCCCCCTCATCCGACGCTCGCTGACGCGAGGGCCACCTTCCCCCGCGAGGGGGGAAGGGGTTCGCGCCCTATCAATTTGGCGCCCGCGCCATCCCCCGTTCTCTCTCCCCCCTTCTCTGGCCTCCGCCCCCCGTCCGTGCTATGCGCCGCCCACATTCGGGCGGACGCTTGGCGTGCGTCCGCCAAGACCTCACTCGGAAACCGCCGCTCATGAACGACGCCGCCCCCCTGCCGATCCGCTCCAATTCGTTCTTCTCCGCTTCGCTCGCCGACGCCGATCCGGAAATCGCCCAGGCGGTCGGTCTCGAGCTCAATCGCCAGCGCGACGAGATCGAGCTGATCGCCTCCGAAAACATCGTCTCGCGCGCGGTGCTGGAGGCGCAGGGCTCGGTGCTCACCAACAAATACGCCGAAGGCTATCCCGGGCGGCGCTATTACGGCGGCTGCCAGTTCGTCGACATCGCGGAGCGGCTGGCGATCGAGCGCGCCTGCACGCTTTTCTCCTGCCGCTTCGCCAACGTCCAGCCGCATTCCGGCTCGCAGGCCAACCAGGGCGTCTTCATGGCGCTGATGCAGCCGGGCGACACATTCATGGGGCTCGATCTGGCGGCGGGCGGCCATCTCACCCATGGTTCGCCGGTGAACATGTCCGGCCGCTGGTTCAAGCCGGTCTCCTACGGCGTCGATCGCAAAACCCATCGCATCGACATGGATCAGGTCGAGGCGCTGGCGCGCGCGCATCGGCCGAAGCTCATCGTCGCCGGCGGCTCCGCCTACGCGCGCCACTGGGAATTCGAGCGTTTCCGCGCCATTTGCGACGCCGTCGGCGCCTATTTCGTCGTCGACATCGCCCATTTCGCCGGGCTGGTGGCGGGCGGGGCCCATCCCTCGCCGTTTCCCCACGCCCACGTCGTCACCACCACCACCCACAAGACATTGCGCGGCCCGCGCGGCGGCATGATCCTGACCAACGAGGAGGACCTCGCCAAGAAGATCAATTCGGCGATTTTTCCCGGCCTGCAGGGCGGGCCGCTGATGCACGTCATCGCCGCCAAGGCGGTCGCCTTGCACGAGGCGCTGACGCCGGAATTCCGGAATTACGCCCATGCGGTGGTCGACAACGCCAAGGCGCTCGCGGCGCCGATCCTCTCGGCTGGCTACGCGCTGGTGACCGGGGGCACCGACAATCACCTGATGCTGGTCGATCTGACGCCCAAGGGCCTCACCGGCAAGGCCGCCGAGGTCGCGCTCGGGCGCGCCCTCATCACCTGCAACAAGAACGGCATCCCGTTCGATCCGCAGAAGCCGACGGTGACCTCGGGCATTCGGCTGGGCTCCCCGGCGGCGACGTCGCGGGGATTTGGCGTCGCCGAATTCAAAAAGGTGGGCGAATTGATCGTCGAGACGCTCGACGGCTTGGCGGCGAACGGCGAATCGGCGAATGGTGCGGTCGAAGGGCGCGTGCGCGAGGGCGTGGCGGAACTGACGCGGCGTTTTCCGATCTACTAGGCAGCGCGCTGCGCCGAAAGGGACAGAAACGGTCTATGAGCCATGCCGACATCGCGCTGGTCTATGAAGGCGCCGCGGTTGAAAGCGGCGTCATGGATGTGCGCGATCTGGCGCCGGCGCTTCTGGCGTTTGGCAACCTGATCGAGGCAACGAACCGAGTCGTTAACGGCGAAACCGCGACGGCTAGAGTCCAAGTCAAGACCGTCGGCGCTGGGTCGTTTGCCATCGGTCTCGACGTGACGGTAGCGTTCGTGAAGGCTGTCCGCGATTTTCTGGCCGGTCCGAAATCGACCGCCGCGGCCAACCTCGTCGGAATCTTGACGGGCGCGGGCGCGGTAGGCCTGGGGACCGTGGCGCTCATAAGACGGATGAGAGGCCGTTCGCCGGCCGCGGCGCACCCGATGGAAGGCGGCCGAGTCGAAGTCGAGATCGACGGCGAAAAGATCGAAGTCGACGAGATCGCGGCGCGAGTTTCCGTGGACGTCAGCGTTCGAGCCGCTTTGGAGCGGGTTGTCGCCGAGCCGCTCGCGACCGAGGGGATCGATGCAGTTTCGATTGGTCCGACCGAACGGATGGAGCGAATCGAAAAGGCGGACGGTTTTGCCTTTCGTCCTCCAATCGATCGCGAAGCGGGCGCATATGAGTATCGGTACAGAGCGCCGCTTTCCATCGTTACGCTCTCTTTCAAGCAAGGCAACAAGTGGCGGCTCAACGACGGTAGGACGACATTGAACGTGACCGTCGCGGACGCGGACTTTCTTCGGCGCGTGGATCAAAGTGGGATTGCGTTTTCCAAGGGAGACATTCTCATCTGCGACGTGCGCGTCGAGAGTCGCGAGCGGCCGGGTGGTCTTCATGCCGAGTTTTTCGTCGAAAGAGTCATCGAACATCGTCGGCCTGCGCGCCAGGCCTCGCTCTTCGATCCGGGTTCAAACTGATCGCGGCGCAGGCGGACGCCGGGAGGCAAAATTATGCGGTGCCCCTATTGCGGCGGGCTCGATACGCAGGTCAAGGACTCGCGCCCGACCGACGACGCCGCCTCGATCCGCCGACGGCGCATCTGCTCGGATTGCGGCGGCCGCTTCACCACCTTCGAGCGGGTGCAGCTGCGCGAGCTGATGGTGGTCAAGAAGAACGGCCGCCGCGCGCCGTTCGACCGCGACAAATTGTTGCGCTCGGTCGAAGTGGCGCTGCGCAAGCGCGCCGTCTCGGCCGAACGGGTCGAGCGCATGATCAACGGCATCGTGCGGCAGTTGGAGAGCCAGGGCGACGCCGACATTCCCACCGAGCGCATCGGCGAACTGGTGATGGAGGGCCTCAAGGGCCTCGACGACGTCGCTTACGTGCGCTTCGCCTCGGTCTATCGCAATTTTCGCGAGGCGCGGGACTTCAATGCGATCGTCGGCGAACTGGAGGCCGAGCCCGAACCGGCTTCGCCGAGCGCGGATGCGACGCGGCGCGCGCGCGTTCCGCCGCGATGAAGGCGACGCCTGACGCCGAGCAGGCGGCGGACGACGAGCGCTGGATGGCCGCGGCGCTTCGCTTCGGGCGACGCAGCCTGGGGCTCGCCGCTCCCAATCCTTCTGTCGGCGCCCTGATCGTGCGCGACGGGGTCGTCGTCGGGCGCGGCGTCACCGCGCCGGGCGGGCGCCCGCACGCCGAGCGTCTCGCCCTCGAGGAGGCGGGAGAGGCCGCGCGCGGCGCGACGCTTTACGTGACGTTGGAGCCCTGTTCGCATTTCGGCGCGACGCCGCCCTGCGCCGAGGCGATCGTCGCAGCGGGGATTTCGCGCGTCGTCTGCGCGCTCGAGGATCCGGACGAACGCGTCGCCGGCGGCGGCTTGGCGATCCTGCGCGCGGCGGGGATCGAATTGAGCCTGGGGCCCGGCGCCGAGACGGCCCGCCGCGATCATCGCGGCCATATTCTGCGCGTCGTCGAGGGGCGGCCGATGGTGACGCTCAAGCTCGCGCGCACCGCCGACGGCTTCGCGGCGGGCGACGAGCACGACGCGCGCCTGGCGATCACCGGCGAAGCCGCCAATCTTCGCGTGCAGGTCATGCGCTCGCTCCACGACGCGATCATGGTGGGGATCGGCACGGCGCGCGACGACGACCCGCTGCTGACCGTGCGCTTGCCCGGCGTCGACGTGCGGCCGCTGCGGGCGATCCTCGATTCGCGTCTCGGCCTGCCGCTTTCGTCGCGGTTATGCGCGACGGCGGGCGAGTTCGCCACGCTGGCGATCGCGACGCGCGCGGCGAGCCAAGAGCGCGAGGCGGCGTTGACGGCCAAAGGGATCGAAGTGGCGCGGGTCGAGGCCGATTCGTCCGGCCATGTCGACCTTGTCGAAGCGTTGCGGCTCATGGCGCGGCGCGGCCTGACGCGCGTCTTCAGCGAAGGCGGCCCGCGCGTCGGCGCGCGGCTGATCGCCTCGCGGCTCGCCGACGAAGTCGTGTTGCTGACGGCGACGAAGCCGCTCGGCCGGCGAGGCGTGCCGGCGCTCGACGCGCCGGCCTATGGCGTCTTGAACGATCCCGCCCGCTATCGCGAAATCGAGGCCGCGGCCTACGGCGCGAACGCATTGCTGGCATCTCGAGCGGCTGAGCTAACCCCTGGCGAGTTTCGGGAAGGGTCTACGATGTTTACAGGCATAGTCAGCGACGTCGGCGAGGTTCTCGCCATCGAGGAGGCCGGCGAATTGCGCCGCTTCCGGCTCGCCTGCCGCTACGAGACGGCCTCGGTTGCGGTCGGCGCCTCGATCGCCCACGCCGGCGTCTGCCTGACGGTGGTCGACGTCGCCCCGCTCGGCGATCGAACGAAGATCTCCGTCGACGTCGGCGCGGAGACGCTGGCGGTGACGACGCTGGCGGCGTGGCGGGCAGGGGACAAAGTCAATCTCGAACGCTCGCTGCGCTTAGGCGACGAACTCGGCGGACATATGGTCAGCGGCCATGTCGACGGGGTCGCCGAAGTCCGGTCGCGCCGCGACTTCGACGGCATGGCGCATTTCGCCTTTCGCGCCCCGGCCGCGCTCGCCAAATTCATCGCGGTCAAGGGTTCGGTGGCGCTCGACGGCGTTTCGCTCACCGTCAACGCCGTCGACGGCGACGCCTTCGAGATCCTGCTCATTCCCCATACGCTGGCGGTGACGACCTTGGGGGCGCTCAAGCCGGCCGACAAGGTCAATATCGAAGTGGACCAAATGGCGCGCTACGCGGCGCGGCTGATCGAGGCGGGGCGCGGCGATCCGTCGTCGTGATCCGGGCTTGGCGTGCGCGCCGAGCCTGACGCCTCAGCCGCCGAACATCGGCGCGACCCCTTCGCGCATCGCCATTCGGCGCAAGGGGCCGATCGCCCCGAGCGCGAGGAGGCCGAGAGCACGGACGGCGTCGATCGGGGCGAAATGGGCGATGAGCGAACGGTTCAAGCCGTCGACGGCGCACGTGCGCAGGGCGATATCGAGGCCGCGCGAGCGGGAATAGCGTTGCAGCGTCGCCGCGCCGCCGATGTCGTCGCCGCGCGCCGCCGCCTCGCGCGCCGCGGCGACGAGACCCTTCACGTCGCGCAGGCCGAGATTGAGCCCTTGCGCGCCGATCGGCGGAAAAGCGTGCGCGGCGTCGCCCACCAAGGCGAGGCGCGTCGCGGCAAGCCGCCTGACCCACTGGCGCGCCATCGGAAAGGCGCCGCGCGCGCCCTCGATCCGAACCGCTCCGAGCATCGAACGCGCTTGGCGCTCGATCTCCTCGGCGAGCGCCTCATCGTCGAGCGCGACGCGGCGCGCCGCCTCGGCGTGCGACATCGCCCAGACGAGGCTCGAGCGGAAAGGCGCGCTTGGGCCCGCGGGCAAGGGAACGAGGGTGAACGGTCCCTGTCGGGTGTGAAACTCGGTGGAGCAATCCTCGTGCGAGCGCGCATGCGCGAGGAAGGCGGTGAGGGCGCTCTGGGGGTAAAGATGGGTCCGCGCCTCGATCCCGGCGGCTTTGCGGGCGGGCGAGCCGCGCCCATCGGCGCCGACGATCAGCCGCGCGGCAAAACGGCGCCCGTCGGCGAGGACAACGCCGGCGCTCTCGGGCGCAAGATCGAAGCTCGCCGCCCTCGATTCGACGCGCCGAAGGTTCGGCAGCGCGTCGGCGGCGTCGGCCAACGCGTCGGCGAGGACCGCATTCTCGACGTTCCAGCCGAACGCGTCGAGGCCGATCTCGTCGGCGCGGAACTCGACCGGCCGGGGCGCAAACAGCGCGCCGGCGTCGTCGATGATCCTGAGCGCGCGCATCGGCGCAGCGAGAGGCTGGACGCCTCGCCAGACGTCGAGCGCCGCAAGGAAGTCGATCGACCGATCGAGCAGGGCCACCGTGCGACCCTGGCCCAGTCGGTCGGTCGCGCCGCAAGAGACGACCGAGAAGCCCGCCTTGGCGAAGTCGATCGCCGCCGCGAGTCCCGCCAAGCCGGCGCCGGCGACGAAAACGTCGCAGTCTTCCCAACCGGCGGAGCGCGAAACGACCATTGCCCTATCCTGGCATGCGTGCTTTCTAGCTGTCCAGCGATCGTCCGGCTCGCGGCCCCCGGTCGCGCGGACCGCGCGCCGCTCGCAACGCTTGAAGGGCCCGGAGAGGCGGCATGTCGATCGAGAACAAGGCGATCTCGGTCCGGCGCACGGCAGGTTTTTTCGTTCACATGTTCACGGCGTCGGGCGGCGCGGTGGCGGTGCTGGCGCTCTATGCGGCGATCGAACGGGATTTCGCCCGATGCTTCGCGTGGCTCGGGCTGGCGCTGTTCATCGACGGCGTCGACGGAACCTTGGCGCGCGCCGCGCGCGTCACCGAAACGGCGGCGACGATCGACGGCGTCACGCTCGACCTGGTCGTCGATTTCCTCAGCTACGTGCTCGTTCCCGTGGTCGCGCTGTGGCGCTCGGACCTCATGCCGACGCCGGTGGCGTTTTGGATGGGGCTCATCGTCACCATCGCCTCGGCGCTCTACTTCGCCGATACGCGGATGAAGACGGGGGATCATTGGTTTCGCGGCTTTCCCGCGCTGTGGAACGTCTTCGTGCTCTATCTCTTCGTTCTGCGAGCGCCCTGGCAGGCGAACGCCGCGCTGACGCTGCTGGCGACGGCGATGATGTTCGCGCCGGTGGTGTTCGTTCATCCCCTGCGCGTGGTAAAGCTGCGCATTGTGACGATCGCGGCGACGGGCGCGTGGTTCGTCCTCGCCGGCGAGGCGATCCTCGAGGGCCTCGAGCCGCAACTCTGGGTGAAGGTCGGCTTCGTCGCGATCGCGGCCTATTTCATCGGTTTGCCGCTGTTTCGGCATTCGCCGTGGTCGCACGAATGATCGCCCGCCGCTTCGGCGGCGGCGGCGAGAAAATGACGCCTTGCCGCGGCGCGGCGAAACTTGCTATAGCGCGTCGCCGCGGCGGGGAAACGCTTCGGCACGGCCTCGTGGCGGAGTGGCTACGCAGAGGACTGCAAATCCTTGCACCCCGGTTCGATTCCGGGCGAGGCCTCCATAAGATCTGACGTCGCGGCGCTGGCGGCGCTCCGTGGCTCGCAATCTAAAGCGGGGCGAGGGGAATGATTTCGACTCCTTCGACGCAGGCTTCGATGGAGCTGCGCCGTCACATGGTCAATGGACAGTTGCGCGTGGGCGGCGTCACCGACCTGAATGTTCTCGCGGCGTTCCTGGACACGCCGCGCGAGGCGTTCGTCGCGCCGGCGCAGGCGGGGTTCGCCTATCTCGACTGCGACCAGCCCGCGCTCGGTTCGGGCGATCGTCGATTGCTGGCGCCCTTGACTCTGGCGCGCCTGCTGCAGGCGGCGGCGGTCGCGCCGGGCGAACGCGCGCTCGACGTGGCGGGCGGCTCCGGTTACAGCGCGGCGATTCTCGAGCAAATGGGCGCGAGCGTGGTCGCGCTCGAATCCGACGCCGGCGCGGCGGACGCCGCTCGGCGGGCCCTCGGCGGTCATGCCGGGGTGGACATCGTCGAAGGCGACCTCGCGGCGGGCGCGCCGACGAGGGCCCCGTTCGACGTCATCCTCGTCAACGGCGCCTTCGAGAGCCTGCCGGACGCCCTCATCGCCCAACTCGCCGACAACGGTCGGCTCGTCGGGGTCGAGGCGCAGACAGGCGCTCAGGAAGCCGTGCTGATCGAAAAATCGGCCGCCGGAATCAGCCGGCGGGCGCTGTTCGAAACGCGCGCCGCCGCGATCGAGGCGTTCCGCCGACCGCCGAGCTTCGCCTTCTAATCGGCGGTAATTTAGGGGAAATCCGCCCGCCCGTCGTCGCGGCGACGGGCTCGCGCGGCGACAGGGGCTCGATGCGCCCAGACGTTGGCGCCGGGAGCGATCTCGGTCAGGTGTCGCATGTTTGCGACGGTCGATTGAAATCTTTGCCGTTCCGCGCGCCGATTCGTCGCAAGAGGTAGCCGACCGCGGCCATTTGCCTGTAAGAGTGGTTAACTGCCCAGTCCCCGGGGTTCGGGTCGGCGCCTGGCGCCGGGCCTCGGCGACGAACATAAGTTCGCGCGCGGACGGGTCAGCGTTTTGAGGGGTCGGTTCGACGTCGAGTTTGCGGGCGTCCCGAAGAGGCTGAAATGATTTCTTTTCATGGTTTGACGAGGCGCCGCCCTTCACGCCGCGCTTGGCGCGGGGGAGCGATCGTCGCGGCGATCGCCGTCGTGCTGATTGCGCCGACGGCGACGGCCGAAACGATCGGCGGCGCGCTGACCAAGGCCTATCTCAGCAATCCCGACATCAATCAGCAGCGCGCCGCGGTGCGGGCCTCGGACGAGAATATTCCCAAGGCCAACGCGGGCTATCTGCCGACCGTCTCCGCCGAGGGGGACGCCGCCGTCCAGCAGTTCGACGCTCAGGGCATTCCGGGTTACGAGGCCGTCACCAGTCATCCGCGCGGCTATGGCGTCACCGTGACGCAGAACGTGTGGAACGGCAATCGAACCGGCAATTCGGTGCGGGAAGCCGAATCCGGCGTCCTCGGCGCGCGCGAAACGCTGCGCAACACCGAGCAGAACGTGCTGCTCAGCGCCGTCACCTATTACATGGACGTCCTGAGGGACGCCGCGATCCTCGACCTCGACCGCAACAACGTCGAGGTCCTGCAGGAGCAGCTTCGACAGACGCAGGATCGTTTCAACGTCGGCGAAGTGACGCGCACCGACGTGGCCCAGGCCGAGGCGAGCCTGGCGGGGGCGCGCGCGACGGCGTTGACCGCGCAATCGAACCTGCAAGCGTCCGTCGCCAATTATCGCCAGGCGATCGGCGAGGAGCCGAGGAGCCTCGCGCCCGTCGCGCCGGTGACCAATCCGCTGCCGAAGTCCTTGGCCGAAGCGGTGGCGATTTCGCAGGTGGAGCATCCGGCGATCGTGGCGATGCTGCACGGGGTCGACGCCGCCGCGCTCGCGGTCAAGGTCAGCGAAGGGCAGCTCTATCCGACGGTCGGCCTCACCGGGCAATTGTCGAAGCGCTACGATCTCAATAACCTCCCAGGCAATCAGGCCATCGACGCGCAGTTGATGGGACAGATCACCGTGCCGATCTACGAAGGCGGGGCGGTCTACGCCGCGACGCGCCAAGCCAAGGAACAGCTCGGCCAGCAGGAACTTCAAACCGACTTGCAGCGCGACAAGGTGCGTGCGGCGGTGGTCGCCGCGTGGGGCGCCAACCAGAATTCCCTCGGCATCCTGCGCGCCGCCAAGTCGCAGGTCGAGGCCTCCGAGGTCGCGCTCGCCGGCGTGCGCGAGGAGGCCAAGGTCGGCCAGCGCACGACCCTCGACGTGCTCAACGCCCAGCAGGCGCTGCTCAGCGCCCGCGTTCAACTGGTGACCGCCCAGCACGACCAGGTCGTCAATTCCTATACGCTGCTTTCCGCAATCGGCCGCCTGTCGATCAGGACTCTGGGTCTCGCGGTCGCCGAGTACGATCCGCGGGTGCATTTCGATCAGGTCAAGAACAAGTGGATCGGTTTGCAGACGCCCGACGGCAAGTGAGGCGATCAACCAGACGGGCGGGGATGGGACTTGATTTCGCCGCGTGCCGATGAGAGCGGATCTGCGTCGGCGCCGCGAGTCAGTCAGATTGCCGGACCGGCCCCGTCGCCGAGCGTTGGTCGGGGCGCCGCGAACACGAGAGGGCGCGCCGGAAGGCGCGCAAGCGGGATGACGATGAGCGCACCCAATCCGAACCCGAGCGACCTCGACGCGTTGCGCCGCGCGCAGCGAGCCCATGAGCCCTCGATGGAGGAGATTCTCGCCTCGATCCGCTCCATCATCGCCGACGACCGCGACCCTGCCGCCAAGCCGGCGCCGACAAAGCCGGCGCCTGCGCCCGCCGGACCGCAGATCGTTTATTCCAAGGACTCGGCGACCCCGACGCGACCCGTCTCGGAAGCCCGCGCGGAAACGCCGCCGGCGCCGGTCGAGCCCGCGGCGCCGAAAGTCGTCTGGGGCCAACCGAGCGCCGGGACGGCGGTCGCCGTCGCGAGCCCGCCGCCGCCGCAACCCGCGGCGGAGGAAGAGTCGCTGCTTTCCGCCCAGACCAATGAGGCGGTTTCATCGGCGTTCGACGCGCTGTCGGCGAGCCTGGCGCTTCAGAGCGCCGAACTCGCCGAGACCATGACGCGCGAAATCCTGCGCCCGATGCTCAAGACCTGGCTCGACGAGAACTTGCCGAGCATGGTCGAACGCCTGGTGCGCGCCGAAATTCAGCGCGTGGCGCGCGGCGGCCGCTGAAGCGGTCAGGCCCGAGCGAGCCCCGGGGTTCTTCCGCGCAGAATGCGCCGGACGCGACGTTGGGCGCTTTGGCGTCGCGTCGGCGCTTCAAACGTTGACTTTCGCGACCGCGCTGGCATTAAGCGGGCGCGGCCGTCGCCGATCTCTCGGTCGGGCCTCCGCCCTCGCGGGCGACCCTTCAGGCGCGCCACAATCCTCCACCCGCCGAGGGACGAGCGCCATCGCTCGACTCGAGCCATGCCGGGCCTCGCCAGATGATGGAAAAGTCGTTCGAAGCCGCCGCCGTCGAAGAGCGCATCGCCGCGCGCTGGGAAGCGGAGGGCGCTTTTCGCGGCGGACGGCCCGACCGGGCGAACGCAAAGCCCTTTTGCGTCGTCATCCCGCCGCCCAATGTGACGGGCAACTTGCACATGGGCCATGCGCTCAACAACACCCTGCAAGACATCCTCTGTCGCTACCATCGCATGCGCGGCCGGGACGTCCTCTGGCAGCCCGGCACGGATCACGCGGGCATCGCGACGCAGATGGTCGTCGAGCGCCAGCTGATGGAGCGCCAGGAGGCCGACCGGCGCACCCTGGGACGAGAGGCCTTTCTCGCCCGGGTCTGGGAGTGGAAGGCCGAGTCGGGCGGCGCCATCGTCAGCCAGCTCAGACGCCTGGGCGCCTCGTGCGACTGGAGCCGCGAGCGCTTCACGCTCGATGAAGGCCTGTCGAAGGCGGTCGCCAAGGTCTTCGTGCAATTGCGCCGCGAGGGGCTGATCTACAAGGCCAAGCGCCTCGTCAACTGGGATCCGAAATTCCAGACCGCGATCTCCGACCTGGAAGTCGTCCAGGTCGAGTGCAAGGGCTCGTTCAAATGGTCGCGCCTCGAGGGAGCGCCCCTCAACGAGGCCGCGCTCGCCAAGGCGCTCGCCAAGAACCCGAACGGTCATCTCTATTATTTCGATTATCCCGTCGTCGACGCCTTGGGCGAAGAGATCGGCGAAAAGGTCACCGTGGCGACGACCCGGCCGGAAACGATGCTCGGCGACAGCGCGGTCGCGGTGCATCCCGACGATCCGCGCTTTCGGGGTTTGATCGGCGCCAAGGTCCGCTTGCCGCTGGTGGGGCGGCTGATGAGGATCGTCGCTGACGCCTATTCCGACCCGGAAAAAGGCACCGGCGCGGTCAAGATCACCCCCGCGCACGACTTCAACGATTTCGAGGTCGGCCGTCGTCACGAAGCCGAAGGGGCGCGTCCGATCAATATCTTGGACGGAGAAGGTCGCGTTTGGCTGAAAGGCAATCTGGAATTTTTCGACGGCCTCGAAGCGGGCGATCACGAATTGGCGCGCCTCATCGCCGCAGTCGACGGCGTCGATCGTTTCGAAGCGCGCAAGCGCATCGTCGGCCTGATGGCCGCCGAAGGTCGGCTGGAGAAGATCGAGCCGCAGGCGCATACGGTTCCGCACGGCGATCGCTCCAATGTCGTCATCGAGCCCTGGCTCACCGACCAATGGTATGTCGACGCCAAGAGGCTGGCGGAGCCGGCGCTCGCGGCGGTGCGCGTGGGCAAGACTGCTTTCGTGCCCAAGAATTGGGAGAAAACCTATTTCGAGTGGCTCGAGAACATTCAGCCGTGGTGCGTTTCGCGCCAGCTCTGGTGGGGTCATCAGATTCCGGCCTGGTATGCGCCGTGGGGCGAGGTCTTTGTCGAGGAGAGCGAGGAGGCCGCTTTCGCCGCCGGGCTGGCCGACGGCGTCGAGCGCGGCGTTTTGACGCCCCTCGAGGCGAACGCGCTGGCCGGCGAACCGGGCCGCTTGCGGGAAATGTTCCCCCGCGATCCCGACGTCCTCGACACCTGGTTCTCCTCGGCGCTGTGGCCGTTTTCGACGCTGGGCTGGCCCGAGGCGACGCCGGAGCTCAAGCGTTTCTATCCCACCAACGTCCTCGTCACCGGGTTCGACATCATTTTCTTCTGGGTCGCCCGGATGATGATGATGGGGCTGCACTTTCAAGGCGAAGCGCCGTTCCGCGACGTCTACATCCATGCGCTGGTTCGCGACGAGAAGGGCGCGAAAATGTCGAAATCGAAGGGGAACGTCATCGATCCCCTCGAAATCATCGACCGCTTCGGCGCGGACGCGCTGCGCTTCACGCTGGCGGCGATGGCGGCGCAGGGACGCGACATCAAGCTGTCGGAAAGCCGCGTCGAGGGCTACCGGAACTTCGCCACCAAGCTTTGGAACGCCTCGCGCTTCGCCGAGATGAACGGTTGCGTCCGTGTGGCCGAATTCGACCCGACCTCGACGCGCGAGCCGCTCAACCGCTGGATCCTCGGGGAGGCCGCCAAAGCGGTCGCCGAAACCAGCGAAGCCATCGAGTCCTTCCGCTTCAACGACGCGGCCAACGCCGCCTACCGCTTCGTCTGGAGCGTGTTCTGCGACTGGTGCCTGGAGCTCGCCAAACCGGTGCTGCAGGGGGGCGAGGATGGGCCGGCGCGGGTCGAGGCTCGGGCGACCATCGCGCACGTTCTGGACATCGTCTACGGCCTGCTGCATCCCTTCATGCCTTTCGTCACCGAGGAGCTTTGGGCGATCAAGGGGGAGGCCGGACCGGGGCGCGCCGGCGTTCTGGCGCTCGGGCCTTGGCCGAGCGTCGATTTCGCGGTCGACAAGGCGGCGGAGGCGGAAATCGGCTGGGTCGTCGACCTCGTTTCCGAGATCCGCTCGGTGCGATCGGAGATGGGCGTTCCGCCCGCGGCGCTGCTGCCGCTGACGCTCGTCCAGGCGAGCCCCGAGATCGCCGCGACCGCCCGCCGCTGGGCCGAGACGATCAAGCGGCTGGCCCGGATCGCCGATGTCGGCTTCGCCGAGGCCGCGCCGGCCGGCTCGCTGCAAATCGTTGTCCGCGGCGGGCTCGCGGCGCTGCCGGTGGCGGGCGTCCTCGATGTCGGGGCGGAGCAGGCGCGTCTGGCCAAGGAGATCGCCAAGGAGCGGGGCGAGGTCGCCAAGGTCGACGCCAAGCTCGCCAACGCCGACTTCGTGGCGCGCGCCCCCGACGAGATCGTCGCCGAGAACCACGATCGGCGGGAAGCGGCCCTGGCGCGCATCGCCAAGATGGAGGCGGCGCGCGAAAGGTTAAGCCGGATTTGACCAACGCGCCGTTCGTTTCGGCCGCCAACGTTGCAATTGCGCAACAGCCGCAAACCAAGTGAATTCCGCCGGGATTTCAACCGGATCGCGCCGCGATTGCGCCATAAACCCCGCGCTATTTCCAAGCTTGGTCACGTAGGTCATTCGTGAGGCCCCGAGGCGGCGACGCCTGGGGGATCGCGACGCCGGGCGGGCGGGCAGGTCGGGGTTTGATGCGCGCGTTGTTTTTCGCCAAGATTCGAGTTGCGCGCAAAGGACGCAACGCCGCTTCGGCGCAGCGCCTCGGCGTACTCGTCTTGGCCCTGAGCGTCGCCGGCGCGACGCCGATGGCGGCGTTGGCGCTCGACAGCTCCAAGACCAGCGGCCCCGGCAAAATCGCGGTCCAGACCTTCACCAGCGTTCAGCAGGCGCTGCAAGCCGGGGTCAATGATTTGCTGGCGGGCGACGCGCAATCCTCGGTCCAGGCGTTGACCTACGCCGCCGACGGCGGCCAGCCGCTGGCGCAGTGGAAGCTCGGCCGAATGTATGCGCGCGGCGAGGGCGTGCCGCGCGATGACGCCAAAGCCTACGAATATTTCGAGCGGCTGGTCGACGGCTACAATGAGGACGATCCCGATCGCACCGACATCGCGGCGATCTCCAACGCGTTTGTTTCCGTCGGCGTCTATTGTCTCAACGGCATTCCCAACAGCGACATCAAGGCCGATCCGGAGCGCGCGTTGGAGATGTTCCAATACGCGGCGACGAATTTCGGCGATCCCGACGCTCAATATAATCTCGCGCGCATGTATATGGACGGCTCGGCGGGCCTGGCGCGCAACAACATGCGCGCCGCGCGCTGGCTGGCGCTGGCCGCCGACAAGGGCCATCATCCCGCGCAAGCTTTGCTCGGACATTTGCTGTTCCTCGGCGAGGGCGTGCCGCGCCAAAGGGCGCGCGGCCTGATGTGGCTGACCATCGCCATGAACGGGGCGCAAGGCGCCAAGGACGACTGGATCCGCGAACTCCACGCCAAGGACTTCGCCGCCGCGACCGACGACGATCGCGAGGTCGCGACCGCTTATTTGAGCGCGCGCGGCAAGGATGGGCGCGAACCGATCCCGGCGGAGCCGAAGCCGCCGCGCAACTTCATCGCCGGCTTGGCGCACTTGCCGTCTTTGCCGCGGCTATTCAGCGGCGCGCCGCCGCCGACTTTCGACCCGCCCGAGCCTCTCCCGGGTCAATAATCCGAATCTTCACGCCCCGTCGCCGGCGGGTCTCGCGGCTCGGTCGGACGCCCGTCCGAGCCGCGAGGCGTTTCCCCTCATTTCGGGCAGGGCGGCTCTCTGGGTCCGCCGCAGGCAGGACGCGGCTTCACAACGGCCGGTTTAGGCGGCGTGACCGGCCGGACGACCGCCGGATGCACGACCGGCGGCGGGGTTGTCACGACAGGGGCGGGTTTCAACGGCGCCACCGGCTTCTCGAGGCGAAGCGGTTCGCAGCCCTTGGCTCCCCTCACCGTGCCCGGCGGGCAGGCGCCGGGCGTCGGAGTGGGTGTCGGGGTCGGTTGCACCGAAATCGTCGGCTTCACCGGCCGAAGCGGTTCGCAGCCCTTGGCTCCCCTCACCGTGCCCGGCGGGCAGGCGCCGGGCGTCGGAGTGGGTGTCGGGGTCGGTTGCACCGAAATCGTCGGCTTCACCGGCCGAAGCGGTTCGCAGCCCTTGGCTCCCCTCACCGTGCCCGGCGGGCAGGCGCCGGGCGTCGGAGTGGGTGTCGGGGTCGGTTGCACCGAAATCGTCGGCTTCACCGGCCGAAGCGGTTCGCAACCCTTGGCTCCTTTGACCATGCCCGGCGGGCAGGCGCCGGGCGTCGGGGTCGGCGGAGCGCCAGGCCCGACCGCGCATCCTTTGCCCGGCAGCGGGAGTTGGCCATTGGCGCATTTAAGAGGCGCCAAGGTTCCCTTCGGCGGCGCGCCGTTCGGCGGGCAGCCGGCCGCGCCCGGCAGGCAAGGCGGATTGCCCAGGCCGACGTACCGAAAAGCCGATGAACGCAATTCGTCCATCGCTCTTGCCGAGCCGTGCGCCGGATCGCTGATGCTCTGGTGCATACGCTAGAATGGCTATATCGTCCGCCAACAAAACGAGCCCATGACGTTCCCCACCACACGATTACGCCGGCTTCGCTATCATTCCGCGGTCCGACAGTTGGTCCGCGATGTCAGGCTTTCGCTGACGAACTTGATTCTGCCGCTGTTTGTCCGACCGGGTAGCGGGGTG
>CAVWKL010000007.1:0-6374 GCA_963755075.1 uncultured Alphaproteobacteria bacterium
GATCCCGTGAGCGGGATGCCGGGTCTCGGCCCTTCGGGCTTCGATCCCTCGCGCAGGTGAGCGGACAGCCTCTCGCCGCGCCGCGCGCGTCGCGGCGTCCGGCTGACTTTGTTCGTTTGGTTTTTGGGGGCCTGCGGCCCCTGGCCGTCAAGGCCAAGGCAAGCGACGGCGCGCGTCTCCCCGTCCTTCCTCCCGTTGGTCGTGCAGGACGGGTGATCCCCCTCGCGCGCCGTCGGCCCTGACGGCCCACCCCGCTCATCGCCGCGTGGCTAGTCGGGTTGCAGCAGCAGCCGCAACCCGAATTTCAAGGAGCCACGAACATGAGAACCGATGTCTATCAGCGCATCACCGACCAGATTGTCAGCCAGCTTGAACAGGGCGTCCGCCCGTGGATGCAGCCCTGGAGCGCCGGAGGCGACGGCGCGCGCATCGTCAGGCCCCGCCGTTACAACGGCCAACCGTATAACGGCATCAATGTCCTGATGCTGTGGTCGGCGGCGGACGAGAAGGGCTACGCCTCGCCGGTATGGATGACCTTCAAGCAAGCGCTCGAATTCAACGCGCATGTGAGGAAGGGCGAGACCGGCAGCCTTGTCGTTTACGCCGACAAGATCACCCGCACCGAGACCGACGCCACGACAGGCGAGGAAGCCGAGCGCGCCATACCCTTCATGAAGGGCTACACCGTCTTCAACGTCGAGCAGATCGACGGCTTGCCGGAGCACTTCTACGCAAAGCCCGAACCGAAGGGCGAGACCGTGCAGCGCATCGAGAGCGCGGAGTCGTTCTTTGCGGCGACGCGGGCGAGCATCGTTCATGGCGGCAGCCGCGCTTGTTACGTTCCGCGCACCGACAACATCCACATGCCGTGCATCGATTGTTTCCGCGACGCCGAAAGCTATTACGCGACGCTGGCGCACGAGGCGACGCACTGGACGGCGCACCCCTCGCGCCTCGCCCGCGAATTTGGGCGCAAGCGTTGGGGCGATGAAGGCTACGCGATGGAGGAGCTTGTCGCCGAACTCGGCTCCGCGTTCCTGTCCGCCGATCTCGATTTGACGCCGGAGACCCGCGAGGATCACGCCGCCTATATCGCGTCGTGGATCAAGGCCTTGAAGAACGACAAGCGCGCGATCTTCACCGCCGCGTCTTACGCGCAACGCGCCGTCGATTTCTTGCATGGCGCGCAGACCGAGGCGAAGGCCGAGGCCGCGTGACATGGCCAGGCCCTACACTCTTTATGTCGACGGGCATGCGTTCAGCTGGCGGCGCTTATGCGAATTGCGCCGCCGGCAGATGGAGGCGTGGGCTAAAGCCGAAGGGCGGCAGCCCGCGCTGTTCGAACTCGTGACCGATTGCCGGCTGCGGTCCGAACGGACCGCCGACGGTCGCTATCGGCAGCCGAGCTTGCTGGAGAGCATGCGAGGCTAAGGCAGGGCATCTGCCCCGAAAAAATCGCGCGCGCACAGCGCGCGCGGTCTTTCTGCCTGATGACTTGACGAGCCGGTCATGATTCACTGGCCGCCGCCGCCGCCGACCGCCGAGCCGGGCATGCCCCATGATTACCCGTCGCGCGCTTCTTGCCAGTCTTGCCGCTGTTGCCGCCGCTGCGGCACTCCCCGCGCGCGCGATCGCGTTTACAGCGCGCGAAGAGCATTTGATGGCCGAGCACAAATGGGCGGTGCAGGCGCTTTTGTCGGCCGTCAAGACCAAGGATTTTTCGGCGTGGTTATGGGGCGGGGTCGAACAGGAGAGCCCGTATCGCTGGCGACTTGCGCGCGCGTTGGTGACGTTGCGCGAGCTGGACGCGCCGACCATGCTTGAGTGGCGGCTCTTGACCGAGGTTGAGAATATCTGGGCGCAGCTCACGCGCCCCGCCGACGATCGCTATCGGTAGCCGAGCTTGCTGGACGGGATGCGAGGAGTCTCGTAAGCAGGGCTTAAACTTAGGCCTGCCCGCGCGTGATCTCCTCGTTGATCCTATTGCGTGCAGTCTGCCAGTCCGCGTCCACGAACGCGACCCAACTTGCCAGGACATCGTAGTCTACCCTCTGGCAGAGGAAGTGGACGCGCGGCCCTTCGTATAGGCTCTCTTCGCCCTCCTTGGGCGTCACGTCCATCGCCTCTTTGACAAAGCCCAGCAGGCCGAATTCCTCCTCGGTACTCCACATGACTGGACCACCGCTCATACCGCTGAGCGATCCCGTCTTGGGTGCGTGCAAAAGCTCACTATAGAACTGCAATTGATCGCCGCCGCCGGACCCCACACCTTCGGCCACGGCCTGCACGCACTGCATTTGTAAGCGCGCGCCATTACCATCGACGAAGTTTTCCTTCGAAGTGGTTGGGAAGCCGGTCGCCATCGCATGTGCGACGGGTAGCGTCGCGTCTCCTTCGCGCACCACGACAAAAGCTTCCTTTCCGATGTGTGCGGGTAGACGGGAATCCACGGGACAGATTGCAACGTCTGGACGGCGACCTTGAAAGTCCTCCGGCGGCTGGATGAAGGGTCCTAAGATCGCGATTCCGGGCTTCGCGGGGCAGAAGTATCCCTCAAACCTGATGCCTTCCTTTCCGCACAGGTTCTCGAACGTCGAGATTACGTGCGCCGCAGTGACAGCGTAGGTCTTGCCCTCGAAGGTCACGAATGTAACCGTCGCCGTGGGTTCGTCCGGCGTGGGCAACACGCCTCTCATCATCTCGACGCGGAATTTGAATCGCCCAATCGTTGCACAGTACCGACACGAATTCATCACCTCGTCTGCGATCGGGTACTCGACAATCATCGTTCTAGCTCCAGGGGCGAATTGAACCGTTGCAGGACATAGACACCTTTCTATCGAGGAACCGTTAGGCAACGCAAACGTCTTGCTTGGCAGCAATATGCGCCGCGTGACGCGTCGAGGCCGCCTCTCCGCTTCTAGCCGTCATGCCGCTTTCCCCCGTGCGTCCGCGCCAATTCGCAGCCTGAGCGATGCGACCTTTACGCCGTCGCGGAAGGCGCGGAAGCCCCCAAATTCGGCAGAGGCCGTTGCGCTGAAGCGCAGACGGCCTTGCGAATTCGTCCGGCGACAAGCGCCGGTGAAGGGCATCCCCGCCTTCCTGATGCGCCGTCGTCTCCGGTGCGCATCGGCTGCAATGGCGCAGCCGACCAACACGGGAGAAAACATCATGACGACATCGAACAACCGCAAGAAGTCCTATCGCGTTCGCTTTCAGGAAATCACCTGCTACGCGCTTGACGTAACCGCGAAGTCGGAACACGACGCAATCGCTACCGCCGCCAACAAGTTCGACGGCCTCAGCCTCGCCGACCGCGCCGACGCAATCATCGGTGACAGCACCCTCGATTGTTTCGAGACCGAGAATGCAGATGCGCTATGAGCATCACCATCCGCGTACCTTGCCGCCCGAGCTTCGATCTCGGCTTGATCGTCGCGACGCCAGGCGCTCTGGCGGCGACGACCCTTGAGCAACGCCGGTACTATCTCACGCGGCATTCCATCGGCGATTGGGGCAATGTCTGCCATGAGGATTCGGACGCCAACGACGAGGCCGTGAAGAACGGCGGTCGCATCCTTTCCGCGTATCCGATCGATGTGGCCAAGCCGTGCGAAGGCTTCGGGGCGAACACGCTTTGGATCATCACCGAGGACGACCGGAGCGTGACCACGCTCCTGTTCCCCGACGAGTATTGACCGAGGCGGAGGCCTGTTGCTCGCGAGCGGGTGACAGGCCTCTTTGCCGCTTCGATTGAAGGAATGTCGTGCGCGCAAAATGGCGATTCACAAACCCACGAAGACGATGTAAAATAGCTGCCGATTCCTGACGGCGGAGGCGCATGAAGATCGGCAGACGCGGAATGCACGGTTGGGTGTGGACGAGCCAAGGCTTTGCGAAGAAGCCGCGTCGATTGCGTCCGGCCAAATCCGCGTCGAAGCCGATCAAGCGCAGGAAGCGCCGAAGCCGCCGGATCATCGCCGCAGCTCCGAAGCCTCAGAGGCCGGTTGAGGCCGAAGCCCCGCAGATCGCCAACGCGCAGGGTGGCGCGGACTCCGCGCCTACCCCCGCGCCGCCGCGCTCGCCGCGCAGGGTTTGGAGTGGCAAATACGACGACCTCGCCAAGCTGGCCAAGCACGAGCCGTGAACCGGCCACACCGCCGCGCGCAGCTGCAATTAGAACATAACAATATTGTTGAATTATCTGGCGACTCTGGCAGTCTAAGCGCACTCGGCTCCCGACATTGCGGGGGCGAGCCGGAGGAGCGTGTCGCGTCGAGATTCCATCTCAAGACTTCTGTCGGTTGTTTTCACTTTTGGTCTGTTCGCAAGCCATCCTGTTTTCGCCGCGAACGACGCGGCCCCAACATCGTCTGCCGCGACTGCGGCATCCTGCGGCACAACGACCGCCGAGCAGATTGCCGCCGCGCGAAAGGCGCTGGCGACATCTGACGCGAGATCGGAACGCGCGGCGCTCGCCTGTCTCATCGAAGCGACGGCGGAGCTGGATGAGCATGTCCGTGTTCTCGACACGGGTCGCGCGCCGTCCGGCATGTTGCACGCGATCGATGCCGATCATCCTCCTGCGGCGAGCCGCTGATGATCGGCCGCATCAAACACGCGGGCATCGTCTCAGTTGTTCTGTTGGCGGCGCTGTGTTTCGCGCCGCCCCACGCATTCGCCGGCTGCGTCAGCCCCTCCGGCAACGAGGGCGACGTCAATTACAGCTCGATCCAGCACATCATGATCTACTGCAACGGCACCAGCTGGATTTTGATGGGGCAAACCGCTGCGGTCAGTTACGGCACGCTTTACAACAACGATTTTTGCACGGCGAGCAGCGGCACGGGGGTTCAATGCACGACGCCTTCGACCGGCAGCGGCAACGTCGTGCTGTCGGCTTCGCCGATACTGACCGGCACGGTGGCGGGCGCGAACTCGACGTGGACAGGCCAAGTCTCCATCGGCACGACGACGTTGAGCGGAGCGCTCAACATCAACGGCACCGCGACCGCGACGACCTTCAGCGGTTCCGGCGCATCGCTCACGAACCTGAACGCGAGCAACCTCGCGAGCGGCACGGTGCCGACAAGCGTGCTTGGCTCCGGCACGGCGAACAGCACAACGTTTCTGGCGGGCAACAACACATGGGTGGCCGCGTTGACGGGGCTGCCGTCGCTCACCTCAACGGACGTGTGGGTCGGTAACGGCTCGAACGTGGCGACGGCGACAGCCACGACCGGCACCGGCAATGTGGTGATGTCGGCTGGGCCGACACTCTCAGGTACGATCACGGGCGGAACGTTCTCCGGCACGCATACCGGCAACGGTGCCGGGCTAACCAGCCTGAACGCCAGCAACTTGTCGAGCGGTACAGTGCCGACAGGCGTGCTTGGTTCCGGCACGGCGAACAGCACGACGTTCCTTGCAGGAAATAACACGTGGGCGACGCCGAGCAGCGGCGTGTTGGGCAGTGGCGCATCTGGCGAGATCACGTATTGGAACGGAACGTCGAGCGTGACGGGCACGACTACCTTTGTTTACAGCGGCGGCGAAGTTGGCATCGGAACGACATCGCCGTGGGCGACGCTTTCCATTCCCAACAACGCGTCGTCGACGCCGGAATTATCGGTCGGCGTATCGAACAGCTCCTTCGTCGTCGCCGGGCAGCAAAGCTTGAACTCTACCGTTATATTCACGACGGCGGGCACGGGGAGCTGGGTGGTACCCGCAGGCGTGACATCAATTCAGGTTGAAGTCATTGCGGGCGGTGGCAGCAGCGCTTTCGGTGGCGGCAACGGCGGTGGCGGCTATTCTAAAAGCACCGGCGTTGCTGTTACGCCGGGCGCGACCGTCTATTACCAAGTTAGTCCTGCTGGCGCTTACTTGTCCCCGGCCACAACTTCCTGGGTAAATACGGCTGCGAATTCCGCACCATCTTCGTCTTCGACCGGCGCTCTTGCCAACCCTGGCGCTAACGCTACCACCACGACCGGGGCGGCCGGCGGTTCGACTACGGGGGCTATCGGCACCACGACCAATCCCGGTGGTAACGGCGGCACTGGGAGTAGCAGTTACGGCGGCGGTGGTGGTGGCGCTGGTGGCCCCTTTGGCGCCGGACAGAATGGCGGTAATGATGGTTCATCCTCGGGCGGCGGCGGCGGCGGCGGCGGCGGCGGATCCACGGGTGGCAATGGCTCCGGCAGTACAAGCGGCGCCGGCGGCAATAACCATTTAGGATCCGGTGGAGGTGCTTCAGTTTCAGGCAGTGGGCGTGCTGGCAATGCTGGTTCTAATGGCGGCGGTGGTTCTGGTAACGCCGGCACCACGAAGAAGACCAACGGTACCGAAGGCTACGGTACAGGAACAATAAG
>CAVWKL010000008.1:0-11172 GCA_963755075.1 uncultured Alphaproteobacteria bacterium
GTCACAACGTATTCGATGACCAAAGCGGCGATGAGGACCGTGGCGAAGGGCAAGAAGACGGCGAAGATTTGACGCCAAAACTCCGGCAGGTTCTTTTCCTGTAACGCGTTGTAGAAATCGCGGCTGAAAAACGACAAGCGCACGTCGAGGGCGACCTCGACCTGGTTGATCACGATCAGAAAGACCAACGCAGCGGCGGCGAGCCGGTTCTGCGCGACGGTGACGGCGCGGAAGGGCCAAACTCGCGCAACGGTGGGCGCGGTCTCGTGGAAATAGGGATCGGCGATGTCGGTCATCTTGCGGATGACGGGAATGAAGGAGACCGAGTAGACGAACGGGCCGAACAGCGCGACGGTCAGCGGCAGGGAGCTCGGCAGCGAGTAGTCGGCATAGGCAAGCGGCCAAAGGCCAAGCGCGTCGGCAAGATAGGCGAAGCCGAAGAGGATCGTCTCGACCGCGAAGTTGGCGACGAAAATTCGCAGGAAGGTCGAAATCCCGCGGGACAGGTAGGTCGCCGCGGCGCAGAGGAGCGCCGCGCCGGCGAACAGGAAGACGCCGACATCCGGGGCGTGCAGGCCGACCAGAAGGGCGGCGAGCGCGAAAGCGGCGACGGCGAGGCTCAAGTTTCGCATGGGGCGGAGACCACGAATATGTTCGGGAAGGACGAGAAGCGCCAATGCGCACTAGCAGACCGGGCGGCGCAAAAGAAGGCCGCCGGCGCCCGAGTTCCATGAATTCTTGGCAAGGTTCAGACAAAAAGAAAAGGGCGGCCGCAGCCGCCCTTTCCGCTCAAACTCTGGTCGGCGCTTGGATCAGAAGTCCATGCCGCCCATGCCGCCGCCGCCGCCGCCCATCGGCATCGCCGGCTTGTCCTTCGGCACTTCGGCGACCATCGCTTCGGTGGTGATCAGCAGGCCGGCGACCGAGGCCGCGTCCTGCAGCGCCGTGCGCACGACCTTGGCCGGGTCGACGATGCCGGCCTCGATCATGTCGACGTATTCGTCGGTCTGGGCGTTGAAGCCGTAGGTCTGCGACTTGTTCTCGAGGATCTTGCCGACGACGATCGAGCCTTCGCCGCCCGCGTTCTCGACGATCTGACGGATCGGCGACTCCAGGGCCTTGAGCACGATGTTGATGCCGGCCTGCTCGTCGGGGTTGTCGCTCTTGAGCTTGGCGACCGCCGCCTTGGCGCGCAGCAGCGCAACGCCGCCGCCCGGCACGATGCCTTCCTCGACCGCCGCGCGGGTGGCGTTGAGGGCGTCGTCGACGCGGTCCTTCTTCTCCTTGACCTCGATCTCGGTCGCGCCGCCGACGCGGATCACCGCAACGCCGCCGGCGAGCTTGGCCAGCCGCTCCTGCAGCTTCTCCTTGTCGTAGTCGGAGGTCGTCTCCTCGATCTGCGCCTTGATCTGGGCGACGCGGCCCTCGATGTCGGCCTTCTTGCCGGCGCCGTTGATGATCGTGGTGTTCTCCTTCTCGATCCGCACCCGCTTGGCCTTGCCGAGCATCTGCAGGGTGACGTTCTCGAGCTTGATGCCGAGATCCTCGGCGATCATCTGGCCGCCGGTCAGGATCGCGATGTCTTCGAGCATCGCCTTGCGGCGATCGCCGAAGCCCGGCGCCTTGACCGCCGCGACCTTCAGGCCGCCGCGCAGCTTGTTGACGACGAGGGTGGCCAGCGCCTCGCCCTCGATGTCCTCGGCGACGATGACCAGCGGCTTGCCGGTCTGCACGACCGCCTCGAGGACGGGCAGCATCGGCTGCAGCGAGGAGAGCTTCTTCTCATGGATGAGGATGTAGGCGTCCTCGAGCTCGGCCACCATCTTCTCGGCGTTGGTGATGAAATAGGGCGAGAGATAGCCGCGGTCGAACTGCATGCCCTCGACGACGTCGAGTTCGGTCTCGAGGCTCTTGGCCTCCTCGACCGTGATGACGCCCTCGTTGCCGACCTTCTGCATCGCGTCGGCGATCATCTTGCCGATCGACTTGTCGCCGTTCGACGAGATCGTGCCGACCTGCGCGACTTCGGCGGAGTCCTTGATCTTCTTGGAGCGCTTGGCGATGTCCTTGACCGCTTCGGCGACGGCGAGGTCGACGCCGCGCTTGAGGTCCATCGGGTTCATGCCGGCGGCCACCGCCTTGGCGCCTTCCTTGACGATCGCCTGGGCGAGCACGGTCGCGGTCGTGGTGCCGTCGCCGGCGGTGTCGTTGGTCTTCGAGGCGACTTCGCGCACCATCTGCGCGCCCATGTTCTCGAACTTGTCCTCGAGCTCGATTTCCTTGGCGACGGTGACGCCGTCCTTGGTGATGCGCGGGGCGCCGAACGACTTGTCGAGAATGACGTTGCGGCCCTTCGGGCCCAGCGTGACCTTCACCGCGTTGGCGAGGATGTCGACGCCGCGCAGCATCTTGTCGCGCGCGTCGGTGGAAAAACGTACGTCTTTGGCAGCCATGTTGCTGTCAATCTCCTGGCCCGATCGGGCGCTGCAATTTCAGGCGTGAGCGGCGGGCGAGCGTCGGATCAGGCGATCACGCCCATGATGTCGGATTCCTTCATGATCAGGAGGTCCTGACCGTCGATCTTGACTTCGGTGCCGCTCCACTTGCCGAACAGCACCTTGTCGCCCTTCTTGACGTCGAGCGGCATCAGCTTGCCGTTCTCGTCGCGGCCGCCCGGGCCGACGGCGATGATCTCGCCTTCTTGCGGCTTCTCCTTGGCGGTGTCCGGGATGATGATGCCGCCCTTCGTCTTCTCCTCGCCTTCGAGGCGACGGACGACGACGCGGTCATGCAAGGGACGGAATTTCATGAGTTGAGCTTCCTATCTCGCGTTCGCCGGCGCCTACGAAACAACGCCGGCCGGTTGAGTTGGGGGCGAAGCGCCCTTAGCACTCAGTGGAATAGAGTGCTAACGACCGGCGCTGAGATAAGCGGCGCCGCTGAGGGCGTCAAGGGGCGAGGCGCAGGGGAACGGCGGGGAGACCGAGAAAAAAACGCGCATGGTTGACGGCGCGGCGCGCTCGGCGCCGCGCTCATGGCCCTTCGATCAGCCGCCTCGCGTCCTCGCGCAAGGCTTTGCGGGTGTCGTCGCGGCCATAGTGCATGTGGCCGCCGGCGTAGACTTTAAGCAGCAGCCGCCCCGGCGCGCCGTAGTCGGGGATTTGATCGAGCTCAAGCTTGGTGGCGAAATACGGCGTCTGCACGTCGGTCAGGCCTTGGCTGATCAGCACGCGGAAATTCGGGTCCAGCGCCAGCATTTGCCGCAAGGCGGTGAGCGACTCGGGCGCTTGGAGCCCGCGGCCCCAGTTCCAAGCCTTGGCAACCGCTTCGTTCAGCAACTCGTAGCGATCCTCGACCTTCCAGCCCAATTTGCGCTCGTAGAGGTCGGCGATGGCGCTGGAGAACGGCGCGTCGAAGCCGGCGGCGACCGGGTCGAGGGCGCGACTCCAATAATCGGTCGGGAAGGGATCGTAAGCGTCGACCGAAGCGTCATAAAAGGCGACGACCTTGCCCTGGGCGCGCTCGAACTCATGGAGGAAATCCTCCTTATCGATTTCGCCGCCAAGGCGCCGCACGATCGCCAAGTCCATGCCCGTCAGGGCCGCGACGCGCTGCTCCATCCGTTCGACCGCGGCGTGATCGCGTGGGCCCGCGAGCCAGTCCTGGAGATAGTCGCCGACCGCGTAGCGCTCGACATCGGCAAGATCGTCTTCGGCCACCGGCCCTTTTTTCTCGCGATAGGCCGCCGCATAGGAGGGCAGGCGGGTCAACAGCGTGAACGGCTCGCTCGGGCCGCCGATATACGCGTCGAAATCCAGCACCGGCGAGATCAGGACCAGGCCGCTGAGCCCGACGCCCTGGGTCGTGGCGAGGCTCTTGGCTAGGCGAGGGCCGCGAAAGCCGCCGTAACTCTCACCGACGATGAACTTCGGCGAGACCAGCCGATGGTTGTCGATGAGCCAGCGGCGAATGACGACGCTCAACGCCTCGATGTCGCCATCGACCGACCAAAACTTCTTCCTTGCGTCCTCGCCGGGCGCGACGATCTTGCTGTAGCCGGTCCCTGGCGGGTCGATGAAGACGAGATCGGTGAAGTCGAGCCAGGTTTCCGCGTTGTCGACCAGAGCCGGCGCCGAGGAGGGCGATAAATCCTTCATCGGCAGACGCCAGGGGCCGATCGCGCCCAATTGCAGCCAGGCCGAACCCGCGCCTGGCCCGCCGTTGATGGCGAAAGTCACCGGGCGCTTGGTCGGCTCGACGCCGTCGATCTGGTAGGCCACGTAGGCGATCTCGGCTTGCGGCGCGCCGTTGTCGTCGGCAAGGCGGATCGACCCGGCCGTCGCTCGGAACGACAGGCTGCGGCCGCCGACGCTCAACGTTGATTTCGTCGTCGAATCCGGAGGAAGCCGAGGCTTTTCCGCCGGCGTCGGCGATTCTCTTACCGGCGCGGGCGGCTTGGCGGGCGCGTCCTGCGCCTGGCCGAAAGCGATGGGCATGACGGCGAAAAGGACCAACGCCGCCAACCGGAACAACGAGCGACGCGCCACGCGCATATTCGTCCCCGCAATTGAGCCGGCAGTATTTCATGGCGGCGCATGGAAAAGCAATCGAGACGACGGATCGCCGACGTGACGACGGACCGCTCCCTTACCGCGTCTTGGGCGGGCCATTCGGCGGCGTCGGGGCGAGCCCGGTTCGGCGCGACGATCTCAGCCGCGCGACGAGTAGCGCCGCGATGAGGCCCGCCGCCATGATGCCGAACGCCATCAGCGGGCGCACAGCGAACCAGGCGATCGCGATCATCAGCGGCCCCAGCGCGAGGGTCAGAACGAACGCCGTCAGCCCGGCGCCGGCGCCGACGAGGGAGCCGAGGAAGGGAATGACGCTGGCCAGCACCGAAAGCGGAGACAGGATGAGCGCAAAACCGATTCCCATCGCGACGAGCGCGACCCCGCGGATGATCCAGGCTACAATCGCGTTTTCGCTCTCCGCTTGCTTGAACATCCGCGCGGCGTCGAGCTCGCCGGGATCGACCATGTAGAGGGTTCCGCCGGCTTTGGTCTGATAGGGGCCGAGGCTCGCGCCGGTCTGGCGGCCCACGGCGCTGACCGGGCCGTTGGGCGTCAGCGAATAGGAAATCTTGAGATCGCCGACCCGCGGCTGGGCGGGATTGGCGCCGACGTAGATGGCGCCGTCGACGACCTGTTCGGGCGGCGTCTGGGCGGCTTGGCCGCCCAGAGCGGCCGGATCGACGTCGTAGCGCGCCCCGTCGCCGAGCTGGTCGATGAGATCAGACGGCAGCGCGAACGCGCCGAGCTTGGCGTCGGCGGCGATGAATTCGCGCCGGGCGAACGCCATCGGCGGATTGACGTGCCCTTCGGGGTGGCGGAAGGCGCTGGAATCGTTGCGGCTGGCGCTCCACTCGCGGCTGTAAGCATAGGTCGTCACCGTCTCCGTCCCGCCGCCGAGCTTGTTGCGCGTCTCGCTGTGCTCCTCCTGGCGCCATTGATACATTTCGACGCCGCGCAATAGCTTCAACCCGTTCGCCTTGACCGGGAATTGCGGGTCGATGAGAGGCGCCGTGGCGATCGCCGCGCCCATGATATGCACAAGCTTGCCTTCGTCCGCCGGATCGATTTTCCCGGCGTCGACGCTGACCACCGCTCCGGCGCCCTCGGCGAGCGCCCGTTCGGTGTCGATTGCGCGACCCTCGTTCCAGAAAATGCCGACGATCGAGGAGATGACGAGAACCAGCCCGACCAAGATGCCGACGAAGGAACTGACGATGCGCTGGAGCCAGGACCTGCTGGTCGTCTCGGTGAACCGGTCGCCGCCCACGTTCGACAGTACGTCGCCAAGGCCGGGGTTTGGAGCGTCGCTCATGCCGTGCCGGTCCCCCGCCGCGTTTTCCCCAGGACTGTCGCCGGCTCGGCCGGAAATCCCTTGAGAGGGCGGCGGTCCTTCGCGAAAACGTGCGACGTTTTGATGCATTTGGCAAGGCGGGCGGCAGGCGGTCGGTTGCTCGCGCCGCTCTTGCGTCCCGTAACGCAAATCCGACGTGCGGGCGCGCCGCGCCTCCTGCCGTCGGAGAGGCGCGCCCCGCCGAACGCCCGTCGCAAACAGGAGGATAGCTCAATGAAGTATGCTTTGATCGGCTGGACGGCTTCGGCCCTGGCCGCGGTCTTGGCGTTCGGCGCGCCGACCAGCGCTGCAGCGCAAGCCGCTCGCGCAACCACGGAGATCCCGGCCGACAAGGCCAAGGTCGTCGGTACGATCGCCATCGACTACAACTCGCGTTCCGAGCGATCTCAGAGCAATGTCGACACCTACACGGTCGAGGACCTCGCCGTCGCCGACCTGATGATCATGAAGGGCGCAATCCAGCGGATCCCCGAGCAGCGGTTGGCCTATTCCGTTCGCTTCGACGTCATCAACCCTCAGAATCCGGCGCAAATCGCCCGCGACGCGGCGATCCTGCGCGGCGATATGCCGATCGACGGAAACGGACGCTACAATCCCGAGGACGGACGGCTGAGGCTCGACGTCATCAAGGGCGCCCAATCTTCAAGCCCGTTCACCGGCGACATCCAGGGCCGTGAAGTCACGCGCTGGTGGCAGATCGGCAAGAAGCTCAGGCAGGCGACGCAGGAGGCGACCAAGGCATACTCCCGCATGGTCGACGGCAGGGTGGTCTCCATTCAGGTCAAGAATCCCGATCCGCTTCGCTTCGAGTCGCTCGGCCTCGCCGCGGGGCCGTTCTCTTTCCTCGTCGGCGCGAAGGTCTCGGGAATTTTCGACTACGACTACGAACTCGGCAACTGGCTGACGGATCAGGCCGGCCTTCAGTTCACCTACACGGTCGGCGAAACGGTGATCTCGGACCACGTCACCGGATCGATCCGTTATGTCGAAGAGCCCGGCCAGTTCACCGACGCCAAGGGCAAACCGCAGGCCTACACCTCCTACTATGACTACAATCTTCGTTTCAACGAGCCGCCGGTCAATAAGGACGCCGCGTTCTTCGGCGGCGACTCCGCCCAGGCCGATTCCGACGCCTTCTTTTCCGCCAGCGATCAAACGAAGCCGGGGCTCTACGGTCGCGTCTACTATGCCGACAGCGAGACGGACTGCAAGAAGGCCACCGACGACAAGGGCAAGACCAAGTGCGTCGGGCCGACCCATTCGGACGTGATGTACGACCTGCACGCGGTCAAGCTCACCTATCAACAGTTGGCGAACTGGATGAAGATCGAGCAGCTTGTCATCGGGCCGTTCACCGACGAATGATAAAAGACGCCGCGGGCAGCAGAACGGATTTTGCGATGGGCTATGTCGAGAGCATTCTTGAACCAGGGGAGCGCGTGGTTTTTCGCACCACGCTCTCCTGGACGCTCTACGCGCCGGCGATCGGGCTGGCGATCGTCGCGGCGGCGGTGGCGATCCTCGGCGCCGGCATTCCCGGGCTTGCGCCCTATGGCTTGCTTGTCGCCGCGGCAATCGTGATCGCCGCCGCGATCAGCGCCTTTCACGCCTGGTTTCGGCGTTGGACGACCGAGGTGGCGGTCACCGACCGGCGCGTCGTGCTGAAGCGCGGCTTCATTCGCCGCCACACGCTCGAGATGAATATGCAGAAGGTCGAGAGCGTCGACGTCGATCAGACGCAGCTCGGCCGGCTTTTCGACTACGGCACGGTCACCATTCGCGGCACGGGAAGCACGTTCGAGAGCCTGCGAATGATCGATTCGCCGCTCAAATTGCGCTCGACGATCACGGCGGGGTAGGACGGCTCGGCGCGCGGTCGGTCCTCCGCCGGCCGCGGGAACGATGGCGCTCGACGGGGCTGTCGAAGGAACGATAAACCCAAAAAATCTGCAAACACGGCGATTGCCAAGGGAAGAACGGCCAAGCCACTGATTGCGCGCAAGAAAACGTCAGCGGGACGTCTAGAATCGCTTGACAAGGCTCGACCGGGGTCGGCGAGCCTCTGCTCCCTCACGCCGCCTTCAGCAGCCGCTGCACTTCGTTGACGAGGTCACGCAAGTGGAAGGGCTTGGAGAGCACGCGGGCGTCCTTGGGGGCCTTGTTGTCGGGGTTGAGCGCCACGGCGGCGAAGCCAGTGATGAACATCACCTTGATTTCGGGATCGAGTTCGGTCGCCCGGCGCGCCAGCTCAATGCCATCCATCTCCGGCATGACGATGTCGGTGAGCAGCAGCTCGAACGGCTCTTCGCGCAGGCGATTGTAGGCGGAAAGGCCGTTGTCGAAGGAAGCGACGCTATAACCGGCGTTCTGGAGCGCCTTGACCAGGAAGCGGCGCATGTCGCCATCGTCCTCGGCGAGCAGGATTCTTGCGGAGAGTTCGGCCGGCGTGTTCATGAACGTTCCCCAGTGATCTCGCCATCATCGCCTCCATCGAGTAAAAATCGCGTGAAGGCAAGGGGACTTTATTGCAGTCGGCGTTTCCAAGTAAGGCGAGAAAGCGATTATGATGAAATCGGAGCAATAAATTCAATGGCCGGCGCGGGAGATCGAGGCGCGATGGGAGAGCCCGCCTGGGCGAAGGACGCGGAGTTGCAGCCGCCGTTTGACGTCGTCGAGCCGCGCGCTCTCGCCGTGCCGCTGATCTTCGATTCCCCCCACTCGGGCTCGCGCTACCCCAAAAGCTTCCTCGCTGCCGCGCGGCTCGACGCCTTGGCGCTGCGGCGCTCCGAGGACGCCTTCGTCGACGAATTGTTCCTGCCCTGCGTCGCGCTCGGCGCGCCGTTGATGCGCGCATTGTTCCCGCGCGCCTTTCTCGACGTCAACCGCGAGCCGTTCGAACTCGATCCGCAGATGTTCGACGGCTCGCTGCCCGAGTTCGCCAACACGCGCTCGCTGCGCGTGGCGGCGGGACTTGGGGCCATTCCGCGCGTCGTCGGCGACGCGCAGCCGATCTACAAGGGGCGGATCGCCGTCGCTGACGCCATGGGGCGAATTGCCGCATTCCATCGCCCTTACCACGAGCGTTTGGGCGGTTTGGTCGAGCGCGCCCGCGCCCGATTCGGCATGGCGATCCTGATCGACTGCCATTCCATGCCCTCGGCGCTGGCCGAGGCCGGCCCGCCCGACATCGTGCTCGGCGACAGATTCGGCGCGAGCGCGGCCGGCTGGATCGTCGAGACGCTAGAGGCGGCGCTGGGCGCGCAGGGCTATCGCGTCCGGCGCAACAAGCCTTACGCCGGCGGCTTCATCACCGAGCGTTACGGCGCACCAGCCCATGCCCGTCACGCCGTGCAGATCGAAGTCAACCGCGCGCTCTATATGGACGAGCGCAGGATCGTGAAACAGGAAAAGGCGGAGGTTCTCGCGGGGGCGCTGTTTGCGGCGGCTGAGGCGCTGGTGGCGCGAATCGCCGAGGAGACGGGGGGAGGACAGCTGGCGGCCGAATAGGGACGGGGAGGGGGCGAATGCGACACGGCGCCCCAAAAAAAGGAGACCGCCATGTTTCCACGGCGGCCTGAGTCTAGGGAGGAAACGCCCAAGGAGGGCATATGCGGCAGGTCATGCCGCACCGCAACAATATGTGCTTGCATCGCAACCGTTGCAAGATAATTCTGCGCCACCTCGAGGTGATTGTCGTGAGTGCGACCATTTTGCAACATACGGGTCGGACACGAGAATCGACTGAGAAAAATATTCATATGTGAAACAATGGTTTACTTGTATTCGAAATCCTCGCCGGCGAGCAACCTCCAACAAGTGGGAATAGCTGATATGCACGAAACGCAATCCTATTCGATCGTTTTCGAGGGTTCGGCATGACTGCGGTCGATTTCGCCGCCTTCGTCGAACGACTCGCGCAAGTCTCCGGCGAAGTGATTTTGCCTTTCTTTCGCACCACGATCGGAGCCGAGGATAAGTCGCGCGGCGGCGTCTTCGACCCCGTGACCGAGGCCGACCGCGGCGCCGAAGCGGCGATGCGGCGGCTGATCGCGCAGACCTTTCCCGCCCACGGGGTTATCGGCGAGGAATATGGTCAAGATCGGCCCGACGCCGAATATGTCTGGGTGCTCGATCCGATCGACGGCACCAAGAGCTTCATCTCCGGTCTGCCGACCTGGGGCACGCTGATCGGCCTGATGCATCTCGGCAAGCCGGTCTACGGCATGATGGCGCAGCCCTTCACCCGCGAGCGCTATTTCGGCGACGGAAAACGCGCCCGCGTGCGTTGCCTCGCCCCGTCGCGCGGCGATGCGCCGCCGAGCGAGTGGGCCACGCGCGGACTTCGCGCACGCGCCTGCGCCGGGCTCGCCGAGGCGACGGTGATGACGACCAACCCTACGCTCATCCGCAACGAGGCGGATCGGCGGGCCTATGGCCGGGTCGAGCAGGCCGCGCGGCTCTCGCGCTACGGCGGGGATTGCTACGCCTATTGCGCGCTCGCCGGCGGCTTCGTCGATCTCGTCATCGAAACCAATCTCAAACCGCACGACATCGTCGCCCTCGTTCCCATCGTCACGGGCGCCGGGGGCGTGATCACGACCTGGGACGGCGGCGATGCGTCCAAAGGCGGCCGAGTCATTGCTGCGGGCGACCGGCGCGTCTACGAAGAAGCCTGCCGCTTGCTGACGACTTGAGGCTTCAGTCCGCCGCCTCGAACGGCAAGTCGACGAACGGGTCGGCGCGCGCGCCGACTTTCCGCGCCCCGGCGGGCACGGGCGCGATGGCGCCGACGACGGCGCCGAAGAGAAGCGCCGCCGCGCCGGCGATCAATGCGCCGATCAGGAGATCGCGGTTTCCGGCCGACGGCCCCGCCTCGATGCGGCGCCACGCCAGCACGGTCAGGCCGGCGGCGATCGCCGCGAATGCCGTCGACGAGCGCCCGGGCGAGATCGAGGCCAGGATGAGCGAGGGCGCGATCAGCGCGACGTTGAGCGCCAGCGCGAAGACCATCGCGGTTGGCGGGTCGATCGCTCTCAGGTCGGAGACGAGTGCGGCGAGGACGATGACGGCGAGCATCATCAAACGAATACGGGCGAGACGCGCGCTCGCCAGCACCGTGAGGCGAGCGTAGGCGGTGGCGAGATCGATGCCGGCGGCGCGGGCTGCGCCCCAAACGCCGCCGCGGGCGAGCGCGAGCGCGGGCAGCCATGTCGCGGCCCCGACGAGCGCGCTGGCGGTGGGCGAACGGGT
>CAVWKL010000009.1:0-18719 GCA_963755075.1 uncultured Alphaproteobacteria bacterium
GAGCGCGTCCGACGATCGAAACCAGTTCCTTCAAATCGAAGGGCTTGGGCAGATACTCGTAGGCGCCGCGCTCGGAGGCCTTGATCGCGGTCATGAAGGTGTTTTGCGCGCTCATGACGATGATCGGCAGGTCCGGCCGCATCCGCTTGATGCGCGGAAGCAATTCGAAGGCGTTGTCGTCGGGCATCAGAACGTCGGTGATGACGAGGTCGCCTTCTCCGGCCGCGACCCAGCGCCAGAGGCCCGCGACGGTTCCCGTCGCCCGCACCTCGTAGCCGGCCCGCGTCAGCGCCTGATTGAGAACGGTTCTGATCGCCGCATCGTCGTCGGCGATGAGAATATGCCCAGACGGCATGAAATCGCTCCTTGCGGGCGCTCCCGCGCTTTCAAGCAACGGAACCCCGCCGAAATTCATCGAAATCCGCGCTTTGCCAATTCGAACGCGCCCTCCTCATTCGACCACGCCCTTCGAGCGCGGGGCGGGGTTCGCGCCTCGCTCGGCGCCGTCACGCTCGTCCGCACCGGCCGCCGCCGCCGCGCCGACGGCGTGGCTTTTCTGCGTCTCGAGAGGCATCAGCACGCGGAACGTCGTCCGTCGCGGATGGGATTCGCATTCGACGATGCCGCCATGGTCTCCGATCACCTTGGCGACGAGTGCAAGTCCCAGGCCAGATCCCGAAGACTTGGAGGTGACGAAGGGATCGAAGAGATTGCCGGCGATGTCGCCGGGAACGCCCGGCCCATTGTCGCGAATGCAGATCTCGAGCGGCAGGCTGACCGGGTCCAGACCCGCCCCGGGCTTCAGCCGCACGCCTGGGCGATACGCGGTCGTGATGATGATCTCACCGTCAATGCGTTCGTCGCCAATCGCCTCCGCGGCGTTCTTAATCAAATTTAGGAACACTTGGACCAACAGATCGCGCGAGCCCAGCACATGGGGCAGCGACGGATCGTAATCTTCGGCGAAGCGGATGTGTCGGGCGAAACCGGCTTGCGCGAGGCGCTTGACGTGGTCCAGCACCGCGTGGATGTTGAGGCTCTCGCGCGGCCCCGGGCGCTCATCGGAAAACGACTGCATGCGATCGACCAGTTTGACGATGCGGTCCGACTCCTCGCAAATCAATCGCGTCAGCGCGCGATCGTCGTCGCCGACCGAGGTTTCCAGCAATTGCGCGGCGCCGCGAATGCCCGAAAGCGGATTCTTGATCTCGTGAGCGAGCATCGCGCCAAGCGCGATCACCGAGCGCGCCGCGCTGCGATGGGTCAGTTGTCTGTCCATTTTTTCAGCAATTGAACGTTCTTGCAGCAACAATGTCACGCCGCCGTCGCTCTGCGTCAGCGGGGCGACGAATGCGTCGACGATCCGGCCGAGACCGGCGCGGGGGGTCGAGACATCGAGCTTGTAGCCGTTGACGGTCGCCTGATCGGCGATCGCGTCGGCGACAAGGCCGATGACGGGAGACCCGAACGGCAGAATGTCGGCGAGGCGCGAGCGCAGCAGCATGGCGCGCCCCATGTGAAAGAAATGCTCCGCGGCGGTGTTGACCTCGCGAATGGACCCGTCGGCGGCGATGGCCAAGACCGGTTGCGGCAGCGCGTTGAGAATTTGCAGCGGATCGGGCCTCGCCGCGATCGGCGAGCCATCCGACCGTTCGGGCCGGTTCATGCGGCCTCCTTCCGCGCGGCGGGATTGAAGACGCGCGCCAGAAGCACCATCGCGGCGTCCGGGTCCTCGCTCCTCACCAGCGCGGCGCGAATCGCCGGCGCGGCGCCCGCCTTTTCCGCGTAGGCCGCGAGATGCTTGCGGGCGTGGCGAAGCCCCGCGCTTCGGCCGAGCCCCAGAAGCAACGAGTCCAAATGCGACAGTGCCGCGTCTCGGCGCTCCTCGAGCGGCGGCTCGAGGAGCGCGCCGCCGCTTCGCAGCGCGCGCGCGATGGCCCCGACAATCCACGGCGCGCCGATCGCGGCGCGGCCGATCATGACGGCGCGCGCGCCCGAGGCCGCAAGCATCGCGCGCGCGTCGTCAAGGCTTCGGCAGTCGCCGTTGACGACGACAGGGACGCCGACCGCGGCGACGACGTCCCCGACCGCGCGCCAATCGGCGCGGCCGTCGTAGAACTGGCGGCGCGTGCGTCCGTGAACCGAAATCATCGCCGCCCCCGCCCTCTCCAGGCGGCGCGCCAATTGCGGGGCGTTGCGCTCGCAATCGTCCCATCCCAGCCGCATTTTGACGCTCACCGGCGCTTTGACCGCCGCGACCACCGACTCGACAATGCGAGCGGCATGATCGAGATCGCGCATCAGCGCGGCGCCCGCCAAGGCGCCGGCGACGCGTCGAGCCGGACAGCCCATGTTGATGTCGATGATAGCGGCGCCCGCGCCCTCGATGCGACGCGCCGCTTCCCCCATGGCGGCCGGCTCGCGGCCGACGAGCTGCACGGCGTGGACGCCGACGCCGTCGCCCTCGGCGCGCAAGAGGCTTTCCTCTTCGCCTTCGAGGAGGGTCTGGCTCGCCACCATTTCGGAAAAGGCCAAAGTCGCGCCGAATCGGCTCGCCGCGCGCCGCATGCCGAGGTCGCTCACGCCCGACATCGGCGCGAGCATCGCCGCGCCGTCCAACCCGATCGGCCCGACTCGAGATCGCGAAACCGGAACGCTGCCTAAATTCTGCCCAACCATCATCGTGCTCATATTCTAGCCAGTTGCGTGACGAAGGCAAGGCGTTGTCACGCCTGCGCGGGGCCAAGCGCCGCGATATCCCGAGAAGACTTGCCTCCGCCGCGCCGGTTCGCTATTGACCCCGCGCGGCCCAAGGCGCTCGACGCCCGCTTTGGGGGATAGTTCAACGGTAGAACAGCGGACTCTGACTCCGTCAATCTTGGTTCGAATCCAGGTCCCCCAGCCAATGTCTTGGCTAAATATTTGATTCGACTGCGATTACGCCCGTCATCCCCGGCGCGGCCAGGACGCGCGTGAGACTGGGCCGCCTCATTCTCTGCTCCGATGCGGCGCCGCAGTTTGACCTCGACACGCCGAATGGGGACGGCCCGTGGCGAGGGCGCCGGCGCGTCAAAGCGATTCTGAGGTCCAGGCGACGAGATCGGTCTCAACGCCGACAAACGCGTTGTTCAACGCCGGAATGGCGTCGGCCTCGCCGGTTGTCGGAATTGGAACCGATCGATGAAATATGCGCTGGGCGACGATCTTGCCGTCGGCGGATACGAGCTTGACCGCAAACGCCACCTCGGCGCTTGGCTCCGGCGACGCCGACACGCTGAAGCTTCGGATGTCGGTCTGGAGCCGGAAGTCCGGAGTGACGCCGTCGACTGGGAGATCCACCGAGGAAAACAGCTGCGCGTTTTCAAAGGCCTGTATGAATTTCGCCTGCACGAGCTTGGTCAGGCTGTCGCTCCATTGCGCGTTTTCGAGGAACGTGAAGCCGCCGTCCTTGGCCCGCAGCAGAATGCGCTGCGTCTGATACATGACGACGGCGGTCGGTTCGGCGACCGCCAGCTGGCCCGAAAGCTTCTTCAGCGACGGGAAGCTCGTCGGCGCGGCAAGGTCGTATGACGGCATGGGCGGCTTAGCCGGCCCGCCGCCGGTCATGCGTTCAAGGCCCTGGATGACGCCGTCGACATGAGCGGAGTTGCGCGCCAACGCGTCGGAAAACACCTGCAGGTTGGACAACGTGGCGTGGAGGGGATCGGCGTTGTTGGTCAGGATTTGATCGATGTCCTCGAGGGCTTGGCGCGCCGTCTCGGTGAGGCCCACGACAAGCGCCGGATCGGCGGTCAGCACGGGGGGCGCGCCGCCGACGCCGCTCGGCGCCGGCGATGCGGCCGAGCCGCCCCGAAGCGAGATGACGCCGCCGCCCATCAGGCCCTGGGCGTCAACGCCGACTTGCGTATCGGCCCGCAACGGCGTCCTTTGATCGATCGCGATCGTCGCAAGCACCTGGTTTGGATCGGCTGGGTTGAACCGGATATTGGTGACCTCGCCGACCCGCACCCCGTCGAACAACACCGATCCGCCGATCCCGATGGCGGGGATGACCCCCTGAAAGCGAACCGTGTAGAGGGCCGTCGAGCCGAAAGTTCCGATCCCGCGCAGCCAGTAGACAGCGCCGAAAATCGCCACCGCGAAGGCGAGGACGAACGATCCCATGAGCACGAAACGCGCTTGCCTCTCCATCGACCGCCCTCTCATCTCACGCCAATCGACAGCGCCGCGCGCGCGCGCTGACCCCCAAAATAGGCCTTCACGTAAGGATCCTGCGTCTGAAGAACAGCCGCGAGCGTCCCCTCGAACACGATGCGCTTGTCCGCGATGGCGGCGACTCGATCGCAGATCCGGCCGACGCTTTCCAGGTCATGAGTGACCATGAACACGGTCAACCCAAGGGTGCTGCGCAGCGTGCGAATGAGGTTGTCGAATTCGTCCGCCGCGATGTTATCCAGACCGGACGTCGGCTCGTCGAGAAACAAAATCTCCGGATCGAGGGCGAGGGCGCGCGCCAGCGCGGCGCGCTTCGTCATGCCGCCCGATAGTTCCGCTGGATATTTATCGGCGTCGTTCGGATCGAGGCCCACCATCTCGATCTTCGCCATCGCAACCTCGCGCCGCAGGCGATCCGAAAGGCGGAGATACTCGCGCATCGGGAACTGCACGTTTTCCACCAAGGAAAGCGAGGAAAACAACGCGCCCTGCTGGAACAGGGTTCCGCAGCGCCGCCCGACCGACCGTCGCTCTTGCAGGCTCGCATCGCTGAGGTCGACGCTCAGCACCCGGACGCTGCCGCCGCTCTTGGGGATCAGACCGAGCAGCGTGCGCAGCAGAACCGACTTCCCCGCGCCCGACGCGCCGACCACGCCGAGAATCTCGCCGCGGCCGACGTCCATGGAGAGGTTGTCGAGCACCACCTGATCATCGAACGCGACGACCAGGTCGCGGACCTCAATGACCGGCTCGTGCGGCGCGACATTCATCCCTACATCCCGATCGCGGAGAAGAATATCGCGAAAAGCCCGTCGAGGACGATGACCAGGAATATCGACTTCACAACCGAAGCCGTCGTCTGGAGGCCGAGCGAATCGGCGCTGCCTGCGACGCGCATCCCTTCGGCGCACGCCACCGCGCCGATCACCAGCGCCATGCAGGGCGCTTTGATGAGGCCGACTTCGAAGTCCGACAGCGAAACCGCCTGCTGCAACCGCAGGATGAATGTCGCAGGGCTCATGCCGCCATAGAGCCAGGCGACGAGCGCGCCGCCAAAGAGCGCCGCCAGCGCCCCCAGGAAGGTGAGAATGGGCAACCCGACCACGAGCGCGACGACGCGCGGCAACGCGAGCACCTCGATCGGATCAAGCCCCATGGTGCGCAAGGCGTCGATCTCTTCGCGCATCTTCATCGCGCCGAGCTCGGCGGTGAAAGCGCTCCCCGATCGGCCCGCCACCATGATCGCGACGATGAGCACGCCGAGTTCGCGCAATACCAGCACGCCGACGAGATTGACCACGTAGTCCTGCGCTCCGAATTTGCGGAAATAGAAATAACCCTGTTGGGCGATGATGGCGCCGATGACGAAGGTGATCAGCAAAATGATCGGAATCGCCTGCCAACTCACCCGTTCGAAATGATGGACGGTGGCGCGCACGCGTCCCGACCGCGGGCCTTTGGCGAAGCGCTCGAGCTGCGCAAAAGTCAGAGCGCCGAACATGGCGACCAGCGCGATAAAGTCGTCGCCGATCGCCGCGACTTTTGCGCCGAGCGCCGCCAGGCTCGCCACGAGGGGGCCGCGCGCGGCCGGCGCCGCCACAGCTTGGCGATTGGTGCGGCCCACGGCCGCAAGCAGGCCGCGATAGCGATCGGGCGTCGCTGCGAGCTGCATGGTCCGCATATGGCCGTCCGCCTGACGGACGGCGCGCTCGATCAGCCAACCCCCGAATGTGTCGAGTTCGGCGACGCCGCTGACGTCCAGCGTCCCCGTGGAAGCAGACTGCCGGTTGAGGCTATCGGTCAGGCGTTCCAGACGATCCGCATTGGCGCAAGTCCAAGCCCCAGAGGCGACCGCCGAAAGTTGGTCGCCGTCCAGGGTCCAACTCAGCAACGGACCGGATGGCGAAGTCACGGCTGTCGACGCTGCCACGGTAGCGACTCCTAAAAACATCTTGTGTCGCCGAGAACCTCGGTTCGCGCCGAAAATGCGCCAAGACAATAACCTCGCGCAAGTCCCATTTGACCTTGTCCGAGTTTGGCGTCGCCGCCGAATGATTGTGCGGCGCGTTTGTTTTTATCGCCAAGCCTTTTCTCTCGAACGCCGTCGCGTTCGGCGAGGGCGAACCGGAGCTCGGCGCTGACCGCGCCAGACGATCGGCGAGACTCGGCGTCAGCGGGTCCGGGTGAGCGTGGCCGAAATCTGCGCGATGTCGCCGCCCTGCGTCCGGATCAAAACCTGCTGCTGATTGACGCGCGCTTGGAGCGAGAAGGTGGCGGTGAAGCCGGGGCCCGAGACTGTCCCTTCGATGCGGCCGCCGCTGACCCGACCGACAACCGCTCCTTGCGCATTGCGCGTGACCTCGAGCCACTGGCCCGCGATGTCGCTTCCGGTTGCCTGAACTTGGCTTCTCAGTTCGAACTTATAGCTGTCGCTCGAGCAATCGAGGTTCTGCACCAGCGTCGCGCCGCCATCGTCGACGCGATAGTCCGCCTTGCAACGCAGCCGCTCGACGGCGCCGCTCGTCATCGAAATGGCGCCGCCGCCGGACCAGGCGCCGGGGAAGGTTGCGAAGGGGCCCCGCGCGGTTTGCGCCGGGGCATGCGTCGCGAGAGCGATCGAGGCGACGGCAAGGCCGACCGATCGCGATTTTCGCAATGATTTGGCGAAGTTCATGAGCATATCGTTCCTCTCGCGCGAATGAGGGCAGCAGCACGTTTATACGCGTATATGTGGGGCCGGCGCCGCGGCGTCGAGATCCAACCCGGACCGCGGCAGTTGTCGCGCCTCGCCGTGCGTCGTCGGCCTCGACCCGACGACCGACGCCAGGCGCAGAAACCCATGTGTCGCCGGCCGTTGAGGATATTGCAATCGGCGGCGCGAATGCAAACGAAGCGCCGAGCTGAATTGGTCGATTTGAAGCGCCCTCACTCTATGCTCACAGGGTCGAACGGGCTAGATCCTTTATGGCTTGGCCCAATGCGCTCGCCGCTGAATCGTGCGCCAACGCTCGCATTCGCGGCCCGGCCTGGTCCGGGATGGCGAACGGGCGGAGCGCGTGGCCGAAATTGGCCGCCTTCCGCGAGCTGTGCGCTGGGGAGTTTGCCAATTCGCCCCGTCGAAGCGCAACGATCCAAAATGTTGTATCTGGGTTAGCATCGAGCGAGTTCGTCAAACGGGGGTCCACCTCTCTTGTCTGGGGGCGATGATCAATTCCAGCGCGAGACCTCCGGGCTCGGAGAGACGATCGGGCGCGATCAACTCCCCATGCTCGAAGCGTCGCGCGGCGATGTTCCCGGCGAGGGCGGCGGCCCCGCCATCGGTGGGGGGCGCGAGAGCGAGGAAATCAGCGATGCGGCGACCAGTCTGGCTCTCCGGAATCTGCGCAGCTTTGCTATTCTTATCGTGCTGGCCTTCCATTCCGTTCTGCCATACCTCCGCTATGCCAAGTCGTCCGCGGCGCCTTTCGACCAGCCGCCCTACGACTGGCTCGCCTTTCCCATAGTCGACCGTCAGCGCTGGTTCGGGTTCGATCTGTTCAGCGCCTGGCAAGACGTCTATCTCATGGCCTTGATGTTTTTTCTTTCGGGGCTGTTCGCCTGGCCCAGCCTCGCCCGCAAGGGAAGTCGCAAGTTTCTGGGCGACCGATTGCTGCGCCTGGGGGCGCCATTTGTCTTCGGCGTGACCGTCGTCACTCCGCTTGCGCTTTATCCGGCCTACCGCGTGGTCGCGGCCGATCCGAGTTGGATCGGCTATGGGCGGAGCTATCTGGCGCTGCCCTTCTGGCCCAACGGGCCCATGTGGTTTTTGTGGCTGCTTTCGGCGTTCACCCTCGCGGCGGCCGCGCTCCATCGCTTCGCGCCTCATTGGGTCGCCTGGCTCGGCCGCTTGTCATCCCGCGCCCGGCGCCCGGGCCTGTGCTTGGTCGGCTTGGCGACGGCCGCCGCCCTCGCCTACGTTCCCTTGGCGCTGGCCTTTACACCCTGGCACTGGAACGAGCGCGGACCGTTTTCGTTCCAGCTCAGCCGCCCCCTGCTCTATGCCGTCTATTATCTGGCGGGTCTCGGCGTTGGGGCGCACGGCCTCGGGCGCGGCCTCATCGCCCCCGAGGGAAGGCTGGCGCGCCGCTGGAGCGTTTGGCTTCTATGCGCGATCGCTTCGCTGGTTGTCTGGATGGGGTTGACCGGGCTGACATTGGCCTACGCGATTTCCGCCCCGTTGATGCTGCAGATCGCCGCCGACGTCAGCTTTGCGTTGGCGGGCGCGAGCGGCTTTTTTTTCCTGATGGCGGCTTGCCTGCGCTTTGGCGCCGTTCGTTCGCGATTATTCGACGGTTTGTCGAAGAACGCCTTCGGCGTTTATTTGTTGCACTATGCGCCGCTGGTCTGGCTGCAGTACGCCTTGTTGAACGTTCCCTTGTTCGCTATCGCGAAGGCCATGATCGTCTTTGGCGGCACGCTTATCTTCGCCTTTGCGGCGACATCAGCGATCCGCTTCGGACGGTTCGGGTCTCGGCTCATCGGCGAGCCGCCGCGGAGGCTGACCGGCGCGCGATCGGCTGGGAAGATTTTGGCTCGCCTAAGCCAATAGGAGAACGATGACCGGCAAGCCGATCCCTGGGGAACTTATCGGGCAATTTCGGTCATACGACCGAAACGGATCATGGGGCGCCCAGAGGAATTGCATTCGAACCGACGCGTCCCCTGCCAGCATGCAATCCCATCGCGATCAGGGCGACGCCGCCGAGAATCATATTGATCCCCACCAGAAGGCCCATCGTCCAGGCCGAGGTGCCGGGTAGATCGAAAATAATGATGCTCGCCAAGACGATGTCGACCACGCCGCTCGCCAACATCCAAGCCCAGCGCCCGGAGAACCGAGCTCGGTGCTCGAAAGCAAACATGATGGACGCGCCCCCTTCGACCAGGAAGAACAGAACCAATATCAACCGCATCGGGCCGACGTTCTCAAACGGCCATCCCATCAGACCGCCATAAAGATCCTGCGACTTGTTGGCGATCAGCGCTGCGCCGACGAGAACCGCTAGCAATGCGGATACGTGCGACCACCACAACCCCGGCGCCTGTCGCGCCCAGCAGGTTGTCGCCAAGCCCACCGCGCCGCTGACCAGAAAGAGCCAGCCCAGAACGACCGTCACGTTCTGGCTGGCGATCGAGGGAACGACGACGGCCATGAGGCCCAACAAAATGAGGACAGCTCCTTCGATAAGAAAGAGAATCCAGTGGTCATGGATCGATTTTTCCGCTGTTCCGGAAACGCGATCGCCGTCGGATTGTTGGTTCCTAGCCATTTGAGGGCGTACCCCTGCGGTGAGACGATGACGCCTTGTCGCCGCATCGCGCCAGCCTGTCTCGTCCAACTGGAAACGAGACAAGATTCATGCGCTCTAGCGATACCAGCAATGGCCATTCCGGCAGATGCGCTGGTGCGGGTAGATGAACCCGGGACCGGCGCAGAAATGATACCAGTGATATCCGGTCAGGCCGAGCCGATAGCAACCCGCATCGGCCGTGGTCGCCGTCAGGGCTACCGCCGACAGCGTCGCCATAGCGGCGACCAGCAAAGCAAGCTTTCGCATTTTCCCCTCCGATGTTGGATTTGGTGGGCCATGTCTTTCGGTGACCGGCTGAAATTAGCCAACGGCCCCCATCGATGGGAAGCCTCGGAATCTACTCACGGGAGCGAAGGCGGAGCCGCGTCGGCCCGGTTGCGCGTTGATCCGACACTTCCGAGACCGCCGCCGGTTCCAGCCCAAATCTGCCGCGGTCTGGCGTTCTTGCCGATCCCGAGCCGTCGATGAGGCCCGCGGCGACCCGCCGGCCCTTTTCATAACGCAGCGCCGCGCGACGCCGCCTTGCGGACCCTACTTCCCCCGTTCCGCGATGAACTTGGCCGTCTCCACGAGCACATGCGCCCGCTCTCCGAAGGGCGCCAGAGCCGCGCCCGCTTCGCTCACGAGGGTCTTGAGGCGGGCTCTGGCGGTTTCTACGCCAAGAACCCCGACGAGCGTGGCCTTGCCGGCGCTCGCATCCTTGCCGGCGGCTTTGCCGAGGATCGCGCTGTCGCCTTCCACGTCGAGTAAGTCATCGGAGATTTGAAAGGCCTTGCCGATGGACGCGCCGTATCGATCGAGCGCGTCGCGCTCCGCGACGCTGGCTTTGCCGAGAATGGCGCCGGCCGCGCAGGCGAATTGCAACAGGGCGCCAGTCTTCATCGCCTGCAAGGCGCCGATCGCCGCCTCATTGAGCGCCTGCGGCCTGCCATCGGCGAAACGCCCTTCCGCGGCGAGGTCCAGCAGCTGACCGCCGACCATGCCGCCGACGCCTGCGGCGCGCGCCAGCGCGCTGACGAGATTGACGCGCACTTCCGCCTCCGGATGAACCGCAGGGCGGCGTGGCTACGTCGAAAGCCAGGGTGAGCAAGCCGTCGCCGGCAAGGATGGCGGTCGCTTCGTCGAAGGCTTTGTGGGTCGTGGGACGGCCGCGCCGCATATCGTCATTGTCCATGGCCGGCAGATCGTCATGGACGAGCGAGTAGCAATGGATGAGTTCAAGCGCCGCTCCCGCCATCAGCGAGCGTCGCCGCGGGACGTCGAACAGATTGCCGCTCGCGACGACCAGCAGGGGGCGGATGCGTTTGCCGCCGCTCAGGCTGGAATAGCGCATCGCCTCGATGAGACGCGCGGGGCGGTCGCGCTCGCCTGCGACCGGCGCCGAGGCGAGAAGCTCGCTCAGCATCGCCTCGGTGTCGCTCGCCACACTTTTCAGCAGCGACAAGAAGGCTTCTTGGGAAACGCTCATCGATACCCCCTCCGCAGCGGCATGACCTTTCGGATTGAACGAAAACTGCGCCGCACCCCCCAATTCACATAGCGTGTTTCCACGACCCGTTCATAGTCTCGAGTGGGCCCGGCCGCTCATCGCGATCGTCCTTCCTCGGCTCGCAAGAATTCTGTAAGAGGTTTGGCGCTTTGCCACGGCTTCGGCGCTGGCGGCAAAACGGAGTTCGACGGCCAACGAGGCCCTGCCGATGGTTGCAAGTCTGGCAGCCGCCGTTGCGTTCGCCATCTGGATCTACTTGGTGGGCTGGCGCGGCGGGTTTTGGTGCGCGGGGGAACGCGACGGCGGCGGCCCTGCCCCGCCCGTTTGGCCCGACGTCATTGCCGTCATCCCCGCGCGCGACGAAGCGGCCGGGGTCGGCCGCGCTATCGAATCCTTGCTGCGTCAGGACTACCCCGGATCGTTCTCGATCGTCCTGGTCGATGACGAAAGCGGCGACGGCACCGCGGACGTCGCCCGGCGCGCGGCCGCCGCGACGGGCCGCGCGGACCGATTGATCGTCATTGCCGGCGCGCCGCTTCCGAGCGGTTGGACCGGAAAATTGTGGGCTATGAAGCAAGGAGTTGCGCGTGCGCAGACCGCGGCGCCGGAATTCCTGCTTCTTACCGACGCCGATATCGTCTATGCGCCCGATGCGCTGAGCCGCCTCGTTTCGCAATCGCTAAGCGAGGGTCTCGCCCTCTCCTCCCTGATGGCCAAGCTGCGCTGTGAGAGCCCCGCGGAATGGGCGCTCATTCCCGCCTTCATCTTCTTCTTCCAAATGCTCTATCCCTTCTCCTGGGTGGGCGACCGACATCGCGCGACGGCGGCGGCGGCCGGTGGTTGCATGCTGGTCCGCCGCAAAGCGCTTCAAGCGGCCGGAGGCGTCGAAGCCATACGCGGTTCGCTTATCGACGATTGCGCCATGGCGCGCCTCCTGAAGGAACAAGGGCCGATCCGACTAGGCCTCACCGAGCGCGTGGTCAGCATCCGACCTTATCCGACAATGGGCGGAATTCGGCGCATGGTCGTGCGCTCCGCCTACGCCCAGCTTCGTTATTCGCCGCTGTGCTTGCCGTCGCCATGGTTGGCCTCGACTGTCGTATTCGTCGTTCCGGTGCTCGCGGCGCTGTTCGGCGGCGGCGGCGCGCAGATTTTCGGGCTTCTCGCTTGGGTCATCATGGCGGTCGCTTTTCAGCCGACGCTGCGGTTCTACGGACTTTCGCCGCTGTGGGGTCCGATCCTGCCGGCGATGGCCCTCGTTTACATGGCCTTCACGTTGGAATCCGCTTATCAATCCGTGCGGGGACGGGGCGGTCTTTGGAAGGGCCGCGTGCAGGCGCGCGCCGCCGAGGCCCCATGAAGAGCAGTGACGAACGCCAGCGAATTGCGGTCGGGCAAGACCCATCGCGACGAAAACTTCCCGGTGGCGTCGTTGCTCATCCGGGCGCGAGCACCGTCGGCCAATTCTGGCCTTCTACGAATTCGCGCGCGTCGCCGACGATGTCGCGGATCATCCCACGTTGACGGCGGCGGAAAAGATCGCGCTGCATCGATCGCATGGAGGCCGACCTCGTCGGCGATCGATCGCCCCGACGCCAATCCGCAGGCGGTCGGCCTTGCGGCGCGCGCTCGCGGAGCGCGGGCTTTCGCCCGAGCACGCGCAGGATTTGTTGCGCGCCTTTCGCCTCGACGCTACCAAGCGACGCTATAAGGACTGGGCGGACTTGATGTCCTATTGCGCCCTCTCGGCCATGCCGGTCGGTCGCTTCGTGCTGGACGTGCATGGCGAGAGCCGTTCGACGTGGCCCGCGTCCGACGCAATATGCGCCGCGCTGCAGATCAACAATCACCTTCAGGACTGCGGCTTGGATTATCGCAATCTCGACCGCGTCTATTTGCCGTTGCGACGATCTCGCCAGACATGGCCTCGGCGTCGAGGCGCTCGGCGAGCCGAAGGCCTCGCCGGCCTTGCGTCGCTGCATCGCGGAACTCGCTGCATCGCACTGAGAAAATGCTGCATGAAGGCGATGGCCTCGAGGCCATGATCGCCGATTGGCGGTTGGGGCTCGAGATTGCCGTCATTCACGCATTGGCGTTGCGCATCGCGCGCGTGCTGACCGTGCGCGATCCTCTCGGCGAGGAAACTCACCTTGGCAAATGGAGCGTGGCCGGCGTCGGTCTTCTCGCCGCCGTCAACGGCGCTTCGCGCCGCCTCGTCTCGCACGGACGCTTGGGCGGGGCGGCCACGAACGTGAACCCGGCAAGTCCCGGGTCTCAACCGGACGCTCGAGCGCGGGCCTCCGGCAGTTCGTTCTATATGGCGATGCGGCTCATGCCGCGAGAGCAGCGGCAGGCGATGTTCGAGATTTATTCGTTCTGTCGCGAAGTCGACGACATTGCTGACAACGGCGGTCCGCGCGACGTCCGCTTTGCTCAATTGCAGCGCTGGCGTCGCGACGTCGACGCCATTTACGCCGGCGTCGCGCCCCCCGCCTGCAAGCGCTTGGCCGAGGCGATCCGGACTTTCGATCTCGTCGCGACGATCTCTTGGCCGTCATCGACGGCATGGAAATGGACGTGATCGCCCCGATCCGCGCGCCCGATTGGGCGACGCTCGATCTTTATTGCGATCGCGTGGCCAGCGCGGTGGGTCGCCTATGCGTTCGCGTATTCAAAATGGAGGACGCGCAAGGCGTCGCCCTGGCGCATCACCTCGGCCGCGCCCTCCAACTGACCAATATCCTGCGCGATATCGACGAGGACGCGGGCATCGGGAGGCTCTATCTTCCCCAAGAGGCGCTGCGCGCCGCCGGGATAAATTCGACCGATCCCTTGGAGGCCATCGCCAATCCGGCCATCGATCGCGCCTGTGCGCCGGTCGCCGCGCGCGCGGAACGCCATTTCGTCGAGTCCGACGCGATCCTCGCCCAAAATCCTCGCCGGGTCGTGCGCACCCCTCGCATCATGAGCAAGGCCTATCGCTCGATTCTCGAGCATCTCATCGAGCGCGGTTGGCTTCCGCCGCGCGCGCCCGTCAAACTGCGTCGCGCGCAACTCATTTGGATCGTTCTGTGTCACGGCATCGTCTGACGCCGCGTCAAATCCATGTCGTCGGCGCGGGTTTGGCGGGGTTGTCCGCCGCCGTGCGGCTGGCCTCTCGCGGTTTGACGGTCACGGTTCATGAGGCGACCAACCAAGCGGGCGGGCGTTGCCGCTCGTATTTCGATTCCACCCTCGGCATGGAGATCGACAACGGCAACCATCTCGTGTTGTCCGGCAATGTTGGCGCCCTGTCTTACCTCGACCTCATCGGCGCGCGTGCGGGCCTTAGCGGGCCGCCGTCGGCGAGTTTCCCCTTCATCGATCTCGCGACCGGCGAGCGCTGGACGGTCAGCGCTAACGCCGGGCTCATACCGTGGTGGATACTCGACCCGGCGCGTCGCGTCCCCGGCACGCGCCTGCGCGAATATCTCGCGCTCGCCAAGCTCTTGCGGGCCAAAGCCGGCGCCACGATCGGCGAGACGATTTCGTGCTCGGGGCCGCTTTACCGGCGACTGATCGAACCCTTGCTGATTGCCGCGCTCAACACCGAGCCGCGAAGCGGTTCGGCGGCCTTGGCGGCGGCGATTATTCGGGAAACGCTCGCCGCCGGCGGGCGCAGCTATCGCCCGTTGATCGCTCGCAACGGTCTTTCCAACGTTTTCGTCGCGCCGGCGCTTCGATACATCGCCGACCATGGCGGCAGCGTGAACTATGGTCGCCGGCTTCGCCAGCTTGGCGCTCGGCGCCGACCGCGTGACGGCGCTCGACTTCGGCGATATGTCGATTCGACTTGACGTCAAGCGACGCGGTCGTCCTCGCCGTGCCGCCAACCGCCGCGGAGGGCTCTCGTGCCGGGGTTGCCGACGCCGACGGAATTTCGCGCCATCGTCAACGCGCATTTCCGCATCGATCCGCCTGAGGGCCTTGCGCCGATGATCGGCGTCATCAACGGCATGACGCAATGGCTTTTCGCGTTCCCCGGACGCCTGTCGGTCACAATCAGCGCCGCAGACGATTTGCTGGACTTGTCGCGCGAGGATCTCGCGCGCCGGATCTGGAGGGAAGTCGCCGCAATCGCCAATCTCGCGGACGCCATGCCGACATGGCAAATCGTGCGCGAGCGTCGGGCGACGTTCGCCGCCTTGCCGCGACAGGAAGCCAAGCGCCCCCTCACGCAGACGGCATGGGAAAATCTCGTCCTCGCAGGCGACTGGACCCGGACCGGGTTGCCTGCGACCATCGAGGGGGCCATCCGCTCCGGCGCCAAAGCCGCGGCGACGATTTTGCCGGTTTGAAGCCTGGACATAGCGAAGGACCAATCGATGAGCGCAACCACGACGACCATGACGACGTCGGGCACGACGTCGCTCTCGAGCGAGGTTAGCCGGCAATCCCTGGATCGATCGATTTCCGCGGCGACCGACGCCCTGCTCGCCGCGCAGCGCCCGGACGGGCACTGGGTGTTCGAACTCGAGGCGGACGCCACCATACCGGCCGAGTACGTGCTCCTCAGACACTACCTCGGCGAGCCGGTGGACGCAGATCTGGAAGGCAAGATCGCCAACTACTTGCGGCGCGTCCAGGCCCCCCACGGCGGCTGGCCGCTGTTCTACGAGGGCGAATTCGATATGAGCGCCAGCGTGAAGGCGTATTTCGCGCTGAAGATGGTTGGCGACGACCCGGAGGCGGCGCACATGCGCCGAGCCCGCGAGGCAATCCGCCAACGCGGCGGCGCGGCGAAGAGCAACGTCTTCACACGGGCGCTGCTCGCGCTCTACGGCGTCGTGCGCTGGCGGGCGGTTCCGGTGATGCCGGTCGAGATCATGCTGCTGCCGTACTGGTTTCCGCTGCATCTCAATAAGATGTCCTATTGGGCGCGCACCGTCATTGTGCCTCTGCTGGTGCTCGGCGCCCTAAAGCCGAAAGCGCGCAATCCGAAAAAAATCGGCGTCGACGAACTCTTTCTCGAGCCGCCCGAAAAGCTCGGCCTGCCCCCCAAGGCGCCGCATCAGAGCCTAGCCTGGTCCACGTTCTTCAACGGCGTCGACGCCGTTCTGCGCGTCGTCGAACCGCTTTTTCCCAAACGGTTGCGTCAGCGCGCGATCGAGGCGGCCGTGGCGTTCGTCAACGAACGTCTCAACGGCGATGACGGTCTCGGGGCGATTTTTCCCGCCATGGCGAATTCGGCGATGATGTACGATGCGCTCGGCTACGATCGTCGGCATCCGAATTACTTCGCCGCGCGCCGCGCAATCGACAAACTTCTCGTTATCGGGGCCGAGGAAGCCTATTGCCAACCCTGTGTCTCCCCGGTGTGGGACACGGCGCTCGCCTGCCAGACTTTGTTGGAGGTCGGCGGCGAGCGGGCGATCGACGCGGCCGCCGCCGGCCTCAAATGGTTGCAGCCCCGGCAGGAACTCGACGTCGTGGGCGACTGGAGCGCGCGCCGGCCGAATGTGCGGCCTGGCGGCTGGGCGTTTCAATACGCCAATCCGCACTACCCCGATCTCGACGACACCGCGGTCGTCGTGATGGCGATGGACCGGCTGCAAAGAGCGCGCGGCGATCAATCGTTCCAGGTTGCGATCGAACGCGCGCGCGAATGGATTTGCGGCCTGCAGAGCAGCAATGGCGGTTGGGGGGCGTTCGACGCCGACAACAACTACCTCTACCTCAACAACATCCCGTTTTCAGACCACGGCGCCTTGCTCGATCCGCCCACTGAGGATGTGACGGGCCGCTGCGTGTCGATGCTCGCCCAACTCGGCGAACGACCCGAAACCAACTCTCAGCTGCGCGACGCCTTGGGTTATCTGCGCCGAACGCAGTTGGCGGACGGAAGCTGGTATGGCCGCTGGGGAATGAACTACATCTATGGCGCCTGGTCAGCGCTTTGCGCGCTCAACATGGCAGGGATGGATCGGAGCGCGCCGGAAATGGCGCGGGCCGCCGATTGGCTCGCGGCCATTCAAAACGAAGACGGCGGCTGGGGCGAGGACGGCGCGAGCTATAAGCTCGACTATCGCGGCCACGAACCGGCGCCGAGCACGGCTTCCCAGACCGCCTGGGCGCTGCTTGGTCTCATGGCTGCGGGGCGGACCGGCGATCCGAACGTGGCGCGCGGCGTGAAGTTCCTCCTCGACGCCCAACGAACGCACGGGTTCTGGGACGAGCAACGGTACACCGCAACCGGGTTTCCCCGTGTCTTCTATTTACGCTACCACGGCTACGCGAAGTTCTTCCCGCTTTGGGCGATCGCCCGTTACAAAAACGCGATGTCCGGCTCGATCGTCAAATTTGGGATGTGACGTCCGCGGCTGTTCGAAGCCGGCAGGATTTCGTGGCCGGCGGCGCGTCCGGAGGGACAACGATGCGGCATCACTCCGGCTTCCAATCGGGGCCGTGGGATTCCTCGGGAATGTCATCCGGCGTGATCGCATCGTCCGGCAGCCGGGTCCAGATCTGCGTCTGGCCAAGAAGCGGAATGCCCAAATAGCCTCGCACCGACAGTTGCTCCCCGTCGGCGCTTAGCTCCATCTGAGCGTGATAGACCGAGCCGTCGCGGGGATCGAGGATGCTGCCGTCGACGTATTTGGCGCCCTGGCGTTTCATGTCCTTGACGATCACCAGGCCCAGCATCGGCGCATCCTTTTGATCGCCGGTGCATCTTTCGCATGTCTCTATCTGGGGTTGTCCCGGGTATTTGAACCCCTTGACGAGCCGACCTTGATAAAGCCCGTCCTTCTCGACGAAAAGGAACCAAGCTCCGGGACGGCCCTGATCGTCGGTCTCCTGCCAAAAGCCGGCCGCGGTCTTGTGGTCGTAGGACGGCGGCGCGGCGGCGTTGGATGGGCTCGGCGCCGGTGCGCTGGCTTTGGACGGGTTCGGCGCGGGAACGACGGCATTGGATGGGCTCGGCGCCGGAACCGCGGTCCTGAACGGGTTTCGCGGCGGAAGGGGAACCGCATCTTCATTCGACGCCGCGCGCGCATAGCCCGTCGTCAACATCGCGATCGCTATCGCGACGGAGAACCTGAGCCTCGTTCTCATCGTCCATCTCCCGACGCGGCGACGGAAACAGCCCCGTTGTGGCCACGGGCGCATCCAGTCTTATGTCTTTCGTCAATTCGGCCGATCGATGGAAAAATCCCGTCGCTGGGGCGTTGACCCGGGTTCGCTTGATCGGGCCTCTCGGCGACCGTCACCGGTTATGGTCCGCCAACACCTTTTTGCACGCCGCGGACAGATCATCGCGGTGCGACTCGAGGCACCGAAGATAGGCCTGATCGCCGTCTTGCTCCTTGAGCATGTGGCAGAAGCGGCGAACGTCGGGACGGCACGCGGCTTGTTCTTCAGGCGTGCCCGATTGGGCGAACGCCAAGGACGAGACGGCGAACAAGGCCGCCGAGAGCAAGAGTTTGGAGAGCATTGGCGAATTCTCCTTTTTCGTGACCCGGGATGGTCAGATTTCTGATGGCGCGTTTCGCGGCTTGCCCATCAGGATTGGTTGAAACAGCACCGCCGCCGCGAGCGTGCACACGAGCGAAAGAGCCAGCAGCTTGCCCATGCTCGACGTGCCGGGATGACTCGAGAAAACGAGACTGCCGAACGCCGTAGCTGTC
>CAVWKL010000010.1:0-7284 GCA_963755075.1 uncultured Alphaproteobacteria bacterium
GATGTATTGCTAGGGGCCCGACTCCGAGCACGTGCTTTCCGACCTCGCCGCCAAGGGCAACAAGCTGATCTTCGCCACGTCATTCGGCTACATGAACTACGTCATCAGCGCCGCGAAAAAATACCCCGCCGCCATGTTCGAGCATTGCACCGGCTACAAGCGCGCGCCCAATGTTTCGACCTACAACATCCGCTTCTATGAAGGACGCTTCGTCCAGGGCGTCATCGCCGGCAAGCTGACCAAGACGGGCGTCGCCGGCTATGTCGGTTCGATCGCCGTGCCGGAAGTCGTGCAGGGCATGAACGCGTTCCTTTTGGGCATGCGCAGCGTCAACCCGACCGCGAAGTTGAAGTTCATCCTGATCAACTCCTGGTACGACCCGGGCAAGGAAGGCGACGCCGCCAAGGCGCTGATCGACCAAGGCTGCGACATCATCACCCAGCACACCGACTCGCCGGCCCCGCTCCAGGTCGCCGAAAGCCGCGGCGTCAAGGCGTTCGGCGAGGCGACCGACATGGCCAAGTTTGCGCCGAACTCGGAGCTCTCCGCCAATGTCAACGTCTGGGGCCCCTACTACATCAAGCGCGTCCAGGCGGTGCTCGACGGCAGCTGGAAGAGCCAAGACATTTGGGGCGGCTTCGCCGCGGGCCTGTTGAAAATGTCGCCGTTCGCCAACATGCCCGACGACGTGAAGGCGCTGGCGCAGCAGACTGTCGACGACATCACCTCGGGCAAGCAGAAGATCTTCGTCGGCCCGCTCGTCGATCAGAGCGGCGCGACCAAGGTTCCGGCCGGCCAGGTGATGGACGACGGCACGCTCGCCGGCTTGCAATGGCTGGTCCAAGGCGTCGAAGGCAAGTTGAGCTGAGATCCAAGGCGCGGCGCTCTCGTTGTCGAGGACGCCGCGCTTGCCTCCAGGCGACCGCGACCCATTCCGTGCATCGCGCGCCAGCCGAGCGAGCCCTACGCCCGTTCCGCCCAAAAATCGCGTTGCAGCGCCGCCGCCTCGTCAGCGAGCAGCGGCCCGACGACGTCCACCGCGCGCTGCCCCGCTGCGAAGACGTCGCGGCAAGGCAGGTCGAGCGTCGGGTTTTCGCTGTGCGATCCGGTCGCCGCCTTCAAGCTCTTTTCGCTCTGGCCGTAAACGAGGCGGCCGATTCCGGCCCAATAGATCGCCCCTGAACACATCGCGCAGGGTTCCGCCGATGAATAAAGCGTGCATCCCTGGAGAAACGCCGAGCCCAAGGTTTTCGACGCCCACGTCGCCAGGAGCCGCTCGGCGTGAGCGGTCATATCGCCGCCTTCCGAAGTATAGCCGTTGCCCTGCTCCCGAAGGATCCCGCCGTCGGGGCCGACCAGGATCGCGCCGAAGGGATGATCGCCGCCCTCGCGCGAGCGGCGCGCCGCGGCGAAGGCGCGCCGCAAGAAGGCCTCGTCATCAAGCGTAGGCGACATGGCGCCGGAGGCGTCGCCTTTGGAATCCATTGTCGTGCGTTCCCCTGTCTTGGCGGCTTGCGCCCGCGCCAAGAAGGCATCGTAAGCGAGGCTCGGCGTCGCCGCAACGCAATCGGGCCAAAGACGGAAAGACGGCGTTAGGACTTCGTAAGGGATGTTCGATCGCGCGAGGCGCGGCTCCGCCATCGCCAACGGAGAAAATTTACCCCATCGCGGCAGACTCCTTTGGCGCGGAGGCGGCTTTCGCCGGAGCAATCGGCGACCGCCGGGACGATAGCGGGACAATAGGACGACCATCGATGACCGCGGTGTTGAAGAGTTCCCTGTTCGACGAACCCGCCGCCGTGGACGCCGAGGCAGGGCCGAAACGGTTCAAGTTCGCCGCGACCTTCGTCATCGATCTCGCCTTCTCCCTTCTCTTCGTCGCCGCAGTCATTCCCGCCTGGGCGGGCGAAATGGACCTCGGCCTCGTCATGGCGCCGACCTTCCTCATCGGCGTGCTGATTCTGCTTTGCTATGCCGGCAAAGTCCTCGTCATCGCCCATCTCGACAAGGCGGGCGGCGACGCGCGCACCTATGTCAAGTCTTCGACGCTGGTCACCGACGGGCCCTACGCCTATTCGCGCAATCCCACCTATTTGCTAGCGATGATCCAGTTTCTCCTCTGGTCGGCGCTGGCGCTCTATCTCCAGGCTTTCGCGCCGTGGCGCCCGGCGATGCTCGCGGCGGCGGTTTTTCTTCCCGCGCTGTTCTTCCTCCTCAACGATCGCATCGTCATGCCGACGGAGGAAGAGATGCTGCGTCGTCTGCACCCCGAGGAATACGACGCCTACGCGCGGCGGGTGCGCCGCTGGTTGGGCCGCATGGCCGGCTAGCCGGCGTAGCGGTTGGCGACGTCCTTGGCGATCCGCGCCGCCTCGTCGAGGAACCGTGCGACGATTTCGCGCGCGGCCGGCGTGCAGGCGCGGTAGGTCATCTCGTAATCGCGAAACCCGCGGTTGAAGGCGCCGGCGAGCGTTTCCTTGCGCGCCGGGGTATTCGCCTCGGTCTCCAGGAGGTTGGCGAATTCGGTGCGAAACGTCGCGCCGTCGCCCGCCCCGCACAAGTCGCGGAGATAGGAGAGCGCGCCGATGACTTCGGCCAAGCGCAGCAACTGCGGCTCATAGGGCGGCGGCGACTCCGCCGGCGCTGGCTGTTCGGCCGGCGCGGGCGGCTTGGCGGGCGGCGTCTGCGCGGCGAGCGGCCCCGCCCCGAACGTCAGAGCGGCGAAGGCGGCGTAAATCCGCGCGCGCCGCCGGCTCACGGCAGGCTCTTTTCGAGGCGCGCCGCCTTCTCGATGATTTCAGGCAGGCCCGGCGTCGTCGGCCAGCGCGCGATTTCATCCGGCTCGATCCACGCGACGGCGTCGGCCTCGGCGCTCGCGCGCGGCTCGCCGCCCCGCCAGCGGGCGACGAACGAGGCGATCACATAATGCTGGCGAACCCTGGCGCCGTCGAACACGATCGGTTCGACATGATCGACGAAGGCGACGATCTCGGCGGCGAGGCCGACCTCTTCGTCGAGTTCGCGCAGCGCCGCTTCGCGCAACGTCTCCCCGACCTCGACCACGCCGCCGGGCAGCGCGTAGAGGCCGGCCGACGGCGCCCGTGCGCGTCGCGCGATGAGGACGCGGCCGTCGCGAAAGACCGCGACCGAGACCGCCAGAATCGGCCGCCCGGGATAGAGCCGCTGAGCCGCAAGGGCTTCAGACATGTTGCCCGCCGTTGATCAGCAGCTCCGCGCCGTGAACGTAGCTCGATTGCTCCGTGCACAGGAAATAGATCGCCTTGGCGACTTCCTCCGGCGCGCCGAGACGGCGCAGCGGGATTTGCGCGACGATCTTCTCCGTGCCCGGGGAGAGGATGGCGGTGTCGATCTCGCCGGGCGAAATCGCGTTGACGCGCACGCCGCGCGGGCCGAAATCGGCCGCCATCTCGCGGGTCAAGGCGGCCAGCGCCGCCTTCGAAGCGGCGTAGGCGACCCCGGCGAATGGATGGACGCGCGATCCGGCGATCGAGGTGACGTTGACGATCGCCCCCTTGGCGCATTCGAGTTCGGCGCGCAGCCCGCGCGCGAGCATGACGGCGGCAAAGACATTGACCTGGAAAACCCTGCTCCAATCGTCGAGTTCGGTGTCGAACAGACCGAGCCGCGAGCCCCCCGGGCCCTTGGGGGAAATGGCGGCGTTGTTGACGAGCGCGTCGAGCCGCCCGCCCTCGAGCCGCTCGCGGACCTCGCCGATCGCGCGCTCCGTGTCGCCGGGGTCGGCAAGGTCGATCTGCAGATGATCCTCTGCGCCGGCGGCCCAAGGGCACCCCTCGGGGAAAGCGTGCCGCGAACAGGTGATGACGCGCCATCCCGCCGAGGAGAAGCGCTTGACCGTCGCATGGCCGATGCCCCGCGAGGCGCCGGTGAGCAGCATCGCGCGGCGCGGCGCGTTGGGAGGCGGTTGAGGCGTCATGTGTCGGTTCGCTGGGAAGGGCGCTGGCCCCAGGGTTAGCACATTTGCTTGGCGTCGGCGCGCTTAGGGGTAGAGCCGCTCGCGACGCCAGGGCTCGCCCTCGGCGGCGCGGGTGAACAGGACGCGGTCGTGCAGGCGGAACTCGCCGTCATGCCAAAACTCCAGTTCGGTCGGCGTCAGCCGGAATCCGCGCCAATAGGCCGGTCGCGGAATCTCGCCCTCGCCGAACGTCTCCGTAAAGGAGGCGACCGCTTCCAGAAGCTTGGCGCGCAACTCGAGCGGCCGCGACTGCTGGCTCGCCCAAGCGCCGATGCGGCTGACGCGCGGCCGGCTGGCGAAATAGGCGTCCGTTTCGCCGTCGGCGATCATCGCGACGGCGCCGCGCGCGCGCACCTGCCGGCGCAGCGATTTCCAGTGGAACAGCGCCGCCGCCCTCGGCGCGGCGGCCAATTCCCGTCCCTTGGCGCTTTCCGCGTTGGTGTAGAAAACGAGGCCGCGCTCGTCGGCCTGCTTGCACAACATCACCCGCGCGTCCGGCAGGCCCGAAGCGTCGACGGTGGCGAGGGTCATCGCCTCGGGATCGTTGACCTCGCGCTCGCTCGCCTCCGCCAGCCAGAGCTTCAGCAGCCCAAAAGGTTCGCTCGCCTCGGTAAAGTCATTCAAATTTAACGCATTCAAGGCCAAGATGGTCCCCTTTGATCGGATCCGGCGCCTCGGCGATGATAATCCCCCCAATCGGCAAACGCGAAGGGTTTCGTCTGGGCGCCGGCGCTATGAGACCGGGACGCGTCGTCGCACTGGGGATGGGCGCGCTCGCGCTGGCGGGATGTTCGATTTCCATGCCCCTGCCGCCCTTCGTCGACGACGAGCCGACAAGTGCGATCGCTCCCAAGACGCCGGCGCCGTCGAGCGCCTTTGATTCGCGAGACTGGCGCATCGCGCAACCGGTTCTCGCCGCGAGCCTGCGCGCGCCGAACCCGGGCGAGCCGGCGCTTTGGTCCAATCCGGAAACCGGCGACCATGGCGAATTCGTCGCCGTCGCCGTCGCCTTCGCGCGACAGGGCCAGTCCTGCCGCGCCTTCGTCGCGCGGCTCGTCGAGGGCAAGAACGCCAAGACGCTGCAGGCCGTCGGCTGTCCGCGCGACAGCGGCGAGGTCGCGATCTACGACGCCTCGCCATGGGCGGGTCTCTGACGCCCACTTGCGAGAGAAGCCGCCGCGGCCCAAATATGGACGGAGACACTGGCGCCCGCGCTTTCGGGGCGGGCGCGCAATCCTGGGCTCATCATGCGCGACCCCTATGAAGTTCTTGGGCTGGCCAAGACGGCCAGCGCCGGCGAAATCAAGTCGACCTATCGCAAGCTGGCCAAGAAATACCATCCCGATCAGAGCAAGGAGCCGCGGGCGAAAGACCGATTCGCGGAGATCGGGTCGGCGTACGAGATTATTGGCGACCCGAAGAAGCGCGGCGCCTATGATCGCGGCGAAATCGACGCCGAAGGCAAGCCGCGCGCGCCGCAGTTCGAAGGCTTCGGCTTTGGCGCGCGCCCGGGCGGGCGCCCCGGCGAAGGGGGGGACTTCCGCAATTTCCATTTCGATTTCGGCGGCGGCGACTTTGCGGCCGGCCGCGGCGGCGCTTCGATCGATCCTGACATCATCTCGGAATTGTTCGGCGGGCGCGCCGGCGGGCGCTCGCGCGGCGCGGCGCGCGGCGATGACGTTGCGGCGTCGGTGACGGTCCCTCTCGCCATGGCCGCCGGGGGCGGTTCGGTGCGCGTGGCGTTGCCGACCGGCAAGACGCTCGACATCGACGTGCCCGCCGGCGTCGAGGAGGGCAAGCCGATTCGGCTGCGCGGACAAGGAAGGCCGGGGACGAAAAATGGACCGGCGGGCGACGCCATCATCACGGTCCGCTATGCGCCGCACCCGCTGTTCAAGGTCGAGGGACGCGACCTGCGTCTCGATCTGCCGATCACCCTCTACGAAGCGGTGCTGGGGGGCAAAGTGCGCGTCCCCACGCTCGCCGGGGAGGTCGAAATGGCCATTTCGCCGGGGACCGGCGGCGGCCGCGTGTTGCGTTTGCGCGGCAAAGGCCTGCCGGCCAGCGGCGATCTGCCACAGGGCGATCTCCTGGCGACGCTGCGCATCGCGATGCCTGCCGGCGACGATCCGGAACTGACGAAGCTCATGCGGCGCTGGCGCGACGAAAAGCCCTATGATCCAAGGGCCGGAATGGTCGCATAAGGTCTCGTCGCACGATCGCCGACCCGCCGCTCTCGCCGAACGGAGCCGTCAAAATAGAGAACGCTTCCGGGCGGCCGATCGCCGTCGCGGAAGCGTTCTTGTTGCTGAACAACGCGAGATCCGCGCGGACGCGCCGTCTCGGCTCACTTCACCTTCTTCTTCCAGTGATGGTGGTGATGGTGGTGATGATGATGGTGGTGCAGGCAGTGATGGTGGTGAATGCGGCAATGATGGTGGTGATGGTGGTGATGGGGAACCACCGGCGCGGCGGCGTAGGCAGGCAGAGCGACGAGGCCGACGACGAGGGTCGCGGCGACGAGAAGTTTCTTAAACATTTGTTAAGACCTTGATTTTTGCGATAGCCCCACCAGCGAGGCTTCGATTCACCTTTGCCGTATTGTCCCTGAACCTGAGATGAACCGTGGCGGCGCGGGCGGCGTCTGCGACATTGCGCCGCCGCGATCGCCGCGCCGGCTCAGATCACCGCCTCTTCGAACGCCGGGTCGACGCGCCGGCCCCATGCGCCGTTGAAACGCGCGATCCAGCGCTCGGCGGGGACGCGGCCCTCGGCGACGATCTCGTCGAGCGGGGCGAGATAGATCGATTCGTCGTCGCCCTCGGCGTCGCGGCGCGCGCGGCGCGTCAATCCGGCGCGGGCGATTTCGAGCCCCTCGCGCGCGACGTCGCGCAGCTCGCGTCCGGCGATGCGGGCCGCCAGGCCGAGACGCGGCGACGGCGTCGCGCAAGCTCTGGCGTTCGGCCGCGCTCCAACCGCGCACGAGATCGCCGGCGTCGGCAAGGGCCTGCCGATCGTAATAGAGGCCGACCGTCAGGGCCGCCAGCGCGCGAATGCGCTCGACGGGGCCGACGTCGGCGCCGCGCATCTCGAGATAGCGCTTGAGGCGCACTTCCGGAAAGATCGTCGACAGGTGGTTGACCCAGTCCGAGATCGTCGCGCGTTCTCCGGGCAGCGCGGCGAGCCGGCCGGCGAGCAGATCGCGAAAGCTCGCGCCCGCGACGTCGTGATAGGTCGCGCCGCGCTTGACGAAGTAAAGGGGAACGTCGAGCGCGTAATCGACGTAGCGT
>CAVWKL010000011.1:0-49902 GCA_963755075.1 uncultured Alphaproteobacteria bacterium
GAAGGCGACGAAGGCGAAATAGACGCCGTAGCCGACGACATTGCTGGCGTAGGCGACGACGACGCCGTAGTGAAGGATCAGCCAGCCGCCGAGCGCCGGGCCGGCGAAGACCGCCAGCTGCGTATAGGCGGCCGAAACGCTGATCGCCGACGAGAGGCGACGGCGATCGATGAAGCGCGGCAGGAAGCCGTATTGGGCGGGGATGCTGAAGGCGTGCGCCGCGCCGTGCAGAAAGGCCAGCGCGGCGAGCCGCTCGATGGTGAGCGCATCGGCGAAAGCGAGCAAGGTCAGCGCCAGCGCTTGCAGCCACGCCAGGCCATAGCTCGCCATGAGGACGCGAAACCGGTCGAAGCGATCGGCGACGACCCCGCCGAGCGGCATCAGCGCGATGTTCGGCAGGGCGTCGAGAAGTGCGACGATCGCCAGCCAGCGCGTCGAGTGGGTGAGGCTCCACGTCGTCCAGGCGACCGCCACCGCCTGAACGAAATAGCTGATCCACGACAACACCGAGCCGAGCGAATAGCGGCGAAAATTGCGATCTTCGAAAGCTTCCCCGATGCCGCCCAGCCAGGATTTCACCCGATCCTCCGACATGGGAGGCGCACGGTTCGCCTCTTACGCCTGCTCCAACTCGATCAGCGTTCCATCGAAATCCTTCGGATGCAGGAACAGCACCGGCTTGCCGTGGGCGCCGATCCTCGGCGCGCCGTCGCCGAGCACGCGCGCCCCCGACGCCTTCAGCTGATCGCGCGCGGCGAGGATCTCGTCGACCTCGAAACAGACGTGGTGCATGCCGCCGTCGGGATTGCGTTCGAGGAACTTGGCGATCGGCGAACCTTTGCCGAGCGGCTGAAGAAGTTCGATCTTCGTATTCGTCAATTCGACGAACACGACGGTGACGCCGTGCTCGGGCAGCGACGCCGGATCGGAGACGCGCGCCCCGAGGCTGTCGCGATAACGGGCGGCCGCGGCGGCGAGATCGGGAACGGCGATGGCGATGTGGTTCAATCTTCCGACCATGGGCTCCCCCTAGATCTCGACGACCAGCACGTGCACCGTGGGCTTCTTGCCCCAGGCGGCGTTGACGGCGTTGCGCACGGCGCGCTCGATCGCGCCGCTGACGAAGTCAGGGTCGCGCCGTTTGCCGCGCGGCAGGCTCTCGAAAGTTTCGAAGATGGCGGAATCGACGATTTCGTCGAGCCCCGCCCCCTGCCGCGTCGCCTTGGGCAGTCCGGCGATCATCACGTCGGGATCGCCCGACATCTCGCCCTTGGCGGTGAGGGCGAGCGCGATCGACACCACGCCGGCGAAGGCAAGCTTGCGGCGCTGGCCGACGCAATCGTCGCCGTTCGACAACAGGATTTCGCCGTCCTTATAGAGCCGGCCATGGTCGAGACGGCCGACGACGCTCGCATCGCCGTCGACGAAGCGCACCACGTCGCCGTTGAAGGCGCGCACCACTTGGCCGACGCCCTGGGCCTTGGCGAAGGCGGCGTGCTCGGTCAGGTGCACCGGCTCGCCGTGGGCGGGAACGGCGATCTTCGGCTTGAGCCACGCATACATCTGGGCGAGTTCGGCGCGGCGCGGATGGCCCGACACATGCACCAGCTGGGTGCGATCGGTGACGATCTCGACGCCTTGGGTCGCCAGCCCATTGACGATCTTGCCCACCGCTTTCTCGTTGCCGGGAATGGTGCGCGAGGAGAAGATGACGACGTCGCCGCTCGAGAGGCTGGCGCTCGGATGCTCGTCCTCGGCCATGCGCGCCAGCGCCGCGCGCGGCTCGCCCTGACTGCCGGTGGCGAGCGCCAACACCTTGTCGCGCGGCATGCGCTCGAACGGATCCGGACCGAGCAGCGGCGGCACGCCGTCGAAATAGCCGCATTCGCGCGCCACCGCCACGACGCGCTCCATCGCGCGGCCCATGATGATCACCTGCCGGCCGTTGGCGAAACCCGCTTCGGCGGCGGCGCGCAGGCGGGCGACATTGGAGGCGAAGGTGGTCACGACGACGCGGCCCTTCGCCTTGCCGACCAGGACGGAGAGGTTCTCGGCGACATCGGCTTCCGAAGGGCTCTCGACCCTCGCGCAGCACGTTGGTCGAATCGCAGACAAAGCGCGAGCACGCCCTCTTCGCCGAGTTGCCTGAGGCGGCGCTCGTCGGTGACGGCGCCGATGATCGGCGTCGCGTCGATCTTCCAGTCGCCGGAGTGGACGACGAGGCCGGCCGGCGTGCGGATCGCCAGGGCGCAACTCTCGGGGATCGAATGCGCCACCGCGATGAATTCGACGTTGAACGGCCCGATGTCGAGCCGCGCGCCCTGGGCGACGATGCGAATCGGGATCTTCGGCGCGCCCGGTTCGCCGAGACGGCGCGCTTCGGCGAGGCCCGCGGCGAAGCGCGTCGCATAGACGGGAACGCCGAGGCGCGGCCACAGATCGGCGAGCGCGCCGATGTGGTCCTCGTGGGCGTGCGTGATGACGAGACCGACGAGATCCTTCTTCGCCCTCTCGATGAAGGCGAGGTCGGGCAGGATCAGGTCGACGCCCGGCAAGTCGTCGCCGGCGAAGGCGACGCCGAGATCGACCATCAGCCACTTGCGGCCTCGCGGCGGGCCGAAGCCGTAAAGCGCGCAGTTCATGCCGATTTCGCCCAGACCGCCCAGCGGCGCAAACACGAACTCGTTGTCATCGCTCATCGGTCTGGCGCCTTGCGTCACTAAAATTGCCGGGGCTCGGGGCGTTCCCCACCCCTTGCAGGAGAGGGATAGGGAGGGGGCTCCCTGCTCTCATGGATTGCGTTCGTCCGCCTTGACCGTCGGTCAAGGCGGCGGCGGCGCCTACCCCGACCCACCCCCGTAAGGGGAGAGGGAGACGACCGGCGCCGCGCCGTCGGGAGGCACAAGGAAGAGATCGGCGGCTTCGATCGTCTCCACAGCGCCCGCGGTTTGCAACAACAGACGACCGTCCGCGTCGAGGCCGGCGAAGAGTCCTTCGCGCGTCCCGCGCGCGCCCGCAACCCGAATCGGTCCGCCGAGCCCGGCGGCCGACCTCAGCCAACGCGCACGAATCTCGGCAAAGCCCGCGCCGCGCGACCATAGGCCGATCGCTTGGTGAAAGCGAGCCGCGAGGCGGGCAAACAGGGCCTGCGGCGAAACGGCGCGTTGCAGCGCCGCGCCGAGATCGGTGGCCGCATAGGCGAGCCCCTGCGGCGAGGACGCGCAATTGACGCCGACGCCGACGATGCAGGCGAACCCGCGGCGAGGCGCGGAAACCCCTTCGACCAGCAGGCCCGCAAGCTTGGCGCCGTTCCACAAGAGGTCGTTGGGCCATTTGAGCGCGACGCCGGCGCCGCCGAGATCCTCGGCCGCCTGGACCAGCGCGACGCCGGCGACAAAGCCGATCTGCGGCGCGACCGCCGCTTCGCATGGGTCGACCAAGAGGGCGCTGGCGTAGAGATTGCCCGGCGGGGAGCTCCAGGCGCGCCCGTGGCGCCCGCGCCCTTGGCTCTGCTCGCCGGCCACGATCCACAGGCGACCGGGATCGCCGGCGAGCGCGCGACGGCGCGCTTCCTCGTTGGTCGAGCCGAGGCGCGCGAAGCGCGCCACCCGCCAGCCCGCAAATAGCGGCTCCGGTTCGTTCGACCGAGTGACAAATCCGTTCAAAACAGCGACTTGGCGGCGGCCATCGCCGCGTCGGTGATGGGGGCCGGCGCCAGCGCGTAGAGGATGACCAGCGCGGTCGAAAGCGCGAGCACGAGGCGCGCCGCCGCGCCAGGCTGATCGAAGGCCTTCGCCGGCTCGTCGAAATACATGATCTTGACGATGCGCAGATAGTAATAGGCGGCGACCGCGCTCATCAGCACGCCGATGACGGCGAGCCCATAGAGATCGGCCTTCATCGCGGCGGCGAAAACGTAGAACTTGGCGAAGAAACCGGCGAGCGGCGGGACGCCGGCGAGCGAGAACATCATCGCGGCGAGGAAGAACGCCATCGGCGCGTTGGTGCGCGCGAGCCCGGCGAGATCGGCGATGTCCTCGACGTAAACGCCGTCGCGGCGCATGGAGAGAATGCCGGCGAAGGTTCCCAAGGTCATGGCGAGATAGATCGCCATATAGACGACGACGCCGTGCGCGCCCTCGACCGTGCCGGCGGCGAGGCCGACCAGCGCAAAGCCCATGTGACCGATCGAGGAATAGGCCATCAGCCGCTTGATGTTGGTCTGGCCGATCGCGGCGAAGGCGCCGAGCGCCATCGAGGCGATCGAAACGAAGGTGACGATCTGGCGCCAGTCCGCCGCGACGCCGGGAAAGGCGCTCATCGCGACGCGCACTAGGATCGCCATCGCCGCCATCTTCGGCGCCGAAGCGAAGAAGGTCGTCACCGGCGTCGGCGCGCCCTCGTAGACGTCGGGCGTCCACATGTGGAACGGAACGGCCGAGATCTTGAACGCGAGCCCGGCGAGGATGAAGACCAGGCCGAACACGACGCCGAGGCTCGCATGGGCGTGCAGCGCCGTGGCGACGCCGGCGAAGTTGACGGTGCCGGAATAGCCGTAGATCAGCGAGGCGCCGTAGAGCAGCATGCCGGAGGACAGCGCGCCCAGGACGAAATACTTCAACCCCGCTTCCGAAGCGCGAAGATCGTCGCGGCGATAGGCGGCCACGACATAGAGCGACAGGCTCATCAGTTCGAGACCGAGATAGAGCGCGATGAAGTCGCCGGCCGAGATCAGCATCATCATGCCGAGCGTGGCGAGCAGAATGAGAATGGGGAACTCGAAGCCGCCGATCTTCTCCCGGCGCATGAAATCGACCGACAGCATGAGCGTCACCAGCGAGCCGATCAGCGCCAGCGCCTTCATGAAGCGGGCGAAGGCGTCGTCGATGAAGGCGCCGTAAAAGGTCACGCCCGTGGCATGGCGATCGGCCAGCACCGCCACCAGCGCCGCCGCGAGCAGCGCGGCGGCGACTTCCGTCACCAGCCAGACCGCGCGCTCGCCGCGCAGCGCCCCGATGAGCAGCAGCGCCAGCACGCCGGTCGCGATGATGGATTCGGGCAGGACCATCGGAAGCGAGAGAGCCGTCACGTTCATTGCTGATCAATCCCAGGTGTTGGCGGCGCCGCCGTCATTTCAGAGCCCTGCCGACTTCGTCACGGCGATCGCCGAATCGAAGCCCTTGATGAGCGCCTCGATCGAGGCCGAGCTGGCGTCGATGATCGGCTGCGGATGCACGCCGTAATAGAGCGTCAGCACGAGCAAGGGCGCGAGAATGGCGATTTCGCGCCCGTTGAGATCGAGGATGCCCATCAAGCCAGGCTTCTCGATCACCCCGAAGATCACGCGGCGGTAGAGATAGAGCGCATAGGCCGCCGACAGGATGACGCCGGTCGTGGCGAAAAACGCCACCCAGGCGTTGGCCTGAAAGGTCCCGATCAGGGTGAGGAACTCGCCGATGAAGCCCGAGGTGCCGGGCAAGCCGACGTTGGCCAGGGTGAACACCATGAAGGCGACGGCGTAGCGCGGCATGCGCTGCGCCAGCCCGCCATAGGCGGCGATTTCGCGCGTGTGCATGCGATCGTAGACGACGCCGACGCAGAGGAACAGCGCGCCCGAGACCAGCCCATGGCTGATCATCTGATAGACCGCTCCCTGGACGCCCTGCGTATTGGCGGCGAAGAGCCCCATGGTGACAAAGCCCATGTGCGCCACGGAGGAATAGGCGATGAGCTTCTTCATGTCCTCCTGCACGAGGGCGACCAGCGAGGTGTAGACGATGGCGATGATCGACAGCGCGTAGATCAGCGGCGCAAAATTGTGCGACGCGTCGGGGAACATCGGCAGCGAAAAGCGGATGAAGCCGTAGCCGCCCATCTTAAGGAGGATCGCCGCCAGGATCACCGAGCCGGCCGTCGGCGCCTCGACATGCGCGTCGGGCAGCCAGGTGTGCACCGGCCACATCGGCATCTTCACCGCGAAGGAGGCGAAGAACGCCAGCCACAGCCATTTCTGCATCGCCGGCGCGAAGGCGGTCTTCAAGAGGACCTCGATGTCGGTGGTGCCCGCCGTCCAGTACATCGTCATGATCGCCAGCAGCATCAGGAGCGAGCCGGTAAGCGTGTAGAGGAAGAACTTGAACGCGGCGTAGACGCGCCGCTTGCCGCCCCAGACGCCGATGATGAGGAACATCGGAATGAGGCCGCCCTCGAAGAAGAGGTAGAAGAGCACCAGGTCGAGCGCGACGAAGACGCCGACCATCAAGGTCTCGAGGACCAGGAACGCGATCATGTATTCCTTGACGCGGTTCTCGATCGTCCACGAGGCGGCGATCGAGATCGGCATCAGGAAGGTCGTCAGCAGCACGAAGGGCATCGAAATGCCGTCGACGCCGAGCTTGTAGAGAATAACGTGGCTGAACCAGTCGTGCTGCTCGAGGAGCTGAAAGCCTGACAAGGCCGGGTTGAAGCGCGCCCAGGCGACGAGGCTCAAGCCGAAGGCGATCAGCGTCGTCCACAGCGCAATCCAGCGCGCGTTGTTCTTGCTCGCTTCGTTCTCGCCGCGCAGGAGCAGGATGCACGCCGCGCCGACGAGCGGCAGAAGGAGCAGCCCGGAGAGGATCCATGAGCCGGACATCAGCGCATCCCCCCGAACAGGTACCAAGTGGCGAAGGCGGCGACGCCGAGGAGCATGGCGAAGGCGTAGTGATAGATGTAGCCCGACTGCAGGCGCACGACGTTGCGGGTGACATCGAGCACGCGCGCCGATACGCCGTCGGGGCCGAAGCCGTCGATGAGGAAGCCGTCGCCGCCCTTCCAGAAGAGGCGGCCGACCCAGAAGGCCGGGCGGACGAACAGGAAGTCGTAGAGTTCGTCGAACCACCACTTGTTGAGCAGGAAGCGGTAGAGCAGCGGGTTGGCGTCGGCGAGCGCCTTCGGCGCGGCGCGGTTGACGATGTACATGTAGTAGGCGACGAGGAAGCCGCCCGCCATCATCAAGGTCGGCGACAGCGACACGAGCCAGGGGACGCTCTCCATCTCCTCGAGGATCTTGTTGTCCGGGCCGAGGAACAGCGCGTGCTTCCAGAAGCCCTCGAAGCCCGCGCCGATGAACCATGGGCGGAAGACGACGCCGGCGACCGCCGCGCCGAGCGCGAGCGCGGCGAGCGGAACCAGCATCACCGGCGGCGATTCGTGAACGGCGTGGTCGTCGCCGTGGCCATGGCCGAGGTCGTCGTGCGCTTGCGCCTCAGGCCCGTGCGCGCCGGCGCTCGGCGCGGCGGCCCAGTCGCCGCGCTTGCCGAAGAAGGTCATGAAGATGAGGCGCCAGGAATAGAACGAGGTCAGCCCCGCCGCGACCACCACGCAGGCGAAGGCGTAGCCGGAGGCGGCGCCGTGCGAGGCGTAGGCGGCCTCGATGATCGCGTCCTTGGAGACGTAGCCGGCGAAGCCAATCGAGGTGAAGGGAATGCCGACGCCGGTCAGCGCCAGCGTGCCGATCACCATCATCCAGAAGGTGAAGGGGATCTCTTTGCGCAACCCGCCCATCGCGCGCATGTCCTGCTCGTGATGCATGGCGATAATGACCGAGCCGGCGCCCAGGAACAGCAGCGCCTTGAAGAAGGCGTGGGTGAAGAGATGGAAAATGCCGAGACTGTAGCCGCCGACGCCGAGCCCGACGAACATGTAGCCGAGCTGCGAGCAGGTGGAATAGGCGATGACGCGCTTGATGTCGTTTTGCACCAGGCCGACGGTGGCGGCGAAAAAGGCGGTCGTCGCGCCGACGATGGTGACGACGGTAAGCGCCGTCGGCGCAAGATCGAAGAGCGGCGAGAGCCGCGCCACCATGAACACCCCGGCGGTGACCATCGTCGCGGCGTGGATCAGAGCTGAGACCGGGGTCGGGCCCTCCATCGCATCGGGCAACCAGGTGTGCAGCAGGAACTGCGCCGACTTGCCCATCGCGCCCATGAACAGCAAAAGGCAGGTCAGCGTCAGCGCGTCCCAGTCGGCGCCGAAGATATGGATCGCGTGGCCGGCAAGGCCGGGCGCGGCGGCGAAGATCTGCTCGAGGCCGACCGAGCCGGTGAGTTGGAAGATCAGGAAAATGCCCAGCGCGAAGCCGAAGTCGCCGATGCGGTTGACGACGAAGGCCTTGATCGCGGCGGCGTTGGCCGAAGGCCTTTCATACCAAAAGCCGATCAAGAGATAGGAGGCGAGGCCGACGCCTTCCCAGCCGAAGAACATCTGCACCAGATTGTCCGCCGTCACCAGCATCAGCATGGCGAAGGTGAACAGCGAGAGAAAGGCGAAAAAGCGCGGCCGGCCGGGATCCTCGGCCATGTAGCCGATGGAATAGACGTGCACGAGAAACGAGACGCTGCCGACGACGACCAGCATCACCGCGGTCAGCGTGTCGATGCGCAGCGCCCAGTCGACGGCGAGCTTGCCGGAGGTGAACCAATTGGCGACCGGCACGATGAGCGCCTGCTCGTCGTGGCCGGCGCCGATGGAAAAGAAGGCGACCCAGGAGAAGAGCGCGCTCACCGCCAGCAGCAAGGTGGTGACGAGTTCCGAGGCGCGCGGACCGATCTGCGGCCCCAAGAGGCCGGCGATCAGGAATCCGACGAGCGGCGCGAAGACGATCGTTTGGTATAACATCGACTGCCCTCAGCCCTTCAGCGCGTTGATGTCTTCGACCGCGATCGAGCCGCGATTGCGGTAATAGGCGACGAGGATGGCGAGCCCGATCGCCGACTCCGCCGCAGCGACCGTCAAAACGAACAGCGCGAACACCTGGCCGGTGAGGTCGCCCGCGTGGGTCGAGAACGCCACCAGATTGATGTTGACCGCCAGCAGGATCAACTCGACCGACATCAGAATGACGATGATGTTCTTGTGGTTGAGAATGATGCCGGCGACCCCGATCGTGAACAGGATCGCCGCGACGGTAAGATAATGGGCGAGGCCGATGACCATGGGGGATCCTTCAGATGCCGGCGCGCGAGGGGACTTTGCGCAGTTCGACCGCGCTCGCAGGGCCGCGCGCCACCTGATCGGAGACGTTCTGCCGCTTGACCCCCACCTTATGGCGTAACGTCAGCACGATCGCGCCGACCATCGCCGTCAGCAGGATCATTCCCGCCGCCTGGAAGAAATAGAAGTACTGGGTGTAGATCACCCGGCCGAGCGCCGCGGTGTTCGACAGCGTCCCCGACGGCGACGCCGCCGCCGCGGCGTCGGGCGAGCGCACCCAGCCGACGGCGACGTAGCCGAGTTCGAAGGCGACGAACAGCGCGATCAACGCGCCGATCGGCAGATATTGCACGAAGCCCTGCTTCAATTCGGCGAAATCGACGTCGAGCATCATGACGACGAACAGAAACAGCACCGCCACCGCGCCGACGTAGACGACGATGAGGATCATGCCGAGGAATTCGGCCCCCATCAGCAGGAAGAGCCCGGCGGCGTTGACGAAGGCGAGGATCAGGAACAGCACGGAGTGCACGGGATTGCGCGCCATGATCACGGCAAGCGCCGAGACGATCAGCACTCCCGAAAACAGCCAGAAGAAAATCGCATCGGCGTGCATGGCCCTATCCCCGTCGTTCCTTCCTTCCCCCCTTGCGGGGAAGGGTCGCCTCTACTTGTACGGCGCGTCCATCGCGATGTTGCGCGCGATTTCGCGCTCCCAGCGCGCCCCGTTATCCAGCAACCGGTCCTTGTCGTAGAACAATTCCTCGCGCGTCTCGACCGCGAATTCGAAGTTCGGCCCTTCGACGATGGCGTCGACCGGGCAGGCCTCCTGGCACATGCCGCAATAGATGCACTTGGTCATGTCGATGTCGTAGCGGGTGGTGCGGCGCGTGCCGTCGTTGCGTCGCGGGCCGGCCTCGATGGTGATCGCCTGCGCCGGACAGATCGCCTCGCACAGCTTGCAGGCGATGCAGCGCTCTTCGCCGTTGGGATAGCGGCGCAGCGCGTGCTCGCCGCGAAAGCGCGGGCTGAGCGGCGACTTTTCGTGGGGATAGTTCAACGTCACCTTCGGCCTGAACATGTAGCGCACCGAAAGCGCCAACGCGGCGACGAACTCGCCCAAGAAGAGCGAGCGCGCGGCCCGATCGAGTTTCAGCGCCATTGGCTTGTCCTCACGATGAGCCGCCCCATTTCAGTGATGCGCTCCCCAGCCGGTCGCCTCCAGCACGCCCGCCACCGCGACGACCATGAACAAAGAGATCGGCAGGAACACTTTCCAGCCGAGCCGCATCAGTTGGTCGTAGCGATAGCGCGGCACGAACGCCTTCACGAAAGTGAACATGAAGACGACGGTCCACGCCTTGAGGAGGAACCAGATCACGCCGGGAACCCAGGTGAAAGGCGAAAACGGGATGGGCGAGAGCCAACCGCCGAGGAACAGAACCGTCATGATCGACGACATGGCCAGGATCGCGACGAGCTCGGTGAGGAATTGCAGCAGGAAGAGCGAGGCCGAATATTCGACCATGTAGCCGGCGACCAGCTCCGATTCGGCCTCGGCCAGATCGAACGGCGGGCGGTTGGTTTCCGCGAGCGCGGAGACGAAGAAGATGACGAACATCGGCAAGAGCGGCAGCCAGTACCAGCCGAAAAGGCCGAACCGGGTGTCCTGCGCGCGCACGATGTCGCTCAAGTTGAGCGAGCCCGCGCACAGGAGCACGGTGACGATGACGAAACCGATGGAGACCTCGTAGGACACCATCTGCGCCGCCGCGCGCAGCGCCGACAAGAACGGATATTTCGAATTCGACGCCCAGCCCGCCATGACGATGCCGTAGACGCCGAGCGAGGACACCGCAAAGAGGTAGAGCACGCCGACGTTGATGTCGCCGACCACCCAACCGTCGGCGACCGGAATGACCGCCCAGGCGGCGAGCGCCAGCGTCACCGAGACCAAAGGCGCGATGAGGAACACGCCCTTGTTGGCGCCGGCCGGGATGATCGGCTCCTTGAAAAGAAACTTCAGGAAATCGGCGAAGGGCTGCAGCACGCCCCAGGGGCCGACGACGTTCGGCCCGCGGCGGACCTGAATGGAGCCCCAGATTTTGCGCTCGGCGTAAATGAGGATGGCCGTCGAGACGAGGACGCACACCAGCAGCGCCAGGCTCTCCAAGAGGTAGCGCACGAAAGCGCCGAGCGCCGAGCCGTGCATCCACGCGCCGAACGCCGCCGCGGCGCCGCCGGCGAAGAACCAGACGATTGCCGCCACGACGAGGACGGCGATCGCCAGCAATGCGACGAGGCCGACGACGACAGCCCCATTGGACGGCGAAGGGCGGGAGGGAGAGGCGCTGGTCATCGTTCGTCCTATTCCGCCGCCTGCCGCGTCTCGCCCTTGGCCAGGGCCGAGCATTCGGCCATGACGCGAGAGGCGCGCGCAATCGGGTTGGTGAGATAAAAGTCGGAGACGCTCGAGGCGAACGGGGCGCGATCGAGCGCGCCGCCGAGGGCGGCGAGCCCGCTCAGCGCGCCCGGGTCGGCCGCCGCGACCCGATCGAAGGCGACGAGATCGGGATGGGCGCTCGCGAGGGCGGCGCGCAGCGCGGTCAGCGAGTCGAACGGCAGCCGGGCGCCGAGCGCCTCCGACAGCGCGCGCAGGATCGCCCAGTCCTCGCGCGCTTCGCCCGGCGGGAAGACGGCGCGTTCGGCGAATTGCGGACGCCCTTCGGTGTTGACGTAGATGCCGGTCTTTTCGGTATAGGCGGCGCCGGGCAGGATGACGTCGGCGCGATGCGCGCCTTCGTCGCCGTGCGTGCCGATATAGACGACGAAGGCGCCGGGCTCGATGGCGATCTCGTCGGCGCCGAGAGCGAAGACGACGTCCAGCGCGCCGGCCTTGGCCATCGCCGGCGCGTCGAGCCCGCCGTCGCCGGGCGTGAAGCCGAGATCGAGGCCCCCGACGCGGGAAGCCGCGCCGTGCAGCACGTTGAAGCCGTTCCATCCGTCCTTGACGAGGCCGAGCGACAACGCCGCCTTGGCCGCCAGGCTCACGACAGCGGCGCCGTCGGGCCGCGCCGCGGCGCCGGCGCCGAGAATGAACATCGGCTTCATTTTGGCGACCGGCGGATGCTCGGCGAAAGCGGCGAGCGAATCCGGGCCGGCGCCGAGATAGGTGTAGGCGTAGGTCAGCTCGGCCTTCTCGCCGATGACGCCGATCAAGAGATCGCCCTTGAGCCAGCGCTTGCGAATGCGCGCGTTGAGCACCGGCGCCTCGCGGCGCGGATTGGCGCCGATGATCATGATCGCGTCGGCTTCATCAATGCCGGCGATCGTGGAATTGAAGAGATAGCCGGCGCGGCCCAATTTCGGATCGAACTTCGAGCCGTCCTGCCGGCAGTCGAGGCTGACGACGCCGAGCTTGCCCATCAGCGCTTTCAGCGCGAACATGTCCTCGACGCTGGCGAGATCGCCGACGAGCGCGCCGATGCGCGCCGCGCTCGTCGTCTTGACCCTGGCGGCGACGGCGGCGAAGGCCTGCGCCCAACTCGCCGGCCTCAGTTTGCCGTCAACGCGCACATAGGGGCGATCGAGCCGTTGCGTCTTCAGCCCGTCGACGATGTGGCGCGTCTTGTCGGAGATCCACTCCTCGTTGATCGCCTCGTTGACCCGGGGCAGGATGCGAACCACTTCGCGCCCGCGCGAGTCGACGCGGATCGCCGAGCCCAGCCCATCCATCACGTCGATGGATTCGGTCTTCACGTATTCCCACGGGCGGGCATGGAACTCGGTCGGCTTGGAGGTCAGCGCGCCGACCGGGCAGAGGTCGACGACGTTGCCCTGCAGTTCGGACGTCAACGCCCGCTCGAGATAGGTGGTGATCTCCATGTCCTCGCCGCGCCCGATCGCGCCGAGTTCGGAGATCCCGGCGACCTCGGTGGTGAAGCGGACGCAGCGCGTGCAGTGGATGCAGCGGTTCATCGAGGTCTTGACCAGCGCCCCGATGTATTTGTCCTCGACCGCGCGCTTGTTCTCGGCGTAGCGCGAGGTGTCGACGCCATAGGCCATCGCCTGGTCCTGCAGATCGCATTCGCCGCCCTGGTCGCAGATCGGGCAATCCAGGGGATGGTTGATGAGCAGAAATTCCATCACCCCGGCGCGCGCCTTGCGCACCATCGGCGAATTGGTCTCGACGACCGGCGGCTCGCCCTTGGGGCCTGGGCGCAGGTCGCGAACCGCGGTCGCGCAGGACGCCGTGGGTTTCGGCGGCCCGCCCTTCACCTCGACCAGGCACATGCGGCAATTGCCGGCGACGGAGAGGCGCTCGTGGAAGCAGAAGCGCGGCACTTCCGCGCCGGCCATCTCGCACGCCTGGAGAAGCGTGTATTCGGCGGGAACGTCGAGCTCTTTGCCGTCGATGATGATCTTGCTCATGCGTCCTTCGCCTCATGGCCGGCCCGCCAAAAGGCGAGCAGATCGGTGACAGCAATTCCCTCGATCGTCGCGCCGTCCAGCCGGGCGTCGACGATCGAAGCGCCGGCGAGATTCGCCTTCTCGATTTTCAGCCCGGCGAGATTGACGTTCTGAATTCTCCAGCCGGACATGTTCAAATCGTCGAAGGAGCAGCCCGACATGTTCACATTATGAAAGTCGCAGCCCGACAGATTGACGTCGTCGAAGCGCGACCCCGAGAGGTCGGCGCGATGGACGTCCAGACGATCCTTTTGACCTTCGATGCGCATCGCCCCTACTCCGCCGCCGCGCGCACGGGCTCGCCGTGCGGATTGGCCGCGTATTGGTCGATGCGCCGCTCGATCTCGGGACGAAAATGGGCGATCAGGCCCTGGATCGGCCAGGCCGCCGCGTCGCCGAGCGCGCAGATGGTGTGGCCCTCGACCTGCTTCGTCACGTCGAGCAGCATGTCAATCTCGCGTCTCTGCGCCCTGCCCTCGGCCATGCGCGTCATCACCCGCCACATCCAGCCCGCGCCCTCGCGGCACGGGGTGCACTGGCCGCAGCTCTCGTGCTTGTAGAAATAGGAGAGGCGCGCGATGGCGCGCACGATGTCGGTCGACTTGTCCATGACGATCACCGCCGCCGTGCCGAGGCCGGAGCGCAGCTTGCCCAGCGAATCGAAATCCATCGGCGTGTCGATGATCTGCCCGGCCGGAACCATGCGCACCGACGATCCCCCGGGGATGACCGCCAAGAGATTGTCCCAGCCGCCGCGCACGCCGCCGCAATGTTTCTCGATCAGCTCGCGGAAAGGGATCGACATCGCCTCCTCGACGTTGCACGGCTTGTTGACGTGGCCGGAGACGCAGAAGAGTTTCGTGCCGAAATTGTTGGGCGCGCCGAAGCTGGTGAACCACGAAGCGCCGCGGCGCAGGATGGTCGGCGCCACCGCAATCGACTCGACGTTGTTGACCGTCGTCGGGCAGCCATAGAGCCCCATGTTGGCGGGGAATGGCGGCTTCATGCGCGGCATGCCCTTCTTGCCCTCGAGCAACTCGAGCATCGCCGTCTCTTCGCCGCAGATATAGGCGCCGGCGCCGTGATGCACGTAAATGTCGAACGGCCAGCCGTGGAGGTTGTCCTGGCCGATGAGCTTCGCCTCATAGGCCTCCTCGACCGCCGCCTGAAGGCGCTTGCGTTCGAGGCCGTATTCGCCGCGCACGTAGATATAGGCGGCGTTGGCGCCCATGCTAAAGCCGGCGAGCAGCGAACCCTCGACCAATGTATGGGGATCGTTGCGCAGGATCTCACGATCCTTGCAGGTGCCCGGCTCCGATTCGTCGGCGTTGACGACGAGGTAATGGGGGCGCTTGGGGTCGACGACCTTGGGCATGAACGACCACTTGAGCCCGGTCGGGAAGCCCGCCCCGCCGCGCCCGCGCAAGCCAGAGGCCTTCATCTCGGCGATGATCCAATCGCGGCCCTTGTCGATGAGCCCCTTCGTGTTGTCCCAGCCGCCCCGCGCGCGCGCCCCCTTAAGGCCCCGATCGCCGAAGCCATAGAGATTGGTGAAGATGCGGTCCTTGTCTTCAAGCATCGCTTTGGCTTCCCGTCTTCACGCTTTGACCGGCGCCGGCGCGGCGGCCTCGACCATCGCCCCTCGCCCCTCCGTCGACGCCGCTCCGCTCCTGCCGTCGGCGCCATAGAGGCTCGTCAGCGCGGTCAGCGGCCCGCCTTCGGGCTCGGAGGCGACGCGCCCGGTCTGCGAACCCGTCTTGACCGGCCGCCCGGCGACGAGGTCGTCGATGAGCTTGACGAAAGTCTCCGGCGTCAGGTCTTCGTAATAGTCGTCGTTGATCTGCGCCATCGGCGCGTTGCAGCAGGCCCCCAGGCACTCGACCTCGACCCAGCTGAGCGCGCCGTCGGCGGTGACCGCGCCTTCCTCGCCGATGCGTTTCCGGCAGACTGTCTTGATGGCGTCGGCGCCGCGCAATTGGCACGGCGTCGTGCCGCACACTTGCACGTGAAGGCGCCCGACCGGCTCGAGATTGAACATGGTGTAGAAGGTCGCCACTTCGAGGGCGCGGATATTGGGCATGGCGAGGATTTCGGCGACCGCCTCGATTGCGGGTTTCGGCAGCCATCCGCCGCTCTGCTCCTGGGCGCGCCAGAGAAGCGAAATGATCGCCGAGGCCTGGCGGCCGGGCGGGTACTTGGCGATCTCCTTGTCCGCCCAGGCGCGATTCTCCGGCGTGAAGGCGAAGCTTTCCGGCTGGACTTCGGCGAGACGGCGAACGGACATTTAGCGCAACCCCGAATTCTTGATCGTCGCAAATCTCTTGGTTGGCGCAAGGGCGCACGCCGCCGGCCGGGCCGACGCGACAGCGAGGCGAGGCGCGTTCATCGCGCCTTGCTCCCGCGCTCGCCATGCGAGTCGTTCATGACGAAGAACGCCGCGACGAAGAAGAAGCCGATGATCAGGCCGATGTCGGCCGAAGGCTGGAGCAGCGGCTCGCCCTCCGACCAGCGCATCGCCGCCAGGACGGCGAGAAACGACAGGAAGCCCGCGGCGAGAAAGCGCGCGTGGCGCTTCAGCAATTCGACGAGGCTCATCGGTCGACCTCGCCGAATACAATGTCGAGCGAGCCGAGGATGGCGCTGACATCCGCCAGCATGTGCTTGCGGCAGAGGAAGTCCATCGCCTGCAAATGGGCGAAGCCGGGCGCGCGCAGCTTGACCCGATAGGGCTTGTTGGTTCCGTCGGCGACGAGATAGACGCCGAACTCGCCCTTGGGCGCCTCGACCGCGGCGTAAACCTCGCCGGCGGGAACCTTGTAGCCCTCGGTGTAGAGCTTGAAGTGATGGATCAGCGCTTCCATCGAACGCTTCATTTCGGCGCGCTTGGGCGGCACGATCTTGCCTTCGTCCGACGTCGCCGGCCCCTCGCCGCCCGGCCCGTTCAGCTTGTCGCAGCACTGTTTCATGATTTTGACCGACTGGCGCATCTCCTCCATGCGGATGAGATAGCGATCGTAGCAGTCGCCGTTCTTGCCGACGGGAATGTCGAAATCCATCTCCTCGTAGCACTCGTAAGGCTGCGCCTTGCGCAGATCCCACGCCGCGCCCGAGCCGCGCGCCATCACGCCGGAGAAGCCCCAGGCCCAGGCGTCCTCGAGCTTGACGACGCCGACGTCGACGGTGCGCTGCTTGAAGATGCGGTTCTCGGTGAGCAACGTCTCGATGTCGTCGCACACCTTCAGGAACGGGTCGCAGAAGGCGTGGATGTCGTCGATGAGCTTGGCGGGAATGTCCTGATGGACGCCGCCGGGACGGAAGTAGGCCGCGTGCATGCGCGCGCCGCTGGCGCGCTCATAGAACACCATCAGCTTTTCGCGTTCCTCGAAACCCCACAGCAGCGGCGTCATCGCGCCGACGTCGTTGGCCGCCGTGGTGACGCTGAGCATGTGCGAAAGCAACCGGCCGATCTCGCAATAGAGCACGCGGATGAGCTGGCCGCGACGCGGAATCGTCATGCCGAGCAGCCGCTCGACCGCCAGCGCGTAGGCGTGCTCCTGGTTCATCGGCGCGACGTAATCGAGGCGGTCGAGATAAGGCACGTTCTGCAGATAGGTGCGCGCCTCCATCAGCTTCTCGGTGCCGCGATGCAGGAGGCCGATATGCGGATCGACGCGCTCGACGATTTCGCCGTCGAGTTCCAGCACCAGGCGCAAGACGCCATGGGCCGCCGGATGCTGCGGGCCCCAGTTGATCGAGAAGTTGCGAAGGTGGTTCTGCTCGGTCATCAGGATTTCGCCTTCTCGTCGCCCGGCAGCGGGGCGCCCTCCCACGGGCTCAGAAAGTCGAAGTCCCGGAACTCCTGATTGAGCTGGACGGGCTCGTAGCGCACGCGCTTTTCTTCGTCGTCGTATCGCACCTCGACGAAGCCCGTCATCGGGAAATCCTTGCGCAAGGGATGACCGTCGAAGCCGTAATCGGTGAGGAGGCGCCTGAGGTCCGGATGGCCTTCGAACAGCACGCCGAACAAGTCGTAGATTTCGCGCTCGAACCAATTGGCGCCCGGGTAGACCGAAATGGCGGAAGGGACGGGCGTCGCCTCGTCGGTCTCAACCTTCACCCGCACGCGCCGGTTGTGATGGGGCGAAAGCAGGTGATAGACGACGTCGAAGCGCTTCTCGCGCGCGGGATGATCGACCCCGCTGATGTCGATGAGGCAGACGAACCGCCCTTCCGGGTCGTCGCGCAAGTGCGTCAGCGCCTCCAGGACGCGCGCCGCTTCGACGCTCAGCGTCAATTCGCCATAGGCGAACCCGGCCGCGGCGACGACGCCCGGCAGCGCGGCGAGCGCCTTGTCGCCGTAGGACTTCAACGCTTCGTCCATGGACCCTCAACACCTCCTCCGTCGCCTTCGGCCCCGCCTTCCGCTCGCGCCAGTGAGCTCGGGTGAGGGTCTTCGCGACGGACGAGCCCTCATGTGATCCGACTGCGCCGGGCCGCCCTCTCCCGCCCCGGACCTGCGCTTCGCGTTCACGGGACGGGGAGAAGCGTTCAGCGTTCGATCGTCCCGGTTCGCCTGATCTTTTTCTGCAGCATCAGCACCCCGTAGAGGAGGGCCTCCGCGGTCGGCGGACAACCGGGCACATAGATGTCGACGGGAACGATGCGGTCGCAGCCGCGCACCACCGAATAGGAATAATGGTAATAGCCGCCGCCGTTGGCGCACGATCCCATCGAGATGACGTAGCGCGGCTCGGGCATCTGGTCGTAGACCTTGCGCAGCGCCGGCGCCATTTTGTTGGTGAGGGTTCCCGCCACGATCATCACGTCGGACTGGCGCGGACTGCCGCGCGGCGCGAAGCCGAAACGCTCGACGTCATAGCGCGGCATGACGACGTGCATCATCTCGACCGCGCAGCAGGCGAGGCCGAAGGTCATCCACATCAGCGAGCCGGTGCGCGCCCACTGGATGAGATCGTCGGCGGTGGTGACGAGGAAACCCTTGTCCGCGAGTTGATCGTTCATCGCGCCGAAAAACGGATCGTCGGCGCCGACCGGCCTGCTGGTCGAGGGATCGAGAATCCCGCGCGGCGCCGGGGCGATCATCGGGTCGCCGGTCAATCCCATTCCAGCGCCCCCTTGTTCCATTCGTAGACGAAGCCAATGGTGAGCACGGCGAGGAACAGGATCATCGACCAGAAGCCGAAGACGCCGATGTCATGGAAGGCCACCGCCCAGGGAAACAGAAACGCCACTTCCAGATCGAATATGATGAAGAGCAGCGACACGAGATAGAAGCGCACGTCGAATTTCATCCGCGCGTCGTCGAACGGATTGAATCCGCACTCGTAAGCCGAGACCTTTTCCGCGTCGGGGTTCTTGTAGGCGATGATGAAAGGCACGATCAGCAGGCCGCCGCCGATCAGCGCGGCGAGGGCGATGAACACCACGAGCGGCAGGTAGTCGACGATCAGACTCGGCACGGGGCCTCCGCTCGACTTGACGATCGACGGCGAGCCGCCGGACCTCACGCAGCGCGCCGGGCGACCCTCCGCTCCGGGCGCCGAGCGACCAGGGGCAGCCCTATCGCAGCGCAGCGAACTGCGCAAGATGAAACCTGCCTCGAACGGGCATTCGTCGTGCGCAAAATGTCATCGCCGAGAATGAACGGGCCGATCGCGCGCGAAGTCGCCGCCGCACTTTCGACCCGGGGGAAAATGGCGAGAGAGACGGGACTTGAACCCGCGACCTCCGGCGTGACAGGCCGGCGCTCTAACCAACTGAGCTACTCCCCCGCAAGGGAGTTGAGCGGATAAGACACGGCGCCGCCCAAGTCAAGGGCGACTCAGGCGCGTCGGCGGGCTCTCACAAGCGCGCCGAGGCCAAGCGCCAGCGCGCGATCTCGCTCGGGGTGAGGATGTCGAGCACCCCCGGCGTCAGCGACTCGGCGCGCCGCACCAGGGCCGGGCTGACGCCCATCCGCGCCGCGTACCTGGCCACGAGAGCAACGAGACGGGGCTCGGCCAATCCGGGCCCCGCCGGGCCGCCCTGCGGTTCGCCCCCCTGCGGCTGCACAATCGTCATGCGGTGCAGCCCGACGCGGCTCTCGCCTGGCACAACGCGCCGAAACGCGCCCATCAGCGCGTAGACGCAGGCGGAAAGGCATTGGCCAGGGACCGGACCGGACAATCCGTCCTGGGTGGCGTATCCGGCGACGATGGCGGCCGAGCGCAAGCGGCGAAACGCGGTGCCGAGCTCCATTGACGCAACGACATTGCCGCCGGGCGAGTTGAGCAGGATGAGGCTTCTCAGCTTCTGGGACAGCGACGCTTCTTTGGCGAAATCGATGAACGCCTGCGGCGTGTCCTCTTCAATGACGCCGTCGGCGACGATGACCTCGGGGCATTTCCCGGCGCAATCGGGCGCGTCGAGCGTGACCGCTCGGAACGTCATCGGCGCCCCTTCGGCGCGCGTCGGCGCCGCGCCGCCGACCGCGCCCGCCGACGCAAGCGCGAGGAGCGCTGCGACCCACCGCAATCGGCGCGCCGCCGACGCAAGCGCCCCCCCGTTTCGCCGCGGCCTGGTGGGCGGTGACGGGCTCGAACCGCCGACCCTCTCGGTGTAAACGAGATGCTCTGCCAACTGAGCTAACCGCCCTTGAATTTCGCGGCGCGGCGTGGCGCGGCGCGCGAGCTAGCCTACACAGTCGCGCTCCGCCGGCCAAGCCCGATCCAAGCCTGCGGACCGATCCGACATCAAGGGGATCGACAAAAAGGGCGGCCCGCGGCCGCCCTCGAAGCGGAGGGATCGCGCCGCGTCCCGGCGGCGCGGACCGGCGCTTACTTCTTGACGCTCTTCTTGTTCAGGCTCGCCTTGAGCGCGGCGCCGGCCTTGAACCGGGCGTTCTTCGAAGCTTGAATCTTGATTTCCTTGCCGGTCGCCGGGTTGCGGCCCTTGCCGGCGGCGCGTTCGCGCACCGAGAAGGTGCCGAAACCGACGAGGCGCACTTCGTCGCCTTTCTTGAGCGACTTGGCGATGCCGTCGAGCGTGGCTTCGAGCGCTGCGGCAGCGCTCACCTTGGTCAATTCCGCTTCCTTCGCGATGTGCTCGACGAGTTCGAGTTTGTTCATCTGGCCTCTCCTTTGCCTATTTCGACGTAACCGCGACGTCGTGCGCTTTCTCCCGCCGATCCCTCGAAGCCGGCCGTCGCCGGCTTCGGCGAATCGACGCCCGAGGTGAATTCATTGCTCGCCAATCAGCCGCGCAAATGCAAGGCTCTGCGGAGGTTCAACCCACAAGAATATAGGTCTTCCCGGCGAGTCAAGGCGTCGAAGGACGAAAAAGCCGCGAATCCCAGGGATTCGCGGCTCTCATGGACACGGCGCTCGGCGCGAGTCGGTCGCGTCGACCTCAGTGGGCGAGGATGCCGGCGCCTTCGTCGTCGGTGGGCGGCGGCGGCGCGGTCTTGGCGACGCTCTCTTCCCATTCGATCGCCAGCGGCTGACGCACCAGCGCGTTGGCCAGCACTTCCTCCATCCGCGACACCGGAACGATTTCGAGGCCGTTCTTCACCGAGGTCGGAAGGTCGGCGAGATCCTTGGCGTTGTCCTCCGGGATCAACACCTTCTTGATGCCCCCGCGCAGCGCCGCCAGCAGCTTCTCCTTCAACCCGCCGATCGGCAGCACGCGACCGCGCAAGGTGATCTCGCCGGTCATGGCGACGTCGCGCCGGACCGGGATCCCCGTCAGCATCGACACGATCACCGTCGCCATCGCCACGCCCGCCGACGGCCCGTCCTTCGGCGTCGCGCCTTCGGGAACATGGACATGGATGTCGCGACGATCGAACGACGGCGGCTCGATGCCGAAATCGACCGCGCGCGAGCGCACGTAAGAGGCCGCGGCCGAAATCGACTCCTTCATCACGTCCTTCAGGTTGCCGGTCACGGTCATGCGACCCTTGCCCGGCATCATCACGCCTTCGATCGTCAACAGCTCGCCGCCGACCTCGGTCCAGGCGAGGCCGGTCACCAGGCCGACCTGATCGTCCGCCTCGATCTCGCCGTAACGGAATTTCGGCACGCCGAGATATTCGGAGACCGTGGCGGCGGAGACGACGATCTTCTTCTTCTTGTTGGTGAGGATGTCCTTGACCGCCTTGCGCGCCAGGTTGGAGATCTCGCGCTCGAGGTTGCGCACCCCCGCCTCGCGGGTGTAGCGGCGCACCAGCTCCATCAGAGCGCTGTCCTCGACCACCCACTCCTTGGCGTCGAGGCCGTGCTTGATCATCGAGTTGGGCAACAGGTGGCGCTTGGCGATCTCCACCTTCTCATCTTCGGTGTAGCCGGCGATGCGAATGATCTCCATGCGATCCATCAACGCCGGCGGGATGTTGAGGGTGTTGGCGGTGGTCACGAACATCACGCTCGAAAGATCGTAATCGACCTCGAGGTAATGGTCGTTGAAGGCGACGTTCTGCTCGGGATCGAGCACCTCCAGCAACGCCGACGACGGATCGCCGCGAAAATCCATCCCCATCTTGTCGATCTCGTCGAGCAGGAACAGCGGATTCGAAGTCTTCGCCTTGCGCATCGACTGGATGACCTTGCCGGGCATCGAGCCTATGTAGGTGCGGCGATGGCCGCGAATCTCCGCTTCGTCGCGCACGCCCCCGAGCGACATGCGCACGAATTCGCGCCCCGTCGCCTTGGCGATCGACTTGCCGAGCGAGGTCTTGCCGACCCCGGGAGGGCCGACGAGGCACAAGATCGGCCCGGTCAGCTTGTTGGCGCGCTGTTGCACCGCCAGATACTCGACGATGCGGTCCTTGACCTTGTCGAGGCCGAAGTGATCGGCGTCGAGGATCGCCTGCGCTGCGGGCAGGTCCTTCTTGATCTTCGATTTCTTCTGCCAGGGAATCGACAGCAGCCAGTCGAGGTAGTTGCGCACCACCGTCGCCTCGGCCGACATCGGCGACATCTGCCGGAGCTTCTTGACCTCGCCGAGCGCCTTGTCGCGCGCTTCCTTGGAGAGCTTGGTCTTCTTGATGCGATCCTCGAGCTCGGACATTTCGTCCTTGCCGTCCTCGTCGCCGAGTTCCTTCTGGATCGCCTTCATCTGCTCGTTGAGATAATACTCGCGCTGCGTCTTCTCCATCTGGCGCTTGACGCGCGTGCGGATGCGCTTCTCGACCTGCAGGACCGAGATCTCGCTCTCCATCAGGCCGAGACACTTCTCGAAGCGCTTGGCGATCGAATGGATCTCGAGAATGGCCTGCTTGTCGGCGAGCTTGACCGCGAGGTGCGAGGCGATGGTGTCGGCGAGCTTGCCGTAATCCTCGATCTGGGTGACCGCGGCGACGACCTCGGGCGAGATCTTCTTGTTGAGCTTGACGTAGTTCTCGAACTCGGAAACGACGGAGCGCGACAAGCGCTTCCGCCTCGATCGGATCGATCGGGTCGTCGGCCACCGCCTGGGCTTCCGCCTCGTAATAGCCTTCCGTCGCCAGATACCCCTTGATGCGCGCGCGCGATTCGCCTTCGACGAGCACCTTCACCGTGCCGTCGGGCAGCTTGAGCAGTTGCAGCACCTTGGCGAGCGTGCCGGTGGCGAAGATCGCGTCGGTCGCGGGATCGTCGTCGGCCGCGTTCATCTGCGTCGCCAGCAGAATCGGCTTGTCCGCCTTCATCACCTCCTCGAGGGCGCGAATCGACTTTTCGCGTCCCACGAACAGCGGCACGATCATGTGCGGAAAGACGACGATATCGCGCAGCGGCAGCACCGGATAGGTTCCGAGCGAACCGGGAGCGATGGGTTTGCGGGTGCTGGTCATGGTCGATCCTGTTTCTTTCCGACCCGGGCGCGGTCGAATCGCCGCCCCGAGCTTGAAACGCCAATCAGCCGACGAGTCCCGACCCAGATCAAAAAGGCGCCGGATCTTGTCGCCTTACGCCGGCCGGGGCCTAGAGCCCGCACCCACGTTTCGACGCTTAACAGAATTCACGTCGCGTAACCGACGCAAAAACGGTCAACGCACAAGATGGCTGCTCATAGCGCCGGTTTCAAGCGTCGAAGCCGCCCGTTCGCCAGCGCGGATCCGGTTCAGCCGGCCTTCTCGGCGCGCTCGGAATAGATGTAGAGCGGCCTCGCCTTTCCCTCGACGACTTCGGGCCCGATCACCACCTGCTCGACGCCGTCGAGGCCGGGAAGATCGAACATCGTGTCGAGCAGGATGCCCTCCATGATCGAGCGCAGCCCGCGCGCGCCGGTGCGCCGGTCGATCGCCTTCTTGGCGACGACGGTCAGCGCCTCATCCTGGAAGGTGAGGTCGGTGTTCTCCATCTCGAACAGGCGCTGATATTGCTTCACCAGCGCGTTCTTCGGTTCGGTCAGGATCTTCTTCAGCGCGTCCTCGTCGAGATCCTCGAGCGTGGCGATGACCGGCAGTCGCCCGACGAATTCCGGGATCAGGCCGAACTTGAGCAGATCTTCCGGCTCGACCTGGCGGAAAACCTCGCCGGTGCGCCGATCGTCGGGCGCTTGCACCTTGGCGGCGAAACCGATCGAAGTGCCCTTGCCGCGCGCCGAGATGATGCGCTCCAGACCCGAAAACGCCCCGCCGCAAATGAACAGGATGTTGGTCGTGTCGACCTGCAAGAACTCCTGCTGCGGATGCTTGCGCCCGCCCTGCGGCGGCACGCTGGCGATCGTGCCCTCCATGATCTTGAGCAGCGCTTGCTGCACGCCCTCCCCCGACACGTCGCGGGTGATCGACGGATTGTCCGACTTGCGGCTGATCTTGTCGATTTCGTCGATGTAGACGATGCCGCGTTGGGCGCGCTCGACGTTATAGTCGGAGGCCTGCAGCAATTTCAGGATGATGTTCTCGACATCCTCGCCGACGTAGCCCGCCTCGGTCAGGGTCGTCGCGTCGGCCATGGTGAAGGGCACGTCGAGAATGCGCGCCAAAGTCTGGGCGAGCAGGGTCTTGCCCGAACCGGTCGGCCCGATCAGCAGGATGTTCGACTTGGCGAGTTCGACGTCGCTGTGCTTGGTGGCGTGATTGAGCCGCTTGTAATGATTGTGGACCGCGACCGACAGCACGCGCTTGGCCTGTGGCTGGCCGATCACGTAATCGTCGAGCACTTTGCAGATTTCGCGCGGCGTGGGAATGCCGTCCTTGCTCTTGACCAGCGCGGTCTTGCTCTCCTCCCGGATAATGTCCATGCACAATTCGACGCATTCGTCGCAGATGAACACGGTCGGACCGGCGATGAGCTTGCGCACCTCATGCTGGCTCTTGCCGCAGAACGAGCAATACAGCGTGCTCTTCGCGTCGCCTTCGGCTTTGGCCATTGTTTTTCTCCGTTCCGGCCGCTGCAGCCGATGCGCTCTCGCGGACGCCCGGCTGCACAGCGTAGATAAAGCATCCTAACAAACCGTAGCGCTGGACCTCACCGCTCCGCCGACACCCCTTGACCGACTGGCGCCGACGATACCGGCCCACGGCCCTGGCGACAAGCAACCACCATTCGCCACGCAAAATCAAGCCCGGCGCTCCCGCGCGCCGCCTGATGCGGCGCGGGCGAGCGCCCCGAGACCCGCTTCGAACGCCCCGCTGACGCGACTAAGTCTCTCTCATCAAATCGGTTTCAGCTCTTCAGGCTCGGTCCCGCGCTTGACGGTAACCTCGTCGACGATGCCAAAGGCCTTGGCCTCCTCGGCCGACATGAAATGGTCACGATCCAGCGTCCGCTCGATCGCCTCGTAGCTTTGCCCCGTGTGTTCGACGTAGATTTCGTTGAGCCGGCGCTTCACTTTGAGGATGTCCTCGGCATGGCGCTGGATGTCGGACGCCTGGCCCTGAAAGCCGCCGGAGGGTTGGTGGACCATGACGCGCGAATTGGGCAACGCGTAGCGCATGCCCTTCTCGCCGGCGCACAGCAAGAGCGACCCCATCGAGGCCGCCTGGCCGATGCACATGGTGGTCACTTTCGGCCGGATGAATTGCATCGTGTCGTAGATCGACAGGCCGGCCGACACCACGCCGCCCGGCGAATTGATGTACATCGCGATCTCTTTCTTGGGATTGTCGGCCTCCAGGAACAGCAATTGCGCCACCACTAGCGAGGCCGACATGTCCTCGACCGCCCCGACCATGAAGATGATCCGCTCCCGCAACAGGCGCGAGAAGATGTCGAACGAGCGTTCGCCGCGCGCCGATTGCTCGATGACGATCGGCACAAGCTGGTTGTGGTAGTAATCGACGGGGTCGCGCATGGGGCTCGCTTTCAGGGAATCGGTCGGCGTCGCAAAGCTGTAAGATAGGAGCCTCGTCGCCGTTGCGAAAGGGGCGGACATTGCGGCCCCCCTCTTTGGCGAGGGCGCCGCGGCGAAACTCCCCTGCGCCGCGCGCGCCGGGGGCGCGGCGGCGAGGGCGAAGGCGGCTACTTCGCCGGGACGTCGTCGTCGGCTTGCCGCAGCTCTTCGGCGGTCACCTTGCGGTCCGTGAGCTTGGCGAGGCCGAGAATGTGGTCGACGACCTTCTCCTCGTAGATGGGCGCCCGGAGTTCGGCCAGCGCCTGCTGATTCTTGCGGTAGAACTCCCAGACCTCTTTCTCCTTGCCGGGGAAGGCGCGGGCGCGAGCGACCAGGGCTTGCGTCATTTCCTCGTCGCTGATCTTGACGTCCGCCTTGGCGCCGACTTCGGCGAGCAGCAGTCCCAGGCGAACGCGGCGCTCGGCGATGGCGCGATATTCCGCCCGCGCCGCCTCCTCGGTTGTGCTCTCGTCGGCGAACGTGCGGCCCGAGGCCTGTTGTTCGCGCTCGACCTGCGTCCAAATCGCGGTGAACTCCTGATCAACGAGCCCCTGCGGCACTTCGAAGGAATAGCGCGCCGCGAGCGCGTCGAGCAGCTTGCGCTTGACCTTCTCGCGCGAGCGCAGCGCGTAATCGGCGCTGAGGCGCTCGCGCAGCGACTGCTTGACTTGATCGAGGCTCTCCGCGCCCAGGCTCTTGGCGAATTCGTCGTCGAAGACGAAGGGCTCCGGCGCGGCGACGGACTTCACCGTCACCTCGAAATCCGCTTTCTGGCCGGCGAGTTTGCGCACCGCATAGGCCTCGGGAAACGTCGCATGAATCAAACGTTTCTCGCCCGCCGCCGCGCCGAGGAGCTGTTCCTCGAAGCCGGCGATGAAGGTGTCGGAGCCGAGCGTCAGCTGGACGCCTTCGCCGGCGCCGCCCTCGAAAGGCTCGCCGTTGATCGCGCCGACGAAATCGACCGTGAGGCGATCGAGGCTTTCCGCCTTGGCGCCCTCGGGCTTCTCGGCATAGAGGCGGCGATCCTGGGCGAGGCGCTGGAGCGCGGCCTCCACTTCGCCCTCCTCGACGTCGGCGACCGGCCGCTCGAGTTCGAGATCGCTAAATGCGCCGACCTCGAATTTCGGCAGCACCTCGAGCGCGACCTTGAAGTTGAGATCGCCGCGCGCCTCGAGCGCCGCCTCGATCGCGTCCTTGTCGCTCGGCAACTCGATCTTGGGCTCCTGGGCGAGACGCAGGCCGTTGTCGTCGACGATCTGCTTGTTGGCGGCGTTGATCGCCTCCTGAACGACGTCGCCCATCACCGAACGGCCGTAGACCCGCTTGAGATGGGCGAGCGGCACCTTGCCCGGACGAAAGCCGTTGATTTTCACTTTCGTCTTGAGATCGGTGAGTTGCGCATCGAGGCGCGAGGCCAGATCGCTCGCCGACAGAACGATGTTGTATTCGCGCTTCAGCCCTTGGCTCAGCGTCTCCGTGACCTGCATTTCCATCCGCCCTGTCTCAATAGCCTAACACGCGGTCGCGCCGCTTACGCGCCGATCGAACTCAAAAGAACCCCTCAAGCGGAGGGTCGCGCGACGCGCCCGAACGAGCATGGTGCGGGCGGAGGGGCTCGAACCCCCACGACTTTGGGTCACCGGAACCTAAATCCGGCGCGTCTACCAGTTCCGCCACGCCCGCATTCCGCGCGCTCCGCAGGAGAGGCTGGTCTGCTTTGGGCGCGGTCTATAGCAGCTTGCGGAGCGCGCGCCATAGAAAAATGCACGGCGCGGCGCGCCTCGGGCGACCGCTCAATCCCTGATGTAGACGGCCAGGGCGATGGTGAAAAGCCCCCCGGCGAGGGTCAGGGCGGTTGCGCCGCCGGCGCCGTTGTCTATGAGTCGCCACGAAGTCAAGGCGATCGCGATGAGCGCGACGCCGAGGATCAAGGCGAGGAAGGCGATGAATTGGCCCATGGGGCGGCTCCGAAGGCGTGGGCCGCGACGCCGCCGCGGCGCCGGGGACGAACCTGACCGCCGGCAAGCGCGGCGCCAAGCGCGGCGTGCCGAAATGGGGCAGGTTCCGAGGGGCGCGCGCCGATGAGGGTGAACCGGCGCGCGGTCCTCGGCGCCGGCGTCGCGGCGAGCCTTTGGGCATGGCGGCGCGCCGCGCGCGCCCAAACGCCGGCGGCTGGCGTTCGCCGCCTCGAGGCGGCGCCCGCCTCCGCCCAGCTCGCCGCCCCGCCGGCCGCCGCGACGCGGCTCCTGTGCTACAATGGGGCTGCGCCCGGGCCGCTCTTGCGCCTGCGCAAGGGCGATGAGCTGACGCTGCGGCTCATCAATCGGCTCGAGGACGCGACCACGTTGAGTTTTCCCGGTCTACGGACCGCGAATGCGGCGGCGGGGATCGGCGGTCTGACGCAGCCCCTGGTCGCGCCCGGCGGCGAGTTCGCGGTCCGCTTCACGCCGCCCGATTCCGGCTTCAACCTCTATGGTCCCGACGCCGGGGCCGCCACCGCCCGACAGATCGGCAGCGGGCTTTTCGGCCCGATCGTCGTCGAGGAGACGAGGCCGCCGGCGGCGGATTTCGAGGCGGTCGTCGTCCTCGCCGACTGGCGACTGGACGAGGCCGGCCAGATCCGCGACGACTTTTCCGACCCGGATCTGGCGCGCGGGGCGGGACGGCTCGGCGCGCTTCTGACCGCCGGCGCCGCGCCGGCGCCGCTGACGCTGACCCCCGCCCCCGGCGCGCGCATCCGTCTGCGCCTCGCCAATGGGGCGACCGCGCGCGTCATGTCGATCGGCGTGACCGGCGTCAAGCCGCTGATCGTGGCGGTCGACGGCCAACCGAGCGAGCCGTTCGAACCGTTGCGCAACGTCTTTCCCATGGCCCCCGGCGCGCGCTTCGAACTGATGTTCGACATGCCGCGCGAGGCAGGCGCCGCGGTCGGCTTCGTCCTGCGCGGCGGCGAGGCGGCGGCCCTTCCCGGCGAGGTCGACCGGCCGATGGCGATCTTCACCGCTGCGGGCGAGGCGCTCGCGGCCCGTCCCTCCATCGCCGGTCTGCCGGCCAACCCGCTGTTGCCGACCGAGATCGGTCTCGAGCGGGCCAAGCGCGTCGATCTCGCCATCGACGGCGGCGGCTCCGCCCCCTTCACGCTCAACGGCGCGAGCCTCTCCGATTGGGCCGCCAAGCCGCTGTTCGCGGTCCCCCGCGGGGCGCCGGTCACGCTCGGCTTCGTCAACAGGACCGCCGTGACCCAGGCGATGCGGCTCGGCGGCCACGTCGGCCGCCAGCTCCATGCGCTCGACGACGGCTGGGACCCCTATTGGCGCGACATCATCCTGATTGCGCCGGCTCGAACCGTCCACGTCGCCTTCGTCGCCGACAATCCCGGCAAGTGGCCGCTTGCCTCGGCGATCCCCGAACACCGCGCCGCCGGGGCAGGCGGCTGGTTCCAGGTGGGGTGAGGCCCGCCCCGGCGCTCGGCCCCGGCGTCGCAACCGACCGTTCGTCGCCCCGTGAACAATCTCCCAGGCCGGCCCGGCGCGGACGCGGCCGTCACGCTCCGGATTGCAAATCGTCGGCGACGACCCCAGCTGCGAATCCCGGCCGACGCCCCCGGGGCGCGGGATTGGCGTCTTCGGCGGCTCCGCAAATTACAGAGATCGGAACGGAAATTCCATGACGGACCTCAAAGGCAAGAGCGTTGCAATCACGGGCGCCAGCAGCGGAATCGGCGAGGCGACCGCGCTGCTGCTTGCGGGTCGCGGCGCCAAGGTCGTGCTTGGCGCGCGCCGACCAGATCGGCTCGAGGCGCTGGCTCGGCGCATTGCGGGCGCCGGCGGCGAAGCGGTTTACGCGACGACCGACGTCAAACGCCGCGATGACCTATCGAACCTCGTCAGGTTGGCCTGCGAGAGGTTCGGAAAGCTCGACGTCCTCTTCAACAACGCAGGCGTCGGGCCGATCTCGCCGCTCGACGAGCTGCGCGTCGAGGAATGGGAAGCAATGATCGACGTCAACATCAAAGGCGTTCTCTATGGGATCGCGGCGGCGCTGCCGGTCTTCCGCCGGCAAGGCTTCGGGCATTTCGTCAATACCGCCTCGACCGCGGGCCACCTGGTCAGGCCGAACATGTCCGTCTATTCCGGCACGAAGTTCGCAGTGCGCGCCATCTCCGAGGGCTTGCGCCAGGAGGCCGGCGATAAGCTGCGCGTCACGATCATTTCGCCGGGTTTCGTTCGCACGGATTTCGTCGAGGGCGTGTCAGATCCCGAGACGAAAGCCCAACTCCTCGCCTCTCGCGACAGGTTCGCCATACCGCCGGAGGCCATTGCGCGCGCAGTGGCGTTCGCGATCGAGCAGCCGGCCGATGTGGACGTGAACGAGATCATCGTTCGCCCGACCGCGCAGGGCTGAGCTTGGCCGCTCGTTCGGGGAGCGGCCGGAAGATCCGCTCTCCCGCAGGCGGTCCCGACACGTGGGCGCCGGGCGTTCGGCTCGGTTCGCTGAGCCTTGCGAGCGACGCCCCTGCTCGCGCTCCCCGGTTGCCGATCGCCGCGCGTCGGCTACGCAGCCGCCGCGCCGAAACCGGCGAGCACGATCTTGCCGATGGCGCGGCCGCTTTCGATCAGCGCGTGCGCCCGCCTGAGATTGGCGGCGTTGATCGGGCCGAGGGTTTGCGAAAGCGTCGTCCGAATCGCCCCCTCGTCGACGAGCCGCGCGACGGCGGCGAGCGCCTCGCCCTGGGCGCCGACGTCGGCGGTCTCGAACGTCGAGCGCGTGAACATGTACTCCCAGTGGATGGAGACGCTTTTGCGCTTGAAGAGATTGACGTCGAGGCTCTTGGGGTCGTCGATGAGGCCAAAGCGGCCTTGGGGCGCGATCAGCTCAGCGATCTCCGCCAGATGGGCCTCGGTGTTGGTGGTCGAAAAAACGAAGCCCGGCGCGCCGAGCCCCAGCGCGGCGACCTCCCCCGCCAAAGGCTTGGCGTGGTCGACGACGTGGCGCGCGCCGAGCTTAAGCGCCCAAGCCCTTGTTTCCGGCCGGGACGCCGTGGCGACGACGGTCAATTCGGTCAGCCGGCGCGCCAGTTGTATGGCGATCGACCCGACGCCGCCGGCGCCGCCGACGATGAGGATCGCCGGCGCCGCGCCCGGAACCGGCTTGCGGACATCGATGCGGTCGAACAAGGCTTCCCACGCGGTGATGGAGGTCAGCGGCAGCGCCGCGGCTTGCGCGAAGTCGAGCGAAGCCGGCTTTTTCGCCACGATCCGCTCATCGACCAGATGAAACTCGGCGTTCGCGCCCGCTCGCCCGATTGATCCCGCATAAAAGACGGCGTCGCCCGGCTTGAACATCGCCGCCTGCGGACCGACGGCGACCACGGTTCCCGCGACGTCCCAACCGAGCACCTTCCAGCCGCCGGCCTCGGCCCCGGCGCGGCGGCGAACCTTTGTGTCGACCGGGTTCACCGAGATGGCGCGCACTTCGACCAGGAGATCCCGACCCGCTGGCTCCGGCGTGGGCAGTTCGATGTCGACCAGGGCGGCCGGAGCGTCGATCGGAAGCGGGTCTTGATAACCAACGGCGCGCATGGCGTCCTCCTCTTGTTTGCCTCGAGCGGATTGATGGCAAGCGCCTTGAGGCTCCCCTTCTACGCCGTCAGCTCCCGCAGCACGCCCGGCAGCGCCTCGGGCAAATCCTCGGCGATGAGCCCCGGGCCGAACGCCCGCGCCGAGGCGCCGTGCAGCCACACGGCGGCGCAGGCGGCTTCGAACGCCGGCATGCCCTGGGCGAGAAGACCGCAGGCGAAGCCGGCGAGCGCGTCGCCCGAGCCGGCGGTGGCGAGATCGGGCGGCAGGTCGAAGCCGATCGCGGCCCGTCCGTCGGGCGCCGCGACGACGGTGTCGGACCCTTTGTAGACGACGACCGCGTTCAAAGTCGCGGCGGCGGCGCGCGCGCGCGCGAGCTTGCTCGGCTGGCCGAGGACATCCGAACGGCCGCGGAAGAGCCGGGCGAACTCGCCCTCGTGCGGCGTAAGGATCGCAGCGTGCGCCTGCCGGCCAATGAGGGCGGCCAATCCCGCCGCGTCGCCCGAAAAGCTCGTCAGCGCGTCGGCGTCGAGCACGACCGCGCGCGCCGCTGCGGTCGGCTCGATGAGAGCCGCCGCGACGTAGGCGCGCGTCTCCGCGCCGACGCCGGCGCCAGGGCCAATGAGAACGGCGTTGCGTCGGGAGTCGGCGAGCAAGGCCGAGAAACCCGTCAGCCCCTCGAAGGGCGCAACCATCACCGCCGTCGAATGCGCCGCATTGACGAGAACCGCGTCGGGCGGACTGGCGAGCGTGACGAGGCCGGCCCCGACGCGCAGCGCCGCCCGCGCCGCCAGTCGCGCCGCGCCGGTGCGATGGACCGGGCCGGAAAGCACGAGCGCAGCGCCGCGCGTATATTTGTGCGAGGCCGCGCCGGGACGCGGCAGCGCGTGGCGCCAGATCGGCGGCGCGTTGAGAAAGGTCCGCGGGCCGATTGCAGCGAGCGCGCTCGGCGCGATGCCGATTTCGGCGAGGACGAGGCGCCCGCTCAGGCGTCGGCCCGGCAGCAAGAGATGGCCGGGCTTCAAGCGAAAGAACGCGACGGTGGCGCTCGCTTCGACCGCCGCGCCGCGCACGGCGCCCGTCTCGCCATCCACTCCGGAGGGGACGTCGACGCTGAGCGCCGGCTTGCCGCTCCGCGCGAACGCGTTGACCGCCTCGACACAGGCGAGCGCCGCGCCGACGAGATCGCGCGCCAGCCCCGCGCCGAACAGCGCATCGACGATAAGATCCGCGCCGCCGAGTTCGAGCCCCTCGGCGAGCGCGACCGGCCCCGGCCAGCGCGCCGCGGCCAAGGCGGCGTCGCCGCGGGTCGGCGCACGCGCGCCCAGAAGCCCCAGGCTGACGCGGTAGCCGCGCGCGGCGAGAAGCCGCGCGGCGACGAATCCGTCGCCGCCGTTGCCCCCGGGTCCGCACATGACGGAGATGCGGCCGCCGTTCGGCGCCATGCGCGCGGCTTCGTCGGCGACGGCGGCGCCGGCGCGCTCCATCAGGGCGATGCCCGCGACGCCGCCGGCGATCGTCAGCCGGTCGGCCTCCGCCGCTTCGGCCGGAGTCAGCAATTCGCAATGGCGGCGGGGATCGAGCATAGCGCGAACCTTGGCGCCGCGGCCGCGCGGCGGCAAGGGCCGGCGGCGCAAATGCGAATTTGGCGCTTTCCATCGCGCCAATTTCTGCTATATCGCGCCCTCGCGATCCGGCCTGATCCCCGATAGCTCAGCTGGTAGAGCATTCGACTGTTAATCGAATGGTCGCAGGTTCGAGTCCTGCTCGGGGAGCCATTCCTTGCCATTTGCAGCCATCGAAACGCAGCGCGACGGCGAGGTCTTCTCGCGTGGCTGGCGTGACGCGGTCGGACGCGTCGGGCATGCGCCAAGCTCGCGCGGCGACAGGAACACGATCGGAATGCGCGGCGCCGCGAGACCATCCGCGGGCGCGGATCGTCGACGAACCGAGCCGCCGCAATTCATCGGTAACCTTTACAATGCAGATTGTCGCGATGGCTCGTGAACCCTTTTATCGGCGACAAGTCGGAGCGCTTGCATTCCGGTCGGCGGCCTTTGGCGACCCGGAAATGCTCTTGCTCACCTCGCGCAAGACCGAGCGCTTCGTCATTCCCAAGGGGTGGCCGGTCAAGGGCCTGAGCGACGCGGAGGCCGTGGCGAAGGAAGCTTACGAGGAAGCCGGCGTGATCGGGAAGGTGGGCGACACCCGGATCGGCAGCTATGCGTATCAAAAGCGGCTTCAAGGAAGTCTCGTTCGTCTGACGGTCGACGTCTACGCCCTCAACGTGAAGGCGCAACTCCCGGACTGGCCGGAAAGAGGCAAACGCGCGTCGGCGTGGCTCGCGCCAAACCACGCCGCCCAACTCGTCGATGAGCCGGAGCTCATGCGGCTCATTCGGGACTTCGGCGCCGGCCGCGCTTGGAGCCGTCGAAGCGCGGCGTGAACGCGAGGGGCCGTCGCGGCTCCGCGCGACAGAGTGGAGACGCGTCCCGATCGGCCCGGCTCGCTCACGCCGAAAAGATCGCCTCGAGCGCCCGGCGCATGACGGACGCGTCGACGTCGACGCCCGTCCAGTATTTGACGCCGATGACGCCCTGGTTGACGATCATGCCGAGCCCGTCGAGCACGCGGCAACCGCGCGCCTCGGCGTCGCGAATGAGCGGCGTGCGCGGCGGGTTGGGGATCACGTCCGCCACCACCAGGCCCGGGCGCAGGCTTTCCGTCTCGAGCTCGAGGCGCGCCTCGACGTTCGGGTAGAGCCCGACGGAGGTCGCATTGACGACGATGTCGACGTCGTCAGGAATTCGGTAGGCGCCGCGCGAGACGACGAGTTCGGCGCGCGTCTTCGTCTTGCGGTTGAGGAGATCGACGAGGTCGCGGCCACGGCCTTCCCCACGGTTCACCACGATGATCCGTTTGGCTCCGGCGAAGGCGAGCTCCACGCCGATCGCCCGCGCCGCCCCGCCGGCGCCGAACATCGCCACCGTCTTGCCCCGGGGATCGGCGACCTCGCGCAGCGACTGCAGAAAACCCTTGCCGTCGGTGTTCTCGCCGATGAACGCCTCGCCGCGCCGCACCGCGCAATTGACCGCCCCCATCGCCGCCGCCGACTCGCCCAACCCGTCGAGATGTTCGATCACCGCCACCTTGTGCGGGATCGAGCAGTTGAAGCCGATCCAGCCCATGGCTCTTGCGCCCCTCACCGCATCGCGCAGCGCCTCGGGCGCCACTTCGCAGTTGATGTAGCGGATGTCGAGGCCGTGATGACGGTAGGCCGCCTCGACCATGGCGACGGTCGGGTTTTCGGCCGCCGGCATGGCGAAGCAACCGGTGAGCCGACTGAGGAAATTGCGCGTCATGGGGCTGCCTTTCGACCGCGGGGAAAGCCGGAGCCCATGCGCCGGCCGATCCGAGGCGTCGCCTTGGGAAAGATGATCACTTCGAAGCGAATTTGGCAACGCCGGCCCCGGCGCGCCAAGCCCGTCGCGCCGGGCTTGGTTACGGCGGCGCGGCCGGCGTCGTCAGCGCCTTCGCCTCATCCGTCGTCGTCGGGTCGAGCGCGATCGGGGCGAAGGGCTTCGACAGAAGCGCCAGAAAGTCGGCGCGCAACAACTGGCGGAAGGCGGCGCGCTCCCCGGACGGCGCGCGCCGTTCCAGCAGGGCGCCCAGAGCCTGGTCGGCGAAATTGCGATCGAGCGGCGCCTGGCCGCCGAGCGTCAAATAGAGCCTGGCGTCGTCCTCGGCGTCCTTGCGCCCGCGCCCCGGCGCCCGCATGTCGTCCTGCAAAGCCACGAGAAGACGCGGCAGCAGAAGGCCATCGCGCGCGCGATCGTAAAGCGCGCGGCGCGCGGCCTCGATCTTGGCCGATCGATCGAATGACAGCGGCCCGAGGCGAAAGACCGACGAGTCGTCGTCGCCGTCGGCGGGGAGAATCGCGCCGAGGGCGCGCTCGACGCGCTCGAGATCGGAGTTGGCGACGTCCTGCGCCGGCAGATCGCGCGCCGCGCGAACATAGCTCGAGAGGCGATCCTGCGCGGCGGCGAGAAGGCTCGCCTGATCGGAATAGGCAAAGCCCATGATCGCCCCCAGCACGATGGCGACGGCGGCGGCGAGCGCCGCGCCGGCCCGCCGCAGCCGACGCCGTCGCGGCCCGCCGCGCGCCTCGATGGCGACGAGGTTTTGCTCGACGAATATGACGTCTTCGAACAGGCGTTTGAGAAAGAAGCTGCGCGGCTCGCCGCCCCCCTCGCCCTGAAGCCGCGGCGCCTCGACCCCAAAGCGGAGCGAAAGCGCCGCCGCCAGCGGATCGACGGACGCGCGTCCGGGAAACGCGGCGGTGAAGTAGAGCCCGCGGATACGCGGCGGCGGCCGACCGCGCCCTTCCCCAGCGAGCGCGTCGATGAGAACCCCGAGCTGGGGCGCCAACGCCGCGAACTCGCTGGGAAAGGCGAAGATCTCGGCGCGCCGGCGCGGATCCTCCTCCTCATGGAGGCGCGCGAGCAGGCCGCGGGAGAGACGCTCCCACAAGCCGTCGAGGCCCCGCGCCAAGCGATCGGAAATATCGGCGCTCTCGCCATGGCCCTCGGGCAGCGGCAGCGTCACGCCCCACGCCGGCTCCCGCTGCGCGGGCGTCAAAGCGCCGAAATAGGCGGAGAACCCGGTGAGGCAATCCGTCTTGGTGAGCATGACGTAGACGGGAAGCTGCAAGCCGAGAGCGGCGTCGAGTTGCGCAAGCCGGACGCGAATGGCGCGCATCGAGGCCTGCGTTTCGCGCTCCGCCGCGAGGATCGCCGCATCGAGCGCCGCGGCGACGACGACGCCGTTGAGCGGTCGCCGCGGTCGCTGGCGCTTGAGCAGCTTCAGTAAGCCGTTCCACGCCGCTTCGTCGGCCTTGCCGCCCGCCTCGCTCGCCAGTCGTCCGGCGCATTCGACGAAAACGCCGTCCTCGGCCTCCCAGCCGCGCGCCAGGTCGCCGCAGGCGGCCGCCAGGGCCGGCGAGATCGTCGTGTCCTCGGCCGGGACGAACGGCAGGCCGGAATGGCTCAACGCCGAGGATTTTCCCGCCCCCGCCGGACCGATGAGGAGATACCACGGCTTCTCGGCGGCCGAGCGCGCCGGCCCGCGGCGCGCCCGAGGGAGCGCCTCGGCGCCCGCCTGGCGTTGATCCGGCCCGCCGAACAACGCGGCCGCCGCCTTTGCAGCCTCCGAGGCGTCGGTCATGCCGCGGTCGCCGGGGTTCGCCCAGGGCGAGCGGCGCGAGGCGGGCAAGGAGCGAGACGGGGCGTCATGGCTTCGCCCCCGCGTCCCGCCACATCACCTGGATATCGGTGCGCCGGTTGGCTTCCCGCCCTTTCTCGGCGTCGTTGCTTTCCAGCGGCTGGTCGGCGGCGCGCCCTTCGGCCTTGATCGAGGCGGGGTCGGCGCGCTGCGCCAGCGCCGCGGCGACCGCCTGCGCCCGAGCCCGAGACAACTCGACGCTGGAACGAAATCGCGCCGTGCCGATCGGCTGGTTGTCGGCATAGCCGATGACCAGAAGCTTGGCTTTTTCGCGCCCCACCGCCTGCCCGATCCTGTCGATCAGCGGCTGGAAATGGGGATCGATGTCGGCGCTGCCCGAACCGAAAACGCCCTGATTGCGAATGCGCACGAGCGTGCCGACGTCGATGTCCGAGACCGCGACGAGGCCCGATTTGACGTCGGGGGCGAGAAAGCGGGCGATGCGTTGGGTGACCGTCATGGGCGCGAGGCGGATCGTGGCGGGCAGGCGCGGCGGGGCCGAGGCGAACCCCTCGACGATGAGGTCCGCGCGACGTTCGATCGCGCCATTCAAGACGAGGAACAGGCCGGCGAGCGCTGCGAGCGCCGCCGCGCCGCAACCGACGAGCGCCGGGCGCGACAACGGCGCGGGGCGATCGGCGACGGCGACGCCGCGCCATTGCCGGGAGAGTTCGCCCGGCGGCGCGCTGTCGAGGCGGCGATAGAGATCGTCCTGCACGCGCCGGGCTTCCGCGGCGCCTTGCGGATGGCCGCGCAGGCGGCCTTGAAAGCCGAGCGCCAGGCAAAAATAGGCGAGCAGGAGACAATCGTGGTTCGCCCGCGGATCGACTTCCCGCCGCGAGACGATGTCGTAGAACCGGTCGCCGGCGGTCGCGTCCTGGTGAAACGTGCGCGCCATGCCGTAGTGCGCCCAGACGCTGTCGCCGCGCCAGCGCGCGGCGAGCACGACGTCGTCGATGGCGGCGCAAACGAGATAGTGGGCGTCTTCGACCTGATCGGCCGGGGCGCCCGAGGCGACGAGATCGCGCTCGAGTCGGTGCAGATGCTCGACCACCCCGGCGCGAAGCGCGCTCAGATTCGGCGCTTCGTTCGACTGCGACAGCCGGCCGATCAAATCGAGGAGCGGCGTCGCCGCCGCCACCAGCGGCGCCGCGGCGTCGCCGAAGGGAGCGCTCGCGAGGCGCCGATCGAACGGCGCCCAGGCGGGAAGGGGCGACGGGAGGGCGCTCGCCGACAGCCGATCGCCCGCAGGGCGTGACGATCCCAGGCTGTGCTCAGGCATCGCGTCCCCTCTCGCAGCGCCGGCGCCGACTCGAAAGCGACGACGCAGATAATATCCGCGATATAACGACCTTGTGAAGATCGCCCGCGCCGGACCGTCCGCCGCGACGGGGCGGGTGGCCCCTCTTGGCGGCCGATAAGGCGAAGATTCTGCGCCGCCGCCTGCTCTTCCCTAACCTTGACCGCGGATTTTTCCGTCTCGCCGGCGGATCGGCGGGTTTTCCCTCGTCGGGTTTTCCAATTGTTTACCCGATTGCCGGCATATCGAGACAAAGACTTCGCTCGCTCCGTCGCAAGAACCGTGGCGCCGTCGACGCGTGGGATCGGGTTTGGCGGTTCGTCGCGATCCGCCGGGCTCGGCTTCCGACCACAAGCGGGGTCTTCCCGCCTTGTGGAGGCCCGGTCGACCTTTCCTCGGCTTTCGCGGCGATCCCGGGCGACAATCTCGTGAGTTTGACCATGCGCTTCCCCCGTGTGCACGCCTTCCGCATCAACCGGCGCGGCAACGTCGCGATGATGTACGCGCTGATGCTGCCGATCTTGATGTTCGGCATCGGCCTGGCGATCGACTTCACTCATGCCGCGCAGGTGCGCACCCAGCTCAACGCCGCCGCCGACGCGGCGGTGCTCGCCGCCCTCACGCCGAGCATGATGCAGCAATCCAACACGACGGCGCAGACCGCCGCGCAGAACATGTTCAACGGCCAGATCGCCGGCCTCACTTCGCTGGCCGCGGGCGACACGACCGTCACCATCACCGTCACCAATCCCGGCGGCAACACGCTGGTGCGCAACGTCACGGTCGCCTACGACGCGCAGAACGACAATATTTTCGCCGGCGTCCTCGGCTTTCCCACCATGGAGGTCGCCGGCTCATCGTCGGCGAACGGGTCGATCCCCGCCAACATCAACTTCTATATGCTGCTTGACAATTCCCCGTCGATGGCCTTGCCGGCGACGCAGACGGGGATCACGCAGATGGAGGGCCTGACCAATTATCAGGACTACGAGAGCAACGCTTTTCAAGGCTGCGCCTTCGCCTGCCATCAAGCAAACACCGGCAATCCCGACACGGCGGGCAATCCTTGCGCCGACGGCACCGCTCCCACGGTCAGCGGCAGCTATAGCGGCAGCCCGAACGAAAAAATGTACTGCAGCGCGTCGCACGGGGCGCAAATCGACAACTATAAGCTCGCGAAGAACAACAATATCGAATTGCGCCTCGACGCCCTCAGCGCGGGGGTCGGCAGTCTGATGACGGACGCGTACAACACCGAACAAAGCGTTGCGGCGACGCCCCCCGTCTATCAGTTCGCCATCTATGCGATGGATTCGCCCTGGCAGATCGGCATGTCGTCGTCGACCACGCCCGCCTACAACAACCTGATGGCGATGACGACCAACTTCGTCTCGGGCTGGTCGACCGCCTCGTCCAATTTCGGCGTCATGGAGTATTACGACAATAACGACCAATGCGGCAACGCCGCGTGCACCAGCAGCGGCGGCGGAGGCGACGTCGCCACCAGTTACAGCAACGCGCTGGGCGCGATGAACACGATCATGCCCAATCCCGGCAACGGCACCAACATCGCCGGCGACACGCCGCAGGAGGTTTTGTTCATGGTCACCGACGGCGTCGAGGACGACGTCAGCGGCTCGTGCAGCCAGCCGCTGGACGGCACGCGATGCCAGGCGCCGATCGACACGTCGCTGTGCACGACGATCAAGAACCGCGGCATCCGCATCGCAATCCTCTATACCGACTACTATCAGGTGACTTCGAATTCCTGGTACGAAAATTGGGTCGCGCCGTTCAATCCCCCTTCGCCCGCCACGTCGCAGATCGCCACGAACCTGCAGGCTTGCGCCTCGCCCAACCTGTTCTACGACGCCGGCCTCGACAGCTCCAATCTCGGCGGCGCGCTGCAGACGCTCTTCAACACGGTTGTGCAGACCGCCCACCTGACCAACTGACTTTGCGGTTGGCCTCCCGGGGCGCAACGCGCCTGTTGCGCCATGCCTGGCCTCGCCGCGTTCGCGCCCGCGGCGCGGGGTCTGACTTACCCGCTTGCCGAGCGAAACGCGCACCAGCGCGCCGGCGGGTTCTCGGCGCCGCCCGCGAGCGCCGCCGGCCGACGAAGCTGCAGAGGTAATGATCTCCGGATCGTCGCGCTTCGGTCGCGATGACGAACTCTTGGCTTGGCGGCCGTGACGAGGCCGTAAGTCCCCTCACGCCGCCTTCTCAGTTGGGCGTCGCGCAGTCCCCGCAGGTGATCGACGCCGACTGGCGCGGGGTCAGGAAGATCGAGCCGTACAGGTTGATCGGGGCGAGGGACATGTAGAAATTCAACGGTACATAATTGTAATAGACTTCGCCGAAGATGAAGTAATTGCCGACTTGTCCCGTGCCGATCGTGCCGGGCAAGGCGACGACTTGGCCGGCCGGCCGCGCCGTGCCGCCGTTGTAGGGCTCGCTCCATTGCACCTTGGCGGTCGCGCCGCCGGTCTGCACCAACACCTCGGAGACCACCATCGTCATGTTGGGGGCGGCGTAGGGGGCGAGAACCGCGGAGGCGACCTGGAGATCGTTGTCGATCGTGGCGGCGCTGACGATCGAAGTCTGGTTGGCGCCGTACAGCGTCGGCGTCATCTGCGTGATGAGATCGGTGACGGTGCGGGCCGTCAACGTGACCTTGCGGTAGATCGCGAAGCCTTCCGCGCCGTAGATGACCAGCGCGAGCACCAACAGCATGCTCGGCAGGATGAGGGCCATCTCGACGAGCGCGTTGGCGCGCGCGTCGTCGCGCAGCGCCCGTCCCCAACGGATCGCCCAACGCGGCCATTGATAACGCTGAGGCGAGGGTTCCATCATTGCGCCGTGCAATTCGCGTTGGGACACTCGGTCGTGAAGACCTGGGTGGACATCATGAGATAAGTGCCATTGCCGAGACCGCCGAAATTCCATCCGTACGGCAGGCCGATGACCGGCCATTGGTAGAGAACCTGCAGCACCGCGATCTGCCCCGGTTTCGGTTGGGTGTAAGGCAGCGAATTCTGCAAGGTTCCGTTGGCGTTGAACGCCGGCGCGGCGGTGCTGATCGAAGTGGTGGAGGTCGCGGGCGAAAGGCTGATCATGACGTTGTTGCAGTTAAACAACGCGGTCATGTAGTTGCACAAAGCCGTCTGGAACTGCGTCGCGGTCATCGACCCCGTTTGATTGGTGAGCACCAGACGGGCGGCGTCCTCGGCCGCAGTTTCCAGATAGGCGTTGGCGAGATAGATGACCGACACCTGAAACGTCGCGAGAATGAGGATGATGAAAATCGGCGCGACCATGGCGAATTCGGCCGCCGAGCTGCCGTCCCGCCGCCGCGCGAAGGCGGCGGAGGCGCGAAGGCCGAAGGCGAAAATCCTACGCAAAAAGCCCATGCAACCCGAAACCGACGCTATTGCCGAGGCGCCGATTGTGACAGCCGAGGATTACGGGAGGGTTACGTCGAACGGCGAAACCTCCCGGCATTTGAGCGAAATTCGGCGCGCGAGCCCAATTTCGGCGAGGCCGCGCGTCGCGCCGCGCGCGGCCTCGTCACGGGGGTTGACGACAGCGGCGCCGCGCCGCACAACGGCCCGGCCGATCGAGACCTTCATGCCCATCACCGTCGCCGAACTCGTCGCCCTCTTCGATATCGAGCCTGCCGGCCCCGACCGGTTTGTCGGCCGCTCGCCGCGCAACGGCTGGACGCGGGTCTACGGCGGGCAGGTCATCGCCCAGGCGCTGGTCGCCGCCTCGCGCACCGTCGAGGACCGCGCCCCCCATTCGCTGCACGCCTATTTCGTCCTGCCCGGCGATCCCGCCGAGCCGATCCTCTTCGAGGTCGAGCGCATCCGCGACGGCCGCAGCTTCACGACCCGACGCGTCACCGCCCGCCAACGCGGCGAAGCGATCTTCGAGCTCTCCGCCTCCTTCCACGTCGCGGAGGAGGGGTTCGACCACCAACTGCCGGCGCCGCCCGCGCCCGAGCCCGAACGCCTCCTCGACCCGGCCGCCGCGACGGCGCTGCTCGGCGAGAAGGCGCAGAAGCGGTTGCAGAGCCTGCTCGAGCGCATTCAGCCGATCGAGTTTCGCCCCCTCGATCTCACGCGATACGCGCCGCTCGCCCCCGGAGGCGCGCGCGAGCCCCGGCAGTCGCTATGGATCCGCATCGGCGGCCGGCTTCCCGACGACGCCGCCGTCCATCGCGTCGCGCTCGCCTATCTCTCGGACATGACGTTGCTCGACACGGCGCTGGTCGCCCACGGCCACACCGTGTCCGACGGCCATTTCCAGGTCGCCAGCCTGGATCACGCCCTGTGGTTCCATCGACCCTGCCGCGCCGACGAGTGGATGCTCTATGTCCAGGACAGTCCCAACGCCAACGGCGCGCTCGGCCTGACGCGCGGCCTCATCTACACCCGCGCCGGCGTCCTGGCCGCCAGCGTCGCCCAAGAGGGACTGATGCGCCCGGCCCGACGCAACGTCGGCATTTGACTAAATTTTGGGCGCCTAGTTCTTAGACTTATATTTCCCTTATGTCGGCGATCGCCGCCGAAGCGAGCCGGCGGATCGTACCTGCCTCCGATATTTCATGAACTTAAGCCACGTTCCGCGGGCGTGGCACACCCCTTGTAAGGACATTGGCGAGCGGCGCGTCTCCAGACGGCCGGTCGACATTGCACGAGGGGAGGCGCGTTTCATTTTTGAAGCGCGCCGCGCTCTCCAAAATGGGGCGAGGCACATGAAAATCGTAATGGCAGTCATTAAGCCGTTCAAGCTCGAGGAGGTGCGCGACGCGCTGACCTCCATCGGCGTGCACGGCCTGACGGTGACGGAAGTGAAAGGCTATGGCCGACAGAAGGGCCATACCGAGATTTATCGCGGCGCGGAATACGCCGTCAGCTTCCTGCCGAAATTGAAAATCGAGGTCGCGGTCGCCGCCGAGCTCGTCGACAAGGTGATCGACGCCATCGTCGCGGCGGCCCGCACCGGCCAAATCGGCGACGGAAAGATCTTTGTCTACAACCTCGAATCGGCCGTCCGCATCCGCACCGGCGAGAAGGACAAGGACGCTCTGTGAGCGTGGCCCCATCCCATTTCAATCGGAGTCATCAAAAATGAAACTGTCCCGGTTTTTCACTGGCCTCGCGCCGGCGCTGGCGATCGCCGCGTTGATCGGCTTCGCCGCTCCGGCCCCGTCGCGGGCGGACGACGCGACGCCCACGCCCGCCGCGGCCTCCCCCGCCACGACGCCCGCGCCTGCGGCGACGCCCGCCGCTCCAGCCGCTCCAGCGGCCGCCGCTCCGGCGGCCGCCGCCCCGGCCGCCGCCGCCAAGCCGGCCCCGCCGCCGGTCCCGGCCTGCGCCGCCGGCGTCGCCGCTATCGACGCCACGGACAAGTACGCGGCCGTCCCCGCCGTCCCCGCCGTCATGACCAACTGCACGCCCTCGGGCGGCGACACCGCCTGGATGCTGACCTCCGTCGCGCTCGTGCTCATGATGACGATCCCGGGCCTCGGCCTCTTCTACGGCGGCATGGTGCGCAAGAAGAACGTCGGCGACACCGTCATGACCAGCTTCGCCATCACCTGCCTGGTGACGGTGGTCTACGCGGTCATCACCTACAGCCTGTCGTTCACCGGGGGCGGACCCTTCATCGGCGGGCTCAGCCGGGCCTTCCTGCAGAACATCCTCAGCGACGTGAACAACGGCGGCATCGGCAATCCCAACAGCCTCGCGCCGACGATCCCCGAGACCGTCTACATGTGCTTCCAGATGACCTTCGCGATCATCACGCCCGCCCTGATCGCCGGCGCCTTCGCCGAACGGATGAAGTTCTCGGCGATGCTGTGGTTCATCGGCCTGTGGGCGATCTGCGTCTACGCGCCGATCGCGCATTGGGTCTGGGGGCCGGACGGCATGTTCTCCACCGCCAACCTCGACGACAAAGGCAACTTCGCCGGTTGGAAGGTGGTGCTCGACTTCGCCGGCGGCACGGTCGTGCATATCGACGCGGGCGTCGCCGGCCTGATGTGCGCGCTCATGCTCGGCAAGCGCCGCGACACCGGCCCCGGCCACAACATGGTCCTCACCTTCATCGGCGCGGGCCTGCTGTGGGTCGGCTGGTTCGGCTTCAACGCCGGCTCGGCGGTGAGCGCGGGCGTGCAGGCGGGCATGGCGATGACCGTCACACAGGTCGCCACCGCGGTGGCGGCGCTGACCTGGATGTTCGTCGAATGGGCGCATCGCGGCAAGCCGACGGTCATCGGCATCTGCTCGGGCGCGGTCGCCGGCCTCGTCGCCATCACCCCGGCTTCGGGCTATGTCGGCCCGCTCGGCTCGATGTGGATCGGCGTCGCCTGCGGCGTCGGCTGCTACTGGGGCGCGACCGGCCTCAAGCACGCCTTCGGCTATGACGACGCGCTCGACTGCTTCGGCGTCCACGGCGTCGGCGGCATCATCGGCGCCATCCTGACCGGCGTCTTCGCCGTCAACCAGTACAGCGGCCATTCCGGCCTCATCGAAGGCAATCCCGGCCAGGTGATCAACCAGATCATCGGCGTCGTCACCGTCATCATCTACGACGGCGTCGTCTCGCTGATCATCCTCAAGGCCATCGACATGGCGATCGGTCTGCGCGTCAGCGACGACATCGAGCGCGACGGCCTCGACTTCGCCCTGCACGGCGAGATCGTGCAGTAAGCAATCGGATCCGGCGGCCTCGCGCCGCCGGATCCCCCGTTCCCTCCCCAACTCGGACGCCTCGTTAGGCGTCCTCTTTTTTTGCCCTCGCGCCGCCGGCGGGGCGAAAAGCGTTAAGGTTAGGCGGGCGTTAACTCCGCCGGCTTAGTTTGCCCGCTTGAGCGGCCTCGGAGGCCGCCGCCTCGGCTGAGCAGCTGTGTCATGCGTACGACGACGTTCACGTTTCTCGACTACCTGCCCGATCCTTTGCGCGAAATGCCGAAACGGCGCGGGGCGGAGCTTCTGGGCGTCTGCGTGTTGGCCGCGCTCGCCGCCTGCTGCGCCGCGCTGCTGACCTGGTCGGTCGCCGACCCCAGCCTCAATCACGCGACCGCGACGCCGATCCGCAATCTCCTGGGTCGCCCGGGCGCGATCGTCTCCGACATCGCGATGCAGTTCCTCGGACTCGGCTGCGTCGTGGCGCTGATCGCGCCGGCTTTCTGGGGATGGCGGCTGGTCACGCACAAGCGGCTCGATCGGATCCGAACAAAACTCGCGCTTTGGCTGGCGGGAACGACGCTGGCGGCCGGCTGCGCCTCCCTATTGCCGGCGCCGACGAGTTGGCCGCTGCCCACCGGCCTCGGCGGCGTCATCGGCGACGCCGTTCTGTGGACGCCGCGGCATGTCTTCGGCGGCTCGGGGCTCGTCATGACGCTCGCCGGCCTGACCTTGGCGGGCTTGGCGATCCTCGCCCTGACCGCCGCCGCGGGATATCATCTGATGCCGTCGGCGGAAGGCGAGGCGGAGGGGCGGGACACGGCCAAGACCGCGCCGTCGCGCCCCGCGCCGGAGCGCTACGAGAGCGACGACGAGGACAGCGACGGCGAGCCCGGCGTCGGATTGGTGTCGATCGGCGCGGTGATCCACACCGCGCTCAGTTTGAAGAGCGCGCTGCGGCGCGTCTTTGTCCGCAAGACGCCGCGCGCCGCGACCCTCGGCCCGACGCCGCGCGCGCCCTGGCTCAACCGCGAGGGCGTCGATTTCTCGGCCGACCTCGCCGCTTTCGCGCCACGCTCGGAGGGGCGCATCGAACCGCCGATGACCCGTCCCGGCGCGGAGGCGCCGCCGCCGGCCTCGCGCGTCGCCGCGCCGGCCGGGGCGCTGAAGGCGGGGCGCCGCGCGCTCACCGAACAACAACTGTCGCTGCTCGACCGCGGCGCCTATGAGCTGCCGCCCCTTTCCATGCTCGGCGAGCCCAAGAGGCTCGTCGCCTCGAAGATTTCCGAAGACGCCCTCGAACAGAACGCCCGGCTCCTGGAGGGCGTGCTCGACGATTTCGGCGTCAAGGGCGAAATCATCAACGTCCGCCCCGGCCCGGTGGTCACGCTCTACGAACTCGAGCCCGCGCCCGGCATCAAGTCCTCGCGCGTCATCGGCCTCGCCGACGACATCGCGCGCTCGATGTCGGCGATCTCGGCGCGCGTCGCCGTCGTCCAGGGACGCAACGTCATCGGCATCGAATTGCCCAACCAGCGGCGCGAGACGGTGTACCTCAGAGAATTGCTGGCGAGCCAGGATTTCGAGAAGACCAAGCACCGCCTGGCCATCGCCTTGGGCAAGACCATCGGCGGCGAGCCGGTGATCGTCGACCTTGCGCGCATGCCCCATCTCCTGGTCGCCGGCACGACCGGCTCGGGCAAGTCGGTGGCGATCAACACCATGGTGTTGAGCCTGCTGTATCGGCTCAAGCCCGAGCAGTGCCGGCTCATCATGGTCGATCCCAAGATGCTGGAATTGTCGGTCTACGACGGCATCCCCCATCTCCTGACCCCGGTCGTCACCGATCCGAAGAAGGCGGTCGTGGCGCTGAAGTGGGCGGTGCGCGAAATGGAGGACCGCTACCGGAAAATGTCGAAGGTCGGCGTGCGCAACATCGACGGCTTCAACGCGCGCGTCGCCGAGGCCGCCGCCAAGGGCGAGACGATCACCCGCACGGTGCAGACCGGCTTCGACCGCGACACCGGCGAGGCGATCTACGAGCAGGAGGAGATGGATCTCGCAGAACTCCCCTACATCGTCGTCGTCGTCGACGAAATGGCCGATCTGATGATGGTCGCCGGCAAGGACATCGAAGGCGCGGTGCAACGCTTGGCGCAGATGGCGCGCGCCGCCGGCATCCATATCATCACCGCCACCCAGCGCCCCTCGGTCGACGTCATCACCGGCACGATCAAGGCGAACTTTCCCACCCGCATTTCCTTCCAGGTGACGAGCAAGATCGACAGCCGCACCATTCTGGGCGAGCAAGGCGCCGAGCAGCTGCTCGGCCAGGGCGACATGCTCTACATGGCGGGCGGGGGCCGCATTTCGCGCGTGCACGGCCCGTTCGTCACCGACGGCGAGGTGGAAAAAATCGTCGCCCATCTCAAGGCGCAGGGCCAGCCGGAATACCTGACCGCGATCACCGAGGACGAACCTGCGGACGACGAGGACGTCGAGGCCGCCGCGGCCGGATCGCTGGGTTCCATGGACGCCGAAGAAGCCGGCGACTATTACGACCGCGCGGTCAACATCGTGCTGCGCGACCGCAAGTGCTCGACGAGCTACATCCAGCGCCGCCTCTCCGTCGGCTACAACAAGGCCGCCTCGCTGGTCGAGCGCATGGAGCAGGAGGGCGTCGTCAGTCCGGCCAACCACGCGGGAAAACGCGAGGTGCTGATCGGCAACGGAGTGGACCGCGGGGCCTTCGCCGACGAGGACGATTGAGGCGGAGGGACGAGGCGCCGAGCGGCCGCCGGCGCTTTTCGGTCGGCTCGGGGCCGATATCAAGCGGTTGGAAAGAGGAAAATTTCCGCCGCCCCGAGCACGCTTGCGTCCAGTGTGATCGGGGAACGCAAATTATACATACTGTAAATGTTATTCTGGGATCGACGTCCCGACGCCCGCCCGAGATCGCGCAAGCGCCGATCGCGTTGCAAGGCCGCTTAAGAGGCCGTGCGTCGGACTTCGGGCAAGGCGGTTGTCTTTACGAGCGGTCAAAATCAAGCGCTTGGCGCCCGCATCCGCCGCCGGTTTCCGCCCGCGCCGCCGCGCCGGAACGACCGGCGCTCGGCGGCCCGTCGAAAGCGCCTCCTCACACACCGCTTGACGACCTCGCGGACCGCTGACAGAGTTCATGCATCGGGGGACAGCGCACAATGTCGCGCATCTTCCTTAGCCATTCGAGCCGCGACGACTTCGAGGCGATCGCATTGCGCGACTGGCTCGCCTCCGAAGGATGGGACGACGTTTTCCTCGACCTCGATCCGGATCAGGGCATCGCCGCGGGGGAGCGCTGGGAGCGCGCCTTGCACGCAGCGGCGACGCGTTGCGAGGCGGTGGTGTTTCTCGTCTCGGCCAACTGGCTCGCCTCCGGCTGGTGCCGCAAGGAATACGAGCTGGCGCGCGGCTTGAACAAGAAGCTGTTCGCAGTCCTCGTCGATCCGACGAAGACGATTTCCGGCCTTCCGCCCGAGCTGACCGGCGTCTGGCAGGTTGTCGACCTGGCGGGCGGGCAGGACCTCAAGCTGTTCCCGATCGCGCGGCCCGGCTCGCATGAAGAGAAGCACGTCGCCTTCTCGCAGTCCGGCCTCGTCCGCCTGAAGCGGAGACTGGAGAAGGCGGGGCTCGATCCGAAGTTCTTCGCTTGGCCGCCAGAGCGGGAGCCAGACCGCGCGCCTTACCGCGGCCTGAAGCCGCTCGAAGGGGAGGACGCGGGAATCTTCTTCGGCCGCGACGCGCCGATCGTCGAAGCGCTCGACCGGCTGCGCGGCTTAGGCGCCGCCGCGCCGCCGAGGCTGTTCGTCATTCTCGGGGCTTCCGGCGCGGGCAAGTCCTCGTTCCTGCGGGCGGGCCTAGTGCCGCGCCTGGCGCGCGACGACGCTCATTTTGTCGTTCTGCCGCCGATCCGGCCCGAGCGCTCGGCGCTGACCGGCGAGGCGGGACTGATCGCCGCGCTCGTCGCGGCGTCGCCGGGCAAGGGGCGCGCCGAGCTGCGCGCGGCGGTTCAATCTGGCGCCGCGGCGCTGAAGCCCATTCTTGCGGAGCGCGCCAGCGCCGCGCTCGCGAGCCGCGTCGCGGGAAGCGAGGCGGAGCGTCCGCCGGCCGTCGTGATCGCCGTCGACCAGGCTGAGGAGCTGTTCCGCGCCGAGGGGCGCGAGGAGAGCGCGGCGCTGCTGGCGATTCTCGCCGAGCTCGCCGCCGCCGACGATCCGCGCGTCATCGTCGTCTTCGCCGTCCGCTCGGATTCCTATGACGCGCTTGAACACGCCAAGCCGCTGGAAGGCATGCGGCAGATCGCGCTGCCCCTGCTGCCGATGCCGCGCGGGTCCTATGTGGAAGTGATCGAGGGCCCCGCCCGGCGGTTCGAACAGGCCGGGCGCAAGCTCGCGTTCGAGCCGCGGCTGACCGAACGGCTGCTCGCCGACATCGAAGCGGGAGGCGGGTCGGACGCCTTGCCGCTGCTCGCCTTCACGCTGGAGCAGCTCTATCTCGACTACGGCGCCGCCGGGGCGCTGAAGCTCGCCGATTACGAGGCGTTCGGCGGCTTGAGAGGCGCGATCGATGCGGCGGTCGAGCGCGCCTTCCAGCGCGCCGACGCCGACCCGCGCATCCCCAGGGATCGCGAGGCGCGGCTCGCCCTGCTCAGACGCGGCCTCATTCCCTGGCTCGCCGGCGTCGACCCGGACAGCAAGAGCCCGCGGCGCAACATCGCCCGGCGATCCGACATCCCGCCCGAGGCGGCGCCGCTGATCGATCTCCTGGTCGAGGAGCGGCTCTTGTCGTCCGACACACGAAGCGAGCGCGAAGCCACGGGCCTAGAGACGCGCGTCGCGACGATCGAGCCGACGCACGAAGCGCTGCTCCGGCAATGGGGCCTGCTCGAAGGATGGCTGAAGGAGGACTTCGGCCTGTTGGCGGCGCTGGAGGGCGTCAAGCGCGCCTCGCGCGACTGGGACGCCAACGCGCGCGACGCGGCTTGGCTCGCCCATCGCGGCCAGCGGCTCGCCGACGCTGGCGCGCTCGACACGCGCACCGACATTGCGGCCAAGCTCGACGCGACCGACCGCGCCTATCTCGCCGGCTGTCGTGCGCGCGAGACGGCCGAGACGGCCGAGGCCGAGGCGCGGCGCAGGGAGCGCGAGGAGGAACAGGCGCGCGCGCTGGGCGATGCGCGGCGGATCGCGGCGGCCAATCGCCGCGTCGCGCAGCGCACGCGCGTCGGGCTCGTCGCGGCGCTCGCGTTGGCGTT
>CAVWKL010000012.1:0-5929 GCA_963755075.1 uncultured Alphaproteobacteria bacterium
GTGTGGAGGAGGGCCAACGTCCGATTTGCCTCATAGGGCCGGTCCTTCATCGACTTGTGTAAGAGATCGAGCTCAATGCGCGTGATTGTCGTAGCGTCTCTGCCTGCTAGGGCAGGGAGGATGGTCTTTTCAATTCGGCGCAAATCCTCCGCTTGAGAAGATGGCCGCTTCGTCACAAAGCGTGTCGACTTGAATTGGTCGATGAGCTTTTCAATCGTCAGGATGGCGGCCTTCGCGGTCGCCTCGGCCTCAGCCTTCTTGCGGTTGTCGGCGATGACGTCGCGACCTAAGACGCCGTTGGCCTTGATCTCGTCGACAATTTCGCGCGCGCGCTCAGGCGTTAGAGCCGGATATTCGCCGAGCTTCTTCTTGAATTCGCGCCCGTTTATGCGCCCTTGATAGAGGAACGTCACCTTGCCGGAAGGGTGCTGACAGACGCCGAATCCAGGGGTCTTCGTGTCCCAATGAAAGCGGCGCTCGTTGCCGGGCGTCGGCAGAGTGTTTAGGGCCGACCGGCTGATCCTTAGCTTCATGGCTCGTCCGTAGTGGGGTCACGCTTTGATGTCAGAGGGTCATCTCGGGTAGCACGGGGGTAGCGCATTTTTGAAACGTAGTGCAACATGGCGAACGCTATGAAACGAAAAATGCGCGATAATTCAGTCACACGTCGAGATTATGGAACCGAATCAAGAATGTCAAATCTGACTTTTAATCAGGGGGTCGTGGGTTCGAGTCCCACCGCGCTCACCACAAATACATCCATGATTGGGCGAATTTCCTGCCGCGAAATCACAGCCCGCTTACCGTCCGGGCCGCTCGAGGGCCGGCAAGCCGCGGGCGGGCGAAGGGAGGGTCGGCGACATGGGGTGGCACTTCGCGATGCACCGCTACGTCGGTCCGTTTGGAGCGGGCGGCGGCCTCCTGCTGCTGATTATCTACTTTGCCCCGTCGATCATTGCCCTCATCCGCGGTCATCTGTCCGCCGCCGCCATCTTCGTTCTCAATCTCGTTTTCGGTTGGACGCTCATCGGCTGGATCATCGCCTTGATATGGTCGCTGACCGGGAACACCGCCCGCAATCGCGGCGCCCCTGACTGACCATCGCGGCCCGCCCCGGCGGCCCGTCGACCCGTGCAAGCCAATCGCGCCGCCGCGGGCCGTCGGCGCAGGCAAGGTCCGAGCTTCCTCGGCCGCTCCGCTACGAAGCCGCTCGGATTGCGCGCCGCGGCTTGCCGACGGCGGGCTCAGCGGCCTGATCGATTTGGAAGCGGTCGATCAAGCGGCTCAACGCCTCGGTCTGCTCGACGAGCGAGCGCGCCGCCGCCGTCGTCTCTCCGGCCATCGCGGCGTTCTGCTGGGTCGCCTGGTCCATTTCGTTGACCTCGGCGTCGACCTGTCGGAGGCTCATCGCCTGCTCCTGCGCGCTGGCGGCGATATTGGAGACGACGTTGTCGATCTCGACGACCTGCGTCACGATCCGCTCGAGAGCCTTGCCCGTCTGGGCGACCAGGTCGACGCCGAGGTCGACTTGCGTCTTCGACGACGAGATGAGCCCTTTGATTTCCTTGGCCGCCTCGGCTGAACGTTGGGCGAGCGCACGCACTTCGGACGCCACCACCGCGAAACCGCGGCCCGCGTCGCCGGCGCGCGCGGCTTCGACCCCGGCGTTCAACGCCAATAGGTTGGTCTGAAAGGCGATCTCGTCGATTACGCCGATAATCTGCCCGATATGCTTGGACGAATCTTCAATGCCGCCCATCGCCTCGATGGCTTGGCGCACGACCTGGCCGCTTCGTTCGGCGTCGACTTTGGCGGCCGAGACGACGCCGCGCGCATGCTTGACGACTTCGACGGTCTTGTCGACCGTACCAGTGATCTTGCCGACCGCCGCGGTGGTTCTTTCGAGGTTGGCCGCCTGTTGCTGCGTTCGTTTGGAAAGGTCGGAGGTCGCCGTCGAGATGTCTTCGGTTTCCGATCGGATCTGCTGCGCCGCCGCGACAATCGTCGAAAGCGTGCTCCGCAAAGCCCCGACCGCGTGGTTGAAGTCCAGCCGCAGTTGGTCGGCGCCCTCATGCAGGCGGGTTTCGACCTGGGCGAGGAGGTTGCCGTCGGCCAATTGCTCAAGACCGGCGCCGAGCGCGGCGCGAACGGTTTCCAGACGACCGGCTTGCTCTGCACGCTCGGCCGCGACGGCCGTCTCAGCCAATTTCTGCGACGTCATGTCCTGTAGGGTCTCGACCACGCCGACGACCGCGCCGCCTTGGTCGCGAATGGGGCCGGCGTCGATCGCGAGATAGACGCGGGCGCCGCGCGGCAAATCGCACCAGTTCTCGGCCCGAAGCCGTCCATCGCCGCTGGCGCCTTGGCTTTGGGCGGCGTAGAGCGAGCCGATCTTTGCTTGGCCGCCCTCGAGCGCAAGGTCGGCGAGGCAAGGACGCGCGGCCGTGTAGAAGCCCCTCCAATGATCCTTGGTGCCAATGACCTTTGCGGCTTGGAGCCCGGTCAAGCGCTCGCACGCCTCGTTCCAGACGACGACGCGGCCTTCGCGATCGAGCACGAACATCGCCACGACCATATGCTCGATGAAGCGGATTGCGTATTCGCGGACCTCGATCGTCTCGCCGGTCGTCTTCGGCCCGCCAAAAGTCAGCGCCTTCAAAAGCGACGCGATCGTTTGCTTGAAGCGCAAAGGTGCCTCCCCGCAGCCTTCGTTCCGACCCTATCAAGCCGATCGGTCCGGACGCTGAACTTACCGAGCGTTCCGTCCCGACTTGGTCGAGCTTGACGCCATTCGACTGGAGGCGCCGCGTTTTGCCCGGCGACCCCCAAGACTCCAATCCCGTCCTGGTCGGCGCGGACGCCCCCGCTTCCCTCTATTCGTCAACGCAGAAGCGATTCGAGACGAAGTCTATTCGTATTTCACAGGTTTCAGAAGAGCCGCCGCTGCTCTAAGCAGTTTCGAGCGGTAGCGAAGGGAACTTGCCCGAAGCTGGCCAGCCGCCGATCAGGCGCTTCCTGGAACGAGATCGACGCCTCGAAGATAGGCAAGGAACAGCGCATAGTTTCCCGCCAGGCTTTCGACGATCTGGGCGAGATCGTCGAGGGTGTACTCGATTCGATCTTCGTCGTCCTCGACGTAACGTCCCGGCCTCGTCGAATCGCCCCGCGAAGGCTTGATGCTTGGGGGAATGCGGAGGATCCAATTCGGCTGCACGCCGGTCGGGGTCACGCCGGGTTTCCAGGCGGAGTGGGCGATGTTGTTGCGCAGCGGCGTCAAGTCGCTAGGAATGACCAGGTAGCCGCGGATGGCGTCGAATTGATCCATCGGCACCGGCCGGTGTCGAAGCAAGTCGAGCAAGACTCGTCGTTTGGCGGCAAAGTCGAGTCGACGGGTCAGCAACATGACAGCGGCGGCGTCCGAGCTTGCGACCGTCGCCATGACGTCCTGCATAAGCAACTCATAGTGCGCGAACCATTGCACGATGGTCCCGAAGAGCTGGAGATGGCGCGGGCTGAGGCCGTCCAGGTTTGCGTTCGTCATCCCAGGGGTCCGTCTGTCCAATCGCTCGGTCGAGGGCGCCTCGATTTGGAGCGTCGATGATCTTTTATTACATGGACGCCGACGCGTCACGCATCCCGGGGGTGACGCCCTCGCGCGCGCGGCGAGCGAAGGGGATGACGCGTCGTCGCATTCCTGCAATGCAGCAAAAGCATTGCCGTTTTCCGCAGTTTGTGGCATGAGCGCGCGGCGAAACAATCTTCAAGGGAAGCAATGTCGTTTTTGAACAGCAATAATTTCCTCGACCGTCAGGCCGCCGCCGCCAAGGCGCGCAAAGCTCTAGCCGAGAAATTCCTCTCCCGCCCGAAATACGACCCCAACGATCCCGCCGTCATCGAACGCGAGGCGAAGCGCCGCGCTATTTTGGCGGCGCGGGCCGAGCGCGAGGCCGAACGACTCAGTCGCAAAGCCGAAGCCGAGGCCGCCGAAGCCGCGCGTCGCGCCGCCGAAGAAGCCGCGCGATTAGAGGCGTTGCGACTGGAGGCCCTGGCGCGCGAAGCCGTCGAAGCGGCTCGGCGCGAGGAGGAAGCTCGGCTCGAATACGAGCGCAAGCTCGATCGCGACGCCCGCTATGCCGCGCGCAAAGAGCGCAAGAAAAAGGCCAAGAGCGCAATCGAGCGCTACCGCTGACGCCTGAATTGATCGCTGGCGCCATCTAGGGCAAGTTGAGGCGAGGGCTGGCGAACGCGGCGTCCTCGGCGGGGGCGACATCGAATGGCGAAAGCTTTGCGCATCGGCGTTGCAGGCCTCGGAAGCGTCGGGTCGGCGCTGGTCAGGCTGCTGGGGCGCCGGCGCGCCGATTTGGCTGCGCGGATCGGTCGAAACGTCATGGTCGTCGGCGTAAGCGCCCGCAGTCGGCGCGACCGCGGTCTCGATCTCGAAGGCGCGACCTTCTACGATGATCCCACAGCGCTCGCGGCGTCGGAAGACGTCGACGTCTTTGTCGAATTGATCGGGGGGGCTGAAGGCCCGGCCTACGAGGCGGCGAGGGTCGCTCTCGCGCGCGGCGCGCCGCTGGTCACCGCCAACAAGGCGATGATCGCCGCCCACGGTCTCGAACTGGCGCGGCTTGCGGAAGCCAACGGCGCGCCGCTGGCTTTCGAGGCCGCGGTCGGCGGCGGGATACCGGTCGTCAAGACGCTGCGCGAGGGGCTGGCCGGCAACGCCATCCGCCGCGTCTCCGGTATTTTGAACGGCACCTGCAATTACATTCTGTCGCGAATGGAAACCGAAGGGCTGCCGTTCGACATTTGCCTCGCGGACGCTCAACGGCTCGGCTACGCCGAGGCGGACCCGACGTTCGACATCGGCGGCTTCGATTCGGCTCACAAACTCGCCATCCTCGCTTCGCTGGCTTTCGGCGCCAAGATCGACGCGGAGGCGGTTTCGATCGAGGGCATCGAGACCATCAGCCTCGCCGACCTCGCCGCGGCCGACGAACTGGGCTATCGCGTCAAGCTCCTGGGGGTCGCCGAGCGCACGCAAAAAGGGGTGGAGCAGCGTGTGCATCCGACCATGGTCGCCAAGTCTGAGCCGCTTGCGCAAACCATGGGGGTTCTCAACGCAGTGACGATCGACGGCGATGCGATCGGCGCGCTGACGCTGGTCGGCGCCGGCGCCGGCGGCGACGCCACGGCTTCCGCGGTCGCCGCGGACATCGCCGATGTCGCGCGCGGCGGCTATGGCCTGGCGTTCGGCCGCCCGGTTGACGCGCTGGAGGACGCCGAACGCGTGCCCATGCAGCGCCACGAGGGCGGATATTACGTCCGTCTCGCCGTTGTCGACCGTCCAGGCTCGATGGCTTCAATCGCCACGCGCATGGGCGAGCGCAAGATTTCGCTCGAGGCGATCATGCAGAAACGCCCCGCCAAGGGCGCGCCCTCGAGCGACATCGCGCCGGTGGTGCTCATCACCCACGCGACGACGGAAACCTCGATCCGGGAGGCCTTGGCGCTGGCGCTCGCCGACGGCGTGGTGAAGGAAAAGCCGCAGGTTATCCGTATCGAGCGGACTTAGAACGGGTCGAGTAGGCCGAATAGGCTCACCAGCGCGACGACGCCGACGCCGAGGGCGACCTCGGCAAGACTGGTGCGCATCAAAACCCGCCGTGCGGGCGCGTCCGGCTCGAGCCGCGGCACGAGCACGTAGCGATTGAATAACGCCAGCGCGATCATCATCCCCACGACCGCGATTTTGGCGACGAGCAGGGCGCGATAAGGCGTCATCGACGAAAACGTCGCCGCGCCGCTCGTCAAGGCGACGTTGATCGCGCCGGTGAGCACGATCAATGTGACGTTGAGATGGCCCCAGGCGGAAAACCGCATCATCGCGCGCGCCGCGTCGTCGCGCCGGCCGGGATCGCCGTATAGT
>CAVWKL010000013.1:0-12182 GCA_963755075.1 uncultured Alphaproteobacteria bacterium
TCCGAATACGCCCGAGATCGCCAAGCAGGCGCTCGCCTATCGCCAAACGCTGGAGGCCGCGCCCAAGAGCGCAAAGCTCGGCGCGCTTCTGTCCGGCATTCGGCAAGCGCAAAGCCTCGGCGCCGTCGGCGAGACCTTGCATCTCTATGAACAACTCGTCGCCCTGGAGCCGAACAATTTCCGCTCTTGGCTCAAGCTCGGTCTGACCTGGCATGAGGCCGACAAGGGCGCCGCGGGAGGCTTGAACGCCGCCTGGAACGCCTATGAAAACGCCCACGGCGCGCCGGACCAAGTCGAAGCGTTGTTGCTGATGTCGGCGGTCCTGCGCGACCAATTGGCCGCGGCGCGGGAGGCCTATCAGACGAACAGCCGCGATCTGGCGGGCGTGACCGAGGTGCTTCGCGGCGAGGACGCATGCCCGAACGCCGACGCGCCCCGCGATTCAGCGGCGGTCGCGGCGAGCCGAGTGGCGCTCAACTGCAAGACCCGCGACGACTACGCCGAGGCGATGCGCCGCGCCTCCGCGCGGGTTGGCGAAATCGCGCACGATCTCGATGAAATCTATGCCGAGATTTCGAGCAAACTGCCCGGTCTCGTCGACGTTCAAAAGATGAAGCAAGGCGACAATCGCGCGCTCGATTTCGCCCCGATATCGATCAGCGACAGCAGCCAGGTCAAAGTCGCGTTCAAGATGGAAGGGGATCGGGCGAAAGGCTGCGTCGAGTTCACGCAAGACCTCAACGCGGATGCGAGCGCCTACAATAATTTCGTCTCTCTGTCGTTCTTGAGGGACACCCACAAGCAACAGGACAATGACGACGAAGCGGGAGAGGCCAAACCGCAAAATTCGCCGACGCCGATGAAGGCGTCGCTGTCGACGCAGGGGCGAACGCTGTGCATCGACAACCTGACGCCGGGCGCCAACTACAGCCTTGTTCTCAAGAAGGGCCTCCGGTCGAAACTGGGCCTGGAACTCGCGAGCGACGCGGCCGAAACGGAAGTCGACGCGCCCGACATTCCCGCGCGCGTCCAATTCTCGGGCGGCCGCTTCGTGCTGCCGCGATCGGGGGCGGGCAAGATCGAAGCGCAGACGACGAACCTGCACAGGTTCAATGCGGAATTATATCGGATCACCGACCGGACCCTCTATCGTCAGATCGCGCTCGGCTATGTCGGCGGCGCCGACGACAATCTTCCCGGCGACGAGTATCAGGGCCTCAGCGAGCACTTCGGCGAACTCATGTGGCGCGGCGCGGTCGTCATGCCGACCCGCGGCAAGCCCAACGAATCCGTCAGCGCGCTGTTGCCGGTGCGCGATCTCCTAAACCGTCGCCGGGAGTGGATTCGCCAGCGGTCCGCCGACAACAAGCGCGCATCGCAGGAGATCCTCGCCTCCGGCGCGCGGAACGACTTCGTCGCCAACGAGACCGAGCCCGGCCTGCCCGGGGAATTCTTCGCCGACAGTTCGGATTTCGAGGCCGCGGCGGGCGCGCTCGCCAATCCCGGCGTCTATGCGCTCGTCACGCCCGACCCCGGTTCCGACTGCCGCGACGGCAAGACCGTCGCCGAGCACAAGCCTTGCGATCAAGTCGTTCAATGGTTCATCGACACCGACATCGGCCTGACGTTTTACGAGGGGAGCGACAAGTTCGACGTCGTGCTCCGCTCGCTGGAGACCGGCGAGGCGCTGCACGGAGTCGTTCAACTGGTGACCGCCGGCAACCGGGTTCTGGGCGAACTCGCCACGGACGCGAACGGGGTCGCACGCTTTCCCAAGAGCCTCACGCGCGGGACGCAAAGCAACGCCCTGGCGGCGATCATGGCTCAGGTCGACAGCGACAAGGGCTTGGGCGACTTCGCGTTTATGACGTTCAATTCGGAACGGCTGGATCTATCCAAGCTCAACGTCGACGGACGAACGCTGCCCGCGGGCGTCGATGCTTTTCTCACCACGGACCGCGGGCTCTACGAACCCGGCCAAACGATCGAACTCGTGGCGCTGTTGCGCGACGCCAAGGGCGAGGCGATCGAGGCGCCCCCAAGGGCGATGGTTCGCCTGGAAGCGCGCGATCGCGTCCTCATTCAAGCGCCGATCGAGCCGTCCGAATGGAAACTCGGCGGCGCGCGCAAATCCATCGTGCTGCCGAAAGAGGCGCGATCCGGCCCCGTTCGCGTCGTGCTTTCGTTGGGAGAAGGCGAGAACGCCGCGGTCGGCGAAACGCTGATCCATATCGGGCCGATCAAGCCCGATCAAGTCGACGTGCAGTTTCCCGACGCCGGCTCGACCTGGAGCGCGCGCGCCGATCACGGCAAGCTCGAAGTCAAAGGGCCGATCGTGGCGCGCTACCTGTTTGCGGCGCAAACGGACAAGCTCGGCGCGGCGAGGGATCTGCGCGTCGAAGCCGTGGCGCGGGTTTCGGCCGGCGAGACCCCGAAGGAGGCCTGCTACAGGGGGTTCGCTTTCGGCAAATATGACGAAAGCCCCATCACCGGCGCCTCGGTTCCATCCGTGCAGTTCACCGACGGCAACGGCGACGCCACGCTCGACCTTGCCGGCTTCGACATTCCCGTCGCCACGCGGCCCATCGCCGCCACGATCGAGGTGATGGTCTACGATTCGAGCGGGCCCGTCGGCGGGCGCAGCCTGGCGCTGCCGGTGAACGACGGCAAGGGGTGGATCGGCCTCGCAAAGGCGCCCTCCCTGCATACCGATCGCGCGAGCGGCAAGGCGTCGCTGGACCTCGACGTCGTCCGCCTGACCGCCGACAACCAACCGGACGGCGATCACGCGCTCGAAGCCTCTTTGTGGCGCGAACGCGAGTCCTACAGCTGGGAGGTGCACGACGGCGGGACGCCGCAATATACGCGTTCGATCTCGCTCGAGCCGACGCCTTTTCAGCGCAGCTTCTCGGCGTCGCAATTGCAGCGCGCGACCGGGTCCGCGGCCTCGGCGGGCGCCGAGGAGTGCGTGCAGCCGGAGCGCATGACGAACCTGTTCGAAAACCTCGACGTGGGGCGTTACGTGCTGACGGTCGAAGACAAGGACACCGGCCGCATCGCCTCGACGCGCATTCAGGTCGGCGCCGCGCAGACGGACCCCGACGAATTGGAGCCCAACATCTTCGTCCTCTCCAGCGACAAGGAGCTCTATCAACCGGACGAAACGATCGAATTGACGGCGCAAACGCCGTTCGACGGTCCGGTGCTCGTCGCGCTCGCGCAGGGCGATGTCGAGCATTGGGTGGCGGGACGGGCGGAAAACGGCGTCGCCAAGCTGCGTTTCTCGCCGCCCGCGGATTGGGCGGGCAAGGGCTTCTACGCCCTGGCGACGGTCTTCCGCGCTGGCGACAAATCGATCTCAAACGCCGGACCCGACCGCGCGATCGGGGCGAAATACGTCGAGATATCGGGCAAGCCGAAAGGCTTCGCGGCCTCCGTCGCGATCCTCTCTCGCGGCGAGTTCAAGCCGCTTGCGCCGGGAGAGGACCTCAAGTTCCGGCTCTGCGTCTCCGCGAGCCCGCAGGCGGATTGCGCTCAGGACGCGCCGGCCATGGGGGGCGGCGTCGGGGAGGACGTTTTCGCGGTCGCCTACGTCGTCGACGAGGGGCTGATCGGCCTGACCGGCCATCACTCGCCTCCGCCGGACCCGCAGGCGCACTTCTACGGCAGACGCCGGCTGGATGTCCGGTTGATGGATACTTACAGCCGCTTGTTGCTGACCGCGGGCGGCGATCGGCCCGGTCGACTTGCGCTTTCCAACTATACTTCCGAAAGCGTGGTCGCCGCGGCGATGGGACCGGTCAAGCTCCAGGGCGGCCGCGCGGAGTTTTCATTCCCAAATCTCGGTCTCGCCAACGGTCGGCTGTCGATCTTCGTCATCGCATGGTCGAAGAGCTTCGCCGCCAGCGCGAGTTCGCAAGTCACCGTCCACAGCCCCGTCGTCTTCGATCTCGGCGCGCCGCGGTTCCTGCTGGCGGGGGACCGCGCGATCATTCCGCTTCGCATGGTGAATTTCGACTTTGCTCACGACGGCGATTTCGCCATCCGAGCCTCGGTGGACGGAACGCCGGGGCGCGTCGCGTTTCAACCCGAAGCCGGAGACAAGGCGGCCGAGAGCGCCGAACTTCGCACGCCGCTGCGGCTCGGCGAGACCAAGATCGTCTATCTCGTGGTCGAGCCGGAGGCGGCGAGCAGCGGCGCCATGGTTGTCTCGCTCGACGTCGAACCCGTCGGTTCGCCGATCCCGTTGCCGGGGCGCAAGCGCACATGGCGGATCGACGTGCGTCCGCCGCGCCTGTCCTCGGTGGCGACGCTGAGCTTTCCCTTGCAGTCCAACCCGACGCCGATATCCAAGTTGGTCGGCGACCTCGTCGCCGGCTACGCCGATCCCCGGCACGTGCGGGTGACCGCCCACTTCGCCGACAGCGCGCAGTCGCTGCTGAGCGTCGCCGCCCCCGCCGCGCCGACGGGCGCAACGCACGCGTTGGACCAGCTCGCGCTACGCGCGATGACCTACTTCGGCGATCGCGTCCGAGCCCAGGATCCGGCCGCACGGCCGGAGGGCGAGCGGCTGCTCGGCGACATCCTCAGCCTGCAATTGCCGGACGGTTCGTTCCTGAACTATCGGACCGTCGGCAACCCGACGGACCTGGAGATGAACCAGGACAAATCGCCCGACGGGTTGCGCAGCGCATTGAGGCGGACCGCCGTCGCGCTGGAAGCCTTCTCGCTGGCGAAGGCGGCTGGCTACGCGGTTCCCGCCAGCAGCGTTGCGGCGGCGCGGCAATTCGCGGTCATGACGCGCGACGACAACGAACCGGACATCGGCTGCTCGTTCGAGGCGCTGCTCGCCGACTTCGCGCTCGTCGACTTCGGCGCCGTCGATGAGGACCGCATCGAGAAAATCGCCGCGTGCCCAAACCACGAGATCTGGGAAAAGGCAGCCGCTTACGCCGTCGCCTCCCGCTTCGGCAGCACCGACAAGGCGCAGGTCATTCTGACGAGTTTCGCGACCGACGCGAAGGAGGGCGCGCTGAACAATCTCGGCGATTCGGAAGCCGGCCAAATCAAGCTGGCGATGATGGCGAACTTCCTCGCGCAGGCGAAAGCGCCCGCCCCGGCGCGAGAGCCGGTGGCGGACGCGCTTCTGACGACTGGCAACCGCGTCCTTTCGCCGACCGCGGCGGCCTGGATCGCCGGCGACGCCGACTTGGCGCGGCGCTCGAGCCTCGACCTTGCCGCTATTCATATCGAGGGCGACGGGCTCGGCGCGCTGAGCGTCGGTCCCAATGGGGTTCTGGAGACCGAGAGCGTGAATTTCGAGCGTCTGCAGAATTCTCCGACGCTCGTCTCGGTCGGCGGCGACCAGAAGGCGCGCGCCTTCGTGACGATCGAGGGCGTGCCCGCCAGCGCGAAGGGCGAGGACACGCTGCCCGCCGGAGCGATCCGGCGCAGGGTCTATTCCGCCGCCGACGGTCACGAGATCAATCTCAAGACCGACGAACTCAAGATCGGCGACCGACTTGTGATCGTGATCGAGGGCGATCGCAATCCATTGGCCAAGGCCATCGGCGCGGATGGCGACGCCGAGCCGCAAGACATCGACGAACCCTTCGTCGTGGCCGATCTCTTGCCCAGCGCCCTCAAGATCGCCGCGCCGACAGTTCAGGACGCGAAGGAATTCAAGACGGCGGAATGGATCAAGAAACTGGGGCCGATCGGCGATCTGCGATCCATCGATTCGGATCCGGATCGATGGGTGGCGCTCGTGGTTCCGCGATCGCGTCAGCCGCCGCCCCCCGAGGCGCCCGACTCGCAAAATCCTTCGGCGCCGCCGAAACCCGCCGCGACCGGCGCGACCCCCGACGCGAACGTCGATTTTCGCCAGGCCTATGTCGCGCGCGTCAATTTGGGCGGGCGTTTCCTGTGGCCGGGCGTTTCGATCGAGGCGTCGACCCAATTCGCGACGACCTATCGCTCGGAGTCCTCGACCTTCGAAGTCAAAGCGCTGGGGGCGCAAGCCAAATGATCTCGGCGCGCGCGCTCGCGGGCGTCTTCTCGCACCTCGCCCTCGCAGGCCTCGCGCTTGCCGGAGGGGCGCACGCGCTCATTTCGGCGACCCCCCTTCCCGACCTTTCTCGCTATGCGCAACGATCGCAGATCGTCACTTCGATCGAGGGCGAGCCGCTCTGGGCCTTTCTCGCGCGCGACGGACGCTGGCGTTTCTCGGCCTCGCCGGCCGACGTCGATCCCAAATACGTGAAGACCTTGATCGCATACGAGGACCAGCGATTTCGCAGCCATCCCGGCGTCGACGCGCTCGCTCTGTTTCGCGCCGCCTTCGAGGCGCTGCGTCATGGCGGGGCGGTGTCGGGCGGATCGACTTTGACCATGCAGACCGTGCGCCTCTTGGAGCCTCAGCCGCGAACCCTGGTCGCCAAGATCGACCAAATCCTGAAAGCGCTGAAATTGGAGCGCGTTCTGCACAAGGACGAGATCCTGCGGATCTATCTCACGCTCGCGCCGTTCGGCGGCAATGTCGACGGCGTGCGCGCGGCCTCGCTGCTCTATTTCGGCAAGGAGCCGAAACGGCTCACCATCGGCGAGGCGGCGATGTTGGTCGCCATCCCGCAAGCGCCGGAAGATCGCCGGCCCGATCGCCATCCCGATGCGGCGCAATCGGCGAGGAACAGGGTGGTCAAGACGCTGTGGGCCCGCCACGCCCTCGACGTCAACGAGGCGAAACTCGCGCGATTGGAGAGCGTGGTCGGTCATTTCCAACCGTTCGCTTTCGCCGCTCCCCATTTCGCCATGCGCGTGCGCGACGCCGCCGGCGCCGGTGTGGAAACTGTGCCCACGCTGATCGAGCGCGACCTGCAGCATACGGTCGAGATGTTGGTCTCGCGCGCGCTTCGGCAATGGGACGACGCGGTCAATATCGCCGTCGTGGTGATCCGCAATCGCGACGCTTCGTTCGCCGCCTATGTCGGCGGCGCGGAGTTCGGCGCCCCGACCCGCAGCGGCTATCTCGATCTCGCTCAGTCCGAGCGCTCGCCGGGGTCGGCGCTCAAGCCGTTCATCTACGCCTTGGCTTTCGAAAACCTGATCGTGCATCCCGACACGATCATCACCGACCAGCCGATCGAGATCGACGGATATCGGCCCGACAATGCCGATGACCAATTCATGGGCGATCTCACCGTTCGGCAAGCGCTGGTGAGATCGCGCAACACGACGGCGGTGATGCTGCTCGGCAAGGTCGGCGTGGACGAATTGTTGGAGCGCTTCCGCCGCGTCGGCCGCCCGCTCGTTCTCCCGGCGGCCGATCCCTCGGGCGGCCTCGCCACGGCGCTCGGGGGCGAGGGCGTGCGGCTCGAGCAACTCGCCTGGTTCTATACGGCCTTCGCAAGGGACGGCAGGCTCAGCGCGCTTCGCCTGACGCCGGACGATCCGATACAGCCCCGCGGCGCGCTGATGTCCGCCTATGCGGCGCGGGCGACCGCCGACGTGCTCGCCGACGTGCCGCCGCCGAGCGGATTCGAGCGCCTGTTGGCGGGCGACGGCGGGCGACGCCTCGGATTCAAGACGGGCACGTCCTATGGGTTCCGAGACGCCTGGGCGATCGGCTTCGATCAGACGCACACCGTCGGGGTCTGGGTCGGCCGACCCGACGGCGCCGCCCATCTCGGCGCCTATGGCGTGACCGCCGCGGCGCCGCTGCTGATGCAAGTTTTCGAGGCTCTGCCGGCGCCGGAGGCGGGGATCAAGTATTCCGACGCGGAACTCGGTCCGCTCGCCCCGAATCACGACTTGCCGCCGCGCCTGGTTCGATTCGAGGCGACGGCGCCCGGGGCGCGTTCGTCCGAACTCTCGGTATTCTTCCCACGCAACGGCGCCACGATCGAATCCGGCCGTCCGGCCGGAGCGCCGGTCGAACTGACGCTGTCGGCGCAGGGCGGGCGGCCGCCCTACGTCTGGCAGGTGTCGGGGCGGCGCGAGACGACGACGGAAATGCCGAGCGTCAAATGGCTGTTCGACGCACGCGGGCAATTCGACGTTCGGGTTCTCGATGCGGCTGGGGAGGCCGCCGAGTCGTCATTCTGGCTCAATTGAGGGGCGCGCGTTCATGGTTACAGGCTCAAGACTTGTCGGCAAGCCGATCATGCTCGCCTCGGGCGCGCTCTCAGCGTTGTCGGCGTCGCTGGCGAGAATAGCGCGAGCCGCCCTGCCCTACATGATTTGCAGCGCCGGCCTGATCGCGGCGGCCCCTGCCGAGGCGGGGTGCGCTTCGCCGTCGCCGTCCCCGCAGTGCCGAACCGACTTCGACCAGTTTTCCGCGGTGACGTGGGCCGGGAGCGCCTTCGTCGCCGTCGGCCATCTCAGGAACGCGCCGCAAACCGCCTGGGCGCTCGCGCGCGTCACGCCGGACGGCCGCGTCGGTCCCCCCGTCAACGTGAGTTGGACTCGAAACGGCGCGGCGGACGAAGTCGCCGCGATCGACTTCAAGAGGATCGTCGCGCTGCCGCAGGACGGGCTCGCGCTGATCGGCTCTTTCCGTCCCGCCCATTCGAGCTGGCTCGCCGGCCTCGTTCTCGTGGTCGGGCCCGATGGGAACGTCAAATGGGCCAAGGAGCAGATCGATCCGACTGCCAACGTGATGTTTCAGAGCGGGGTCTACGACGCGCCGACCAATCGGATCATCGCCGTCGGCCGTCGAACCTTGGGCGGCGACGACGGAACCTGCACGAACTGGTCGCAGAGCTATATCCAAGGCTTCGCCGCGGCCACCGGCGATCTCGCAGAACCGCAAATCTTGAACGGAGCGGCGACGAAGGGGCCAAGGAACCGCCAAGGCCTCTATGACATCGTTCCCGGGGACAAGAGCCGGCAATTTGCTTTCGTCGGCTTCGCGACGGCGCCGAGCTCCGAGGACGGTCGGTGCAACGATCAACTGCTGGTCGGCGCCGTCTCGGCGGGCGAGGGCGCCGCGGCGAGCCCGACCGCATGGCGCCTGTCGGCGCTGACGACGTTCGCCGACGATTCCGACGCCGATGAGGACGGTTTCGCCATAAAATCCCTGGGCTCGGGGGACTATCTCATCGCCGGCCAGAAGATGTCCCGCGGCGCGGACCATTCCGAAGCCCACGCGGTGCGGATCAAGTTGAGCCCACTGACGATCGAGGGAACGCTCGCGCCGATTTCCTCCGCGGCGCTCCCGAGCGGATCGGGCCCGGCGCGTTTCCGCGTCGCCGCGCCCATTCGCGACGCCACGCATTTTCTCTTGGCGGGATCGATATCCGAGGGTCCGCTGAAACTTCCGCGGGCCGAAATCTCGCAAATCGTGTCGAGCACCTTGAAACAGAACGAGCCCCCGATCCTTGCTGGGAATGGCGCGACCGACATTCTGGACGCGGCCATCTCCCCGCGGGGGCGAACGCTCGTTGCCGGCTACGGGACGGATGAGAGGGGGGCGCACGTCGGCTGGCTCGAGGCGATCAGCGCGACCGGGAGCGGCGCCCCCGAACTCGCCCCCCCGCGAGTCGCGCCCGACCCCAACGCCCTCGATCTCGATGCGAACGTCAGGCTCGCCGACGGCGCCTTCCAGATCGCCGTGAGCGCCTCGGCCCCGACGGCGCGCTATCTCAAGAAGAACGTCGCCGACAATTCGCAAATCGATATCGCGCTGAGCTTGCCGACCTCGCTGGTGCTTCGGGTTGCGGCCCTGACGGGCAAGGGCGAGATCGATTTGGCGCTTGCCGACAGTTCGGGCCGGCTGGTGGATTTCTCGAACAACCGAGGCTCGGCGCCTCAACTGTTGATCGCTCGTCTCGATGCGGGCGCCTACAAGCTGTCGCTGTTTCCCCACAGAGGGGTCAAGGACATGGAGATCGACATTGGAACCGCCGGGGAGGTCAACGTCGCCTCGCTGGCCAAGATGATGTCGATTCTCGGCGACGAGAAGGCGCGGATCCAATTGGCCGACCAGCTGACCGCCGCGGGATTTTCCGAACCGCCGGAACCCTCCATCGCCTTAGGCGGCGAGACCGCGCTCTCGCTGCTCGCGGCACAGGCCGGGGTTTCCGGCGGCTTCGGGCCCAACGCCGTGGGGGCCCAGCTGGCGAAGACATTGGAGCGACATTAGATTTGTCGCATAAGAGCGCCGACGACTCGGCTGGCGGCGAAATGGCCGGAAGACGGCGCGAAATCGCAGTCGACCCGGAGCTTCGGGGCGAAGGCGCAGGACTGAGGAATGGTCACGACCTCGCCTCACGGTCTGTGGCGGCGGCCACGGCCGCGGTGTAGGCGCGCCAGCCGCCGTATTCGGTGATTTCGCGCTCGCCCTCGGTGAGCCAGGCCTCGGCGAGGACCCCGAGCGCCTCTCGGCCGTCATCGAGCAGCACCTTGCCGATGGCGAGCCCGGCGGGTTCGCGGATCAGGATGCCGGCCAGGCCATCGGGAGGCACCGACCACAATTCCAACGCCACGGCGCCGGAGGGGCCACGGGTGCGGATCATCCCCGGATGACGGTCGCCGATCGACCAGATCCGGTAGCAGGCGGCAGTCTTCGCCTCGGCGACAAAGGTGGCTCCGGCGGCGATCATGTTGGGATTGAGTTCCAGCCCCCGCATCAATGTGCCGTTGACTGCCAGCAACACCGTGTCCTTCGGCATGTGGAAATATCCTTTTCGTCGTTCGTTCCGCGGTTCCGGTTGGGATCAACGGGGGAAGCGGGCGCCCGTTTCTCCGGCGATCGCGCAGCCAATGGCCTCGTCGGCGGCGATGAGCCCGGCGCCATCGGGGCAGCGGATGAGATAAGCGCGCATGGTCTCAATCTTCGAGGCGCCAAAATCCGATCGGCGCGCTAACGGTCTGATTGAACCGGCTGGGATTTGTCAACTCGAGGCGCCCGACCGCACCGGCGCTCTCCGCCCGAAGGGTCCCGCCCGAAAGGGTTCGAGCGTCGATGTTTGGTACACAATATTGCATGCAAATAGTTGACCATGATCCCCCTCGCCCCTATGCTTCGAAACGTGCGGGGGATTCGAGGAACGCCATACGCGTCACACCCTTTTGCGCCGGCCGTCCGCCTTGAGTGGCGCAGAGACAGATTTTCGATCGCCACGTTAGGGGCGCTTACAATGCAATATTTGGATGCCGGAAAAACCAGCTCTATGCTGCTTTGCAGCGGCTTGGTCGAGTTGATGACCCCGAGCCTGCTTTCCACTATGGCGGGTCGGTCAGCCGCTGCAACGTATTGGCGATCATGAGGCGATCATACGTCTCGATGGAATGGACGACCGGCGTCTGGTTTGTCTTCGGCTACTCGCTTCGCGTCTTCGGCGACGCCGGCGGGGCGATCGGCGACTTCGACATGGCGTTGTTGCACCGCGTTGGTTTGGCGACGCCGCCGCCGAATCCGGGCATGCCGCTCTTCCGCCACGTTGCCAATCAGACGATGTTCGCCAGCATCGTTCCGGCGCTGACCGCCTTCGCTTCGGGCGCTTGTCGTCACCGACGAAATGCCGCGGCTCATCGACCGGATCACCTTTGTGCAAATCAATCCGATCGTGGAGAAAAGCGGCCTTGACGCTGCGCTTCACGGGAAGACCGCCACCCTCGAATTGTAAGCGTTACGTCATTGCTTTCGTTGTCGCCTGTTGCAGCGACGCGTTTTGACAGATGTCCAGCGTAACGACCGCTTCAGCGTGGAAACATCGTCGCAGCGGCGATGCGACTGGCGAAGCGAGCATTGAGAACCAAGACGATGACGACCAAATCGACACTTTGCGGGTCAATTGTTGCAACGATCAAGGAAAGGGTTATTACTTGGCAATACCCGCCCGAGCACCGGCTGACCGAGGAGGCGCTGTCCCGCGAATTCAACGTGAGCCGCAGCCCGGTGCGCGAGGCGCTGCGGGTGCTCGCCACCAGTGGGCTCATAACGCGCATGGCGAATTGCGGTTACGCTATTCGCCAAGTCAATTTCCGCGAGGTCGAGGAGATCGATGAAGTGCGTCTGGCCCTCGAGCTTTACGCGGTCGAGACCCTCGCTAGCCGCGGAGGATCGCGGGAGGGGTTGGCGCTCCTCAGCAAGTCCTGGGAGGCCGTGCGCAACACGCCGGAGAACCGCAAGGGCGAGGATTTGGCGGAGCTCGATACGATCTTCCACGAGTTGCTCGTCG
>CAVWKL010000014.1:0-20544 GCA_963755075.1 uncultured Alphaproteobacteria bacterium
GTGCGGTGCGCCTGCCGGTGGAATTTGCCGGTCGCCTCCATGACGATCAGCGCAATCGGCAGTTCCGCGATGCGGCGCTTGAGGGCCTTGAGGCCCTCGGGGGTATTCGCCACGCGGACTTGTTGGCCAATAGGGTGGAGACAAACGTCGAGCCAGTCTTTACAAACATCGACGCCGACGTAGACTCCCGGTTGCGCGCTTCGTTCGGGCGATTTCTGACCTTGCATGCGGGACTCGCTCCCAATCATCTGTTCAGGACAAGCGCGAAGGACGGACGGACCAAGCTCACCCACGGTTCCAAGCCAAGGGGCATACGGTCCCGCCCGCCCGACGCTCGGGGGATGGCCATCCCCCGAGCGTCAGCTCGAAATCTTCGCAGATTCGCGCCAAAGCGAACATGCAAGGGGCCAGGGGAGTGGCCGCTCTGTTGCGGCTCATCTCCAAGCCCCTCATCCTAACCTTCTCCCCGTACACGGGGAGAAGGGACGCCCCTGCGTCAATCTCATTGCAGCAGGCTCTAGCGCACCAGCACGTTGCGGAACTGCCAGGGGTCGCTCTCGTCGATGTCCTCGGGGAAGAGACCCGGGCGGCCGGCGAGCGGCGTCCAGTCGGCATAGACGCCGACCACCGGGCCGAGATAGGGCGTCTGCACCTCGAGGCAGCGGCGGAAGTCCATTTCGTCGGCTTCGACGATGCCGGCGCTGGGGTTCTCCAGCGCCCAGACCATGCCGGCGAGGCACCGCGGAGGTGACCTGCATGCCGGTGGCGTTCTGATAGGGGGCGAGGGCGCGCGTCTCCTCGACCGACAATTGCGAGCCGTACCAATAGGCGTTGCGCTTGTGGCCGTAGAGGAGCACGCCGAGTTCGTCGACGCCGTCGAGGATTTCGGCCTCGCCGAGGATGTGCTGTTCCTTCTGCACTTGGCCGGCGCGGCCGAAGAGTTCGTGCAGGCTGAGCACCGCGTCGTCGCAGGGGTGATAGGCGTAATGGCAGGTCGGGCGATAGATCGCCGCGCCGTTGGCGTCGCGCAACGTGTAATAGTCGGCGATCGAGATCGACTCGTTGTGGGTGACGAGGAAGCCGAACTGGCCGAGCGCCGTCGGCGTCCACGAGCGCACGCGGGTGTTGGCGCCGGGCTGGTTGAGATAGATCGCCGCGCCGCAGCCTTGCGCGTGGAAGCCGGCGTTGGCGGGCGCCCAGCGCTCGTGCGTGCCCCAGCCGAGCTCGGCCGGCTGCATGCCTTCGGAGAGGAAGCCCTCGATCGACCAGGTGTTGACGAAGACGTTGCGCGGCTTGGGGCTCTTGGCGCGCTGCGTGTCGCGCTCGGCGATGTGCACGCCCTTGACGCCGAGACGCTGGGCGAGGCGGCCCCAGTCGTCGCGCGTCGTCGGCGCCTCGCCCTTGTCGCCGAGGTCGGCGGCGAGATTGATCAGCGCCTGCTTGACGAACCAGGAGACCATGCCGGGATTGGCGCCGCAGCAGGAGACCGCGGTCGAGCCGCCGGGGCGGGCGCGCCGCTCGGCGAGCACCGTCTCGCGCAAGGCGTAGTTGGTGCGCGATTCGTTGCCGCGCGAGGCGTCGAAGTAGAAGCCCGGCCAGGGCTCGACGACGGTGTCGATATAGAGCGCGCCGATCTCGCGGCAGGTGCGCATGATATCGAGCGAGGAGGTGTCGACCGAGAGATTGACGCAGAAGCCCTGGCCGCCTCCGGCGGTGAGATATTTGCCCAGCACCTGGCGATAGTTGTCGCGCGTGATCGCCAAGTGCAGGAACGCGACGCCGCGCTCGTCGAGCAGCTTGCGGTCCGATGTCGTCGGGATCGATGACGACGAAGCGCGCCTTGTCGTAGTCGAAATGGCGCTCGATCAGCGGCAAGGTTCCCTTGCCGATCGAGCCGAAGCCGATCATGACGATCGGGCCGTCGATACGCGCGTGGCGGGGCCAATGCGACATGGCGTCGATTCTCCAAACGGGCGGGCGGGGACGCCGTGCCTTGTGCGGGGCGCTTAAAAGCAAGCCGCGCGCCCGCCGTCAATAGCCCGGCGCGCGGCGCAGCGTCGCGAAAGCGTCACATTTTGTCCGGCGACGTGTAGCCCGTAAAGTCGGGGCGTCGGCGACGCGCCATCGGCCGACCGACCGCCGTTTGTCGAAAGACGAAATCGCCCCGGGAGCCGATCATGAAGCCTTTGCGGACAGGTCCCTTCGCCGCCGCCTTTCTCGCGCTCCTGCTCGGCGCGAGCGCTTCGGCGGGATCCTATGCGGACGGCCAAGCCGCCTACGAGCGGCGGGACTACGCGGCTGCGCTGCCTATTCTCCTTCCTCTTGCCGAGAAGGGAGACGCCAGGGCGATGTTCGAACTCGGCGCAATGTACGAACGGGGCCTGGGCGTCGCGCCGGACGATCAGCAGGCCGTCGCCTGGTATCGCAAGTCCGCCGACAAGGGGAACCCTAGCGGCGAGTTCGCCCTCGCGGTCATGTACGACCTCGGACAAGGCGTGCCGCAGGATATCGCGCTGGCCGCCCTCTGGTACCACAAGGCCGCCGATCAAGGGCATATCGAAGCCGAGTATAACGTCGGCTCCATGTACGAGAGCGGCGACGGGGCGAGGCAGGACTACGCCATGGCCGTGTTGTGGTACCGCAAGGCGGCCGACCAGGGCTTTGGGCTCGCCGAGTACAACCTCGGCGTCCTCTACGAGAAGGGCGAGGGCGTCGCGCCCGACGACGAGCAAGCGGCGCAATGGTACCGCAAGGCCGCCGACCAGGGCGTTCCCGCCGCGCAGGCCAACTTGGGCGTGATGTATTCGACCGGCAAGGGCGTGGAGCGAAACTACGAGCAAGCCGCGCTCTGGCTCCGCAAGGCGGCCGATCAGGGCAATGCCCCCGCGCAAGCCAATCTCGGTTTTGCTTACGCCAACGCGTTGGGCGTCAAACAAGATGACGGGCAGGCCTATTTCTGGTCGCGTAAGGCAGCCGATCAAGGCAACCCCTCGGCGCAGTTTGACGTCGGTTTCGCTTACGCGAACGGCCTTGGCGTGGCGCGGGACCTGACGCAGGCCTACATGTGGTTCGCCCTTGCGATCGCCTGTGCGCCGGAAGGGCCGTGCCGCGAGTCCGCCCGCCAGGCGCGCGACGCTTTGAGCCGCGGCATGACGCCGTCTCAGATTGCCGAGGCGGAGCGCATGAGGCGCGAGTGGAGGCCAAAGTGACGTCCTTCTGCGCCCCGGAGCGGACAGCGCCGCGCTTGCGCAGGGTCTCGCCCGAGCCGCCGATTTTCGCTTAAAGCCCCGCCGCCCCGCCGTCCGAGCGCGGATCGTGCGCGGCGGCGACGCCGCCCTTGGGATGGCGCAGCAGGGCGCCGGCGTGGCCGAACGAATCGCGCTGCGCCGCCCCGCGCCATTCGATTTCGTGGCCGGCCTTGGCGAGCGCTGCGGCGACCGCTTCGTCGTAACCCTCCTCCAGCTTGAGGCTGGTCGTCGCGACGCCCCAGGTGCGGCCGAACAGAAAGCGCGGCGCGCTCACCGCGCGCTCGGGCGTCTGGCCCGCGGCGATGCGGGTGAAGACCTGCGCCTGGAATTGCGGCTGTCCGTCGCCGCCCATCGCGCCGTAGGCGAGAACCCGCCCGTCGTCGAAAACGGCGATCGGCGGGTTGAGCGTGTGAAACGGCCGCCGTCCCGGCGTCAGCGGATTGCGCGCGTTCGGGTCGAGCGAGAACGCGAGGCCGCGGTTCTGCATGACGACGCCGGTTCGCGGCAGCACGCAGCCCGAACCGAATTCCCAATAGCCCGACTGGATGTACGAGACCGCGACGCCGTTGGCGTCGATCGCGCCCATCCACACGGTGTCGCCCTTGTCGGGCGGCAGCGGCCAAGGCGCGGCGCGGGTCTTGTCGATGCGCGAGGCCTCGCGATCCAGCCATTGCGGCGACAGCAGCGCGGCGAAATCATGCGTTGCGTGGGCGAAATCGACGCAGGCCTCGTTGCGGATCGTCAGCGCCCGCTTGGTCGCCTCCACGAGGGCGTGCGTATGGGCGAAGCCCTCGAGGCCGCGCACGTCGAGGCGCTCGTAAAGGCCGAGCAGGATCAGCGAGGCGAGCCCTTGGGTCGGCGCGGGGGTATTGTAGAGCGTCGCGTCGGCGAAGCGCAGCGACAGCGGCTCGCGCCACGCCGCGTGATACCGCTTGAGATCGGCGCGGGTCACCGGCGCGCCGATCCGCTCGAGGTCGGCGGCGATCTCGCGCGCTGCGTCGCCGCGGTAGAAGTCGGCGAGCCCCGCATGGGCGAGCTGGGCGAGCGTCTCGGCGAGGCGCTCCGCCTTGCGCGTCGCGCCGGCTTTGGCCGGTTTGCCCTCGATCAGAAACGCCTCGGCGAAGCCCGGCGCCGCCATCAGCGCCGCGTCGCTGGTCGGATCGAAGCGCGCCTCCGAGGCGGATGCCGGATAGCCCTGGCGGGCGTGCCGCTCAGCCGGTTCGAGCAGCGCGCTCAGCGGCAGGCGGCCCCCGAGCGCCTTGGAGAGTTCCAGCGCCGCGATCCAGCCGCCGATTGCGCCTGGGACCGTCAGCGCCGCCATGGGCCCGCGCGCCGGAATGGCCTCGAATTCGCGGGCGCGGTAATTGGCGATCGTGGCGCGCTCGCCGGCGTAACCACAGGCCTCGATGGCGCGGACGCGGCCGCCGCGCTCGCGGATGAGCCAAAAGCCGTCGCCGCCGATCGCATTCATGTGGGGGTAGACGACCGCGATCACGGCGGCCATCGCCGTCATCGCCTCGATGGCGTCGCCCCCTTGGGCGAGGACGTCGCGCCCCGCCTCGGCGGCGAGCGCGTGCGGGGCGGCGACCGCCGCGTGGGAATAGACAGCGTCGTCGGTCAAATCGGGACTCCTGGGGCGGCCGGGCCCGGCGCCGCGTACGCCCGAAATTCGGGCAACCGGAAACGAATCCTTGCCGCGAGTTGCGCGGACGGCTTTCATGCTATAGGTGCGGGCGCCGTTCGCAAAGACAGAGAATTCCTTTGGCCTCTTCCCGACCGATCAACTGGACCAACGCCAGAACGCTCGCCAGCGTCGCCGTTCTCGTCGGCACCGAGCTCGTTGGGGCGGGCGGGGCGGCGGGCTGGGCGATCGGCGGGCTGTTTCAGCTCGGCGATTTCATGACCCATGCTCTCGAGGCGGTCCTCATCCTCTGCGCGCTGACCGGCCTCTACTATTTCCTGCGCGCCGCGCTCGCCCACGAGCCGATCCGCGGCTAGGGCAAAGCCGCCGCGCTCTCCCGCCGCGCCAGCGCCGCGCGCACCGCCGGCGCCACCACCGTTCCCAGGAGTTCGATCGAGCGCAGGATCGCCGCGTGCGGCATCGCGCCAACGCGCATCTGCATCAGATAGCGCTGATGACCGAAGATCGCGTGTTGGGCGAGGATCTTGGCGATCGCCTCGTCCGGCGTTCCGACAATCAAGTGGCCGCTCGGCGCGCGGCCCGCATCGAATTGGGCGCGCGACATTTTCGGCCAGCCGCGCTCGCCGCCGATGCGCGACATCGTTTCGGCATAGGGCTCATAGAACGCCTCGATCGCCGCCTGGCTCGTGTCGGCGAGAAAGCCGTGGCCATTGACGCCGAGCGCGAGCTCGCCCAGGTCGTGGCCGCCCTGCGCGCCGGCGTCGCGGTAGAGCTTGGCCAGCGGGGCGAAACGCGCCGGCTCGCCGCCGATGATCGCCAGCGCCAGGGGCAGTCCCAGCCGCCCGGCGCGCGCGATCGATTGGGGCGTGCCGCCGACCGCGATCCACACCGGCAGCGGGTTCTGGAGGGCGCGCGGATAGACGCCGAGGCCCCGCAAGGGCGCGCGCAGCCGTCCCTCCCAGCTCACCCGCTCGTGAGTGCGGATGGCGAGGAGGAGGTCGAGCTTCTCGGCGAACAATTCGTCGTAGTCGTCGAGATCGTAGCCGAAGAGCGGAAACAACTCGATGAACGAGCCGCGCCCCGCCATGATTTCGGCCCGCCCGTTCGACAGGAGATCGAGCGTGGCGAATTGCTCGTAGACGCGCACCGGATCGTCGGAGCTCAGCACCGTCACCGCGCTCGAGAGGCGAATGGTCTTCGTCCGCGCGGCGGCGTAGGCGAGCGCCACCGCCGGCGCGGAAATCGCGTAGTCGGACCGGTGATGTTCGCCGAGCGCGAAGACGTCGAGCCCGACGCGATCGGCGAGCTCGATCTCCGCCATCGCCTCGGCGAGCGTGCGCTCGACGTGGATCGGCCGGCCCGTCGCGGGGTCGGCCTCGGTCTCGACGAAGGTGTAGACGCCGAATTGCATGGTTTGGGCCTGTCAACGAATGCCGATATCCGCGAGCCGTCATGGCGCCGGGCAGGGGAAGCGAGAACGGCCGCCGCCGACGCGACAGGGATCACGAAACGCCGACCCGTGTCCACCCCTAAGGAATTTCAATCGCTTGGGCGCCATTTTCGGTCCCCTCGGCGCTCGCCTGCGGCGCGGCGAGCGCCAGCGGCGCGGCGTTCGGGGCGCAGAGCTGCGGCGGCGGCGGCGGGGGCGCGCTCGCCGCCAGGGCGTGATACTTGTCGAGCTGCGCCATCACCTTCAGCAACGGCTCGACCGCCCGGATGTCGCCCTCCTCGAGATTGAGGTCGACGACCCGCAGCGCCTTGGTGAGGCGCATCGCCTGCAGATGCACGTAGTGCGCGCCGCCGTCGAGCCGACGCCGCTCGATCGCCCGCGCCGTGGCGCGCCGCACCGTCTTGACGCTGAGGCGCAGCTTGTCGGCGATCGTCTCCTGGGCGTAGCCGGAGACGAGGAGATCGAGAATGTCCTCATCGCGCCGCGCGCGTTCCCCGCGCCGCTCGCGCGCCGCCTTGCGCAGTCCCGCCCGCGCCGACTTTTTCGCGCCGTCCTCGCCCATCGCTTTGCTCCTTGCCGCCCGCGCCAAAGGGGCGGGATAGGAAGAGCATACCGCTCTTTCTGAATTATAGAAAGAATTTGTTGTGCATGACAGGGAAGTGGCATGCTTATCAGAATGTTGACGGCGTCTTCGGCGTTGGGGCGAGACGTGCGGGAATCGCTGGTGCGTCGGCGGCGTCGGCGGTTTTCCTCGCGGCTTCGGGCCGTGCGGCCGGCGCCGGGGCGAGCTGTCATTGAGCGAGTCCCGCGGGCGCTTACGCGACCGCCGATCGCCCAGCTTCTTGGCCGCATCCCGCCTGACCCGTGACGTCACGCAGCGCGGCGAGCGTTCTGCAGGGAGCGCCGTCGACCTCATGAAAGCCTCTTGTTTCCGAAGTTTCGGGCCTGTCAATGGCGCGCTTTTCAAGCGCGCCGCCTCCGGCGGCCGCAGGCCATTGACAGGCCCGAAACCTCGGAAGTTCATGTTTTCATGAGGTCGACGGCTTGGTGTGTCGCAGAGAGGGGCGGGGTGGCTCCGGCGGTGAAAGTATGGCGCCGGGCGGGGGCGCGAAATCGTGCAATTCGTGTTGCGTCTCCGTAATGCCAATGGGGGTGATAAAATGAAACGCCTTGTCTTGTCGGTCTTGCCGGCCGTCTTTTCCGTCACCGCGATGGCTCAGTCCACGTCTAACGATACGTTCACCGCAGCTTCTCTCTACTCGGCATGCACGCATAGCGTTAACGACGCGAAGACAAAGGATGACATCGAGTTCATAGAGCAAATATGCGCTGGATATTTGCGCGGCCTGACAGACGCCATGTACGTAATGCAGGTTCTGGCAGAAAAGGGCCAAAGAACGTGCTTGCCGGAAGATAGGGCGATTGGTATCTCCGAAGCACGCGAGGTGTTTGAAAACTATGTCCGTAATCATCCGCAATGCATCGCAAATTCCGCGGGCCTAGTAGCCGCGATGTCGTTGGTCGTAGCCCATAGGTGCCCGTGACCGAACTGAAACGCAACGCATTGGCTAAAATAACGCGGGAGTGCCAACGATGGTTGGCAAGCTCTGGTACACGGAACGCTGGGACAAAGACGGCAGGGCCGCGAAGTGGTGGCGCGAGTTGCCGGACTTCGCGGCTGTGCGCGCCGTGATCACCGAAGCGCGCGAAAAAGGCGAAGGCGAATTCATCCGCGTAAGCCCGCCACTTGATGCGTCGCGCGCCGATTTAGAAGAGGTCGAAAAAATGGGGGCAATTCGGTTCTGAGGCTAGATTACGGCTCTAGTGCATTTTATTGACATCGCCCCCCTCTGGCGTCGTTGACGCCCTTGCGGCCGGAATTACTCGGACACGATCCGAATTGCTGAGTTTCGTTATCCGGAGGCGCCGCCGCCCTGAGTTTGCCCGTCACGCGCCAAGCCGTCGACCTTATGGAAGCATGAAGTTCTGAAGCATTGACGCTGTCAATGGCGCGCGATAAGCACGCCGCCATTCGTCGTCATCGCGAGCGACAGCGACGCGATCCAGACTTAGGGATTGCGGCGGCGGCTTCGTCTGGATCGCGTCGCTGTCGCTCGCGATGACGCTGCAACGCCACCCCCTCTTCACCCCCTCCTCCCCCATCCTCCGCCCGTCGGCGTGACAATCTCCACCGCCTCGCCCGCCACCAGCACCGTCTGCGCGCAGCCCGCCAGCTCCTCGCGCCGCCCGTCGGCCCGCCGCACGACATTGCGCCCGAGTTCGCCCGGCTCGCCCCCCTCCATGCCGAAAGCCCTTACCCGCCGGCGTCCGGTGAGCAGCGCGAGTTCCATGCTCTGGCGGAAGCGAATCCGCCGCAGCGTGCCGTCGCCGGCGCGCCAGCGGCCCTTGCCGCCGGAGCCGCGGCGGATGTGGAAGTCCTCGAGCACGACGGGGAAGCGGCTCTCCAGCACTTCGGGGTCGGTCAGGCGCGAATTGGTCATGTGGGTGTGCACCGCGCTTGCGCCGTTGAAGCCGGGCCCGGCCGGGGCGCCGGAGCAGATCGTCTCGTAATATTGATAGCGCGCGTCGCCGAAGGTCAGGTTGTTCATGGTGCCCTGCGCCGAGCCCAGCGCGCCGAGCGCCGCAAACAGCGCATCCGTCACCGCCTGGCTCGTCTCGACGTTGCCGGCGACGACCGCGGCGGGGTAGCGGGGCGAGAGCATCGAGCCCTCGGGGATGATGACGCGAATGGGCCTCAGGCACCCCGCGTTCATCGGGATTTCGTCCTCGACCATGACGCGGAAGACGTAGAGCACGGCGGCGCGCGCCACCGGCTCGGGCGCGTTGAAGTTGTTCGGCTGCTCAGGCGACGTGCCGGTGAAATCGACCGTCGCCTCGCGCCCCTCGCGGTCGACCGTGATCTTCACCTTGATGATCGCGCCCTGGTCGGTCTCGGTGGAAAACGCGCTGTCCTTCAGGCGGACGATGACCCGGCGCACGCTCTCGGCGGCGTTGTCCTGGACGTAGCCCATGTAGGCCTGCACGATCTTGAGCGAGAACGCTTCGACCATGCGCTTGAGTTCCCGCACGCCCTTGGCGTTGGCGGCGATCTGCGCCTTGAGGTCGTTGACGTTCTGCAGCGGATTGCGGGCGGGGTAGGGGCCGCTCGCCAGCAAGTCATAGAGTTCCTTCTCGCGAAAGCGGCCGCGCTCGACGAGGAGGAAATTGTCGATGTAGACGCCTTCCTCGAGGATCGTGGCGGCGCGCGGGCTCATCGATCCCGGCGCGATGCCGCCGATGTCGGCGTGGTGGCCGCGCGCGGCGGTCCAGAAGAGGATCCCCTTGCCCTTTTCGTCGAAGACCGGCGTGCATACGGTGATGTCGGGCAGATGCGTGCCGCCGTTGTAGGGGGCGTTGAGCGCGAAGACGTCGCCGGCGCGAATGCGGCCGGCGTTGGCGCGGATGATCGTCTCGACCGAGCGGTCCATCGAGCCCAGATGCACCGGCATGTGCGGCGCGTTGGCGATGAGGCGCCCTTCGGCGTCGAACACCGCGCAGGAGAAATCGAGCCGCTCCTTGATGTTGACGGAATAGGCGGTCATCTGCAGCGTCACGCCCATCTGCTCGGCGACCGACATGAAGAGATTGTTGAAGATCTCCAGCATGACGGGATCGACCTTGGTGCCGATCGCCTCGCGCCGCGCCGCGGCCGCAACGCGCCGCAGCACCACATGATTCCTGGGCGTCACCTCGGCGCGCCAGCCCGCCTCGACGACGATCGTCTGGTGCGGCTCGATGATCAGCGCCGGGCCGGCGATGGCGGCGCCGAGCGGGATGTTTTCGCGCACGAACACCGCCGCGTCGCGCCAGGCGCCGTTGGAAAAGAACCGCGCGGCGCGCTCGGGCGAGGGGGCGGCGGTCGTCGCGATTGGGCGCGCGCGCTCGGAAAATCGCGCCGCCCCGCCGGTCGCCTCGACGTTGACCGCCTCGATGACCAGCGCCTTGGCGCGGTCGATGAAGCCGAAGCGCCCCTTGTGCGCGCTCTCGAAGGCGCGGCGCATCGCGGCAACGCCGCGCCATTCGACTTCGAGCGCGGTGTCGGAGCCGGCGTAACGCAATTGGGCGCGCGGGCGAAGTTTGATCGTCTCGCGCGCCACGCCTTGGGAGGCGACTTCGCTCGAGGCCGCCTCGCCGAGCCTTGCGACGAGCGGGGCGAGCCGCGCCAGCGCCGCTTGGCTCAGCGGCTCCTCGACGCCCTGGGCGCGATGGGCGCTGATGTCGGCGAGCCCCATGCCGTAGGCCGAAAGCAGCGACGACGAGGGATGGATCAGCACCGTTGTGATCGCCAGCGCGTCGGCGACGTCGCAGGCGTGCTGGCCGCCCGCGCCGCCGAAGCAGTTCAGCGCATAGCGCGTCACGTCGTAGCCGCGCGCCACCGAAATCCTCTTGATCGCCTCGGCCATCTTGGCGACCGCGATGGCGATGAAGCCGTCGGCGACTTGCTCCGCCCCGCGTCCGTCGCCGACCTCTCGCGCCAGCGCCTCGAAGGCCTCGCGCACGCTTTCTCCGTCGAGCGGCTGGTCCTGCGCCGGGCCGAAGATCCGGGGAAAATAGTCGGGGATCAGCTTGCCGACCATGAGGTTGGCGTCGGTGATCGCCAGCGGGCCGCCGCGGCGATAGCTTTTGGGGCCGGGATCGGCGCCGGCCGAATCGGGGCCGACGCGAAAGCGCGCGCCGTCGAAATGCAGGATCGAGCCGCCGCCCGCCGCGACGGTGTGAATGCGCATCATCGGGGCGCGCATGCGCACTCCCGCCACCTCGGTCTCGAAGGCGCGCTCGTAAGTTCCGTCGAAATGGGCGACGTCGGTCGAGGTTCCTCCCATGTCGAAGCCGATGACTTGGCCGAAGCCGGCGCTGCGCGCGGTCTCGGCCATCGCCACCACGCCGCCCGCCGGCCCGGAGAGGATCGCGTCCTTGCCGGCGAAGAGTTCGGCGGCGGTCAGGCCGCCCGACGACATCATGAACATCACCCGCGCCCCCGTCCGCTTGGCGTCGAGCGCCTCGGCGACGCGCGCGACGTAGCGGGCGAGGATCGGCGAGAGATAGGCGTCGACGACGGTGGTGTCGCCGCGGCCGATGAGCTTGATCAGCGGCGAGCATTCATGGCTGACCGAAACCTGGGCGAAGCCGAGGGCGCGCGCGAGGGCGGCGACCTGGCGCTCGTGCTCGGGATAGCGATAGGCGTGCATGAAGACGATGGCGACCGCCTGGAAGCCCTCGGCCTTGGCGTGCGCCAGCTCGGCGCGCACCGCCCCGAGGTCGGGCGCGGCCTCGACGGCGCCGTCGGCAAGAACGCGTTCGTCGACCTCGACGACGCTCGCATAGAGCTGTTCGGGCTTGACGATGGCGCGGGCGAAGATGTTGGGGCGCGCCTGATAGCCGATCTCCAAGGCGTCGCGAAATCCCCTGGTCGTCACCAAGAGCGTGCGTTCGCCGCGGCGCTCGAGGAGCGCGTTGGTGGCGACGGTGGTGCCCATCTTGACGAGGCCGATCGCGCCGGCGGGAATGGGCGCATCGGGCGAAAGCGAAAGAAGATCGCGAATGGCCTGCACCGCGGCGTCGGCATAGGCGGGGCTTTCCGACAGCAGCTTTCGCGGGTGAAGCCGCCCCCGCGGATCACGGCCGATGACGTCGGTGAAGGTGCCGCCGCGGTCGATCCAGAAATCCCAACGCCCGCGCCTTGTCTTGGCCGGCTTCCCGCCCTTCGTCGTCACCGCCGTTCATCCTCCGCTGGCGTCGCGGTTTTGGCATGGCGGGTCGACGCGGTCTATAAGAGCGGGAGCGCGCGGGAATAAGGAGAGCCGTCATGGAATATGTGCGATTCGGCAAGACCGGCATGAAAGTGTCGAAGCTGTGCCTGGGCTGCATGACCTATGGCTCGTCGAAATGGCGCGACTGGGTGCTCGACGAGGAGGCTTCGCGTCCCTTCATCCGGAGCGCGCTGGAGCGGGGGATCAATTTCTTCGACACCGCCGACATGTATTCGGTGGGCGCCAGCGAAGAGATCCTCGGGCGGGCGATCAAGGAATTCGCCAAGCGCGCCGAAGTGGTGATCGCCACCAAGGTGTTCAACCCGATGGGGCCCGGCCCCAACGCCGGCGGCCTGTCGCGCAAGCACATCATGGAGGGGGTCGAGGCCTCGCTGAGGCGCCTCGGCACGGACTACGTCGACCTCTATCAAATCCATCGCTTCGATCCCGACACGCCGATCGAGGAGACCGTCGAGGCGTTGAGCGACGTCGTGCGCGCCGGCAAGGCGCTTTACGTCGGGGCGTCGTCGATGTGGACTTGGCAATTCGCGCGCATGATCGCCGTCGCAAGGGAGCGTCTCGACGCTGAATTCGTCTCGATGCAGAACTTCTACAACCTGGTCTACCGCGAGGAGGAGCGCGAGATGATGCAATTCTGCGCCGATCAGGGAATCGCGGTCATTCCCTGGTCGCCCCTGGCGCGCGGCTATCTCGCCGGCTCCGGCGTCGGCGAGGGTGCGTCGACCGTGCGCGGGCGGACCGACGCCTACACGCGCGCCCTCGGCCTCGGCTCGCGCCAGGACGAGGCGATCCGGCGCCGGGTCGGGGAGGCGGCGGACAAATTCGGCGTCAATCCGGCGATCGTGGCGCTGGCCTGGGTGCTCTCGAAGCCCGCCGTGACCGCGCCGATCGTCGGCGCCTCGAAGCCCCACCATCTCGACGACGCCATCGCGGCGCTGTCGCTGAAACTCGACGCCAAAACCATCGCGCGCCTCGAGGAGCCTTACCATCCCAAGGCGGTGGTCGGGCACGTCTGAGGCAAAGACGCTAACCGGCGCGCGCGAAGACCGCCGCGACCGCCGCGGGGATTTGTCTGGGCGTTTCGATGAGGGGATCGGCGCCGGCTTCCGCCAGCTCTTCGGCGTCGCCGTAACCCCACAACGCGCCGATCGTGGGAATGCCGACCATTTGCGCGCCGAGCGCGTCGTGCCGGCGGTCGCCGATCATGACGGCCTTTTGGCTCGCGCCGATGCGCTCGCGGCCCACGAGATATCGCAGCAATTCGCCCTTGTCCGAGCGCCGTCCGTCGATTTCGGCGCCGTAAACCTGGACGAAGCGCTTGGTCAGGCCGAAATGATCGACAATTCGGCGCGCGTAGACCTCGGCCTTGGAGGTCGCGACGAACAGGCGATATTCGAGCCCGGCCAGCCGATCGAGGGCCTCGACGACGCCGTCGTAGAGCGCGTTCTCGAACAGGCCGATCGTCGAATACCGCTCGCGAAAGAAGGCGAGCAAGGTGGGCGCGCGCTCGGGACCGACGAGCTTGACGAAGCTTTCTTGCAGGGGCGGTCCGACGGTCCACTTCAGCTCCGCCTCCGAGGGAACGGGAAAGTCGGCTCCGCCGGCGGCCTTGAGCCGCTCGAGCGCCAGGCGCGTCGATCGCAAAATGCCGGGCGCCGAATCCGTCAGGGTGCCGTCGAGATCGAAGACGACCGCCGCCGCGCCCTCTCTCATTTCAGTAGGACGAAAATGTCGACCTGCAAATTCGGGTCGTCCGTCGTCTTGACGTCGTTGAGGTACTCTTCAATGAAGATGTCTTGCGCGTCGATGCCCTTTTCGTCGAGATAGGCGGTGATCGCCTCGTAGGTCGCGTCGATGTCGTCGTAAGGGCCGCGATGCTCGAAGCGCATCGCCTTGCCGACCGGCGTCTGCCCCAGCTTGACCGCATCGGAAAGCGCCGTCTTGCCGTCCGGAATCGATTCGAGCGGAATGGCGGCCCGATACTTGAAGCCGACGTCGTCCGCCTCGAGAAAGACCGCGATCGGTCGGCCGGCGGCTTTCAGCCCGGCCTTGTCGATTTCGGCGCGGATCTGGCCGATCGAGCCCATGATGGCGCCGTAGATCTCGTCGCGATCGGCCCTGCCCTCGATGGTGGCGGCCGGGCGGGAGACGAGGTCGATCGTCTCTCCCATCGAGCCGCCCTCGCCGGCGGGGTTGGCGGGAGACGCGCTCGGCGCCGGGGTCGGGTTCGTCGAGGGCGCGGGGGCGGGGGTCGGCGTCGCGCTCGGCGAGGGCGACGGAGCGGGCGCGGGCGTCGCCGAGGGAATCGGGGTCGGGCTGACGGTCGCCGATGGCGCGGGTGTGGCGGCTGGCGAGGCGACCGCCGGCGTCGCGCTCGGCGAGGCGGCCGGCGCTTGCTGCGCGCGGACCGGCGCGAGACACAGGGGCGTCGCAACGAGAAGCGCCGCGGCGACGACCGCAAGCCACGTTCGAGTCATCCCCTGCCGGACCATCGCGCCGCCTTTCCTTTCGGTTCGACTCCTGTCGTCACAGTATGCGGTCAAGCGCGCACGGCGCCAAGCGGGCATTCAACGCGGGGGTCGATTCCTGGCCCGCTCACGCCGGCGACGGCTTCGTCCAGCGCAGAACCGGCTGGCGCGCCGCGCGCGTTTCATCGAGCCGGCGGCGCGGCGCCTCGCGGGGCGCCTCGACGAAGCGGTCGCGTTCGCCCGCGAGCGCGCTCATCGCCAAATCGCGCAACGTCATGATGAAGAGGTCGAGGCTCGCCTTCGATTCCGATTCGGTCGGCTCGATCAGCATCGCGCCGTGGACCACCAGTGGAAAATACACCGTCATCGGGTGGTAGCCCTCGTCGATCATCGCCTTGGCGAAATCGAGGGTCGTCAGTCCGGCGTCCTTGAGCCAGCGGTCGTCGAACAAAACCTCGTGCATGCAGGGCCGGTCGCCGAACGGCGCGCTCATCAGATCGCCGAGCGAAGCGCGCAGGTAATTGGCGGCGAGGACCGCGTCCTCGGAGGCCTGCTTCAGCCCGTCGGCGCCGTGCGACAGAATGAAGGCGAGCGCGCGCACGAACATGCCCATCTGGCCATGGAAGGCGCTCATCCGGCCGAACGCCTGGGCGCCGGCGTGTTCGACGAGCTCCAGCGCCGCGCCGTTGGCGACGACATGGGGAAGGGGCGCGAAGGGAGCGAGGCGGTCGGAAAAAACCACCGGGCCGGCGCCGGGGCCGCCGCCGCCGTGCGGCGTCGAAAACGTCTTGTGCAAGTTGATGTGCATGGCGTCGACGCCGAGGTCGCCGGGCCGGGTCTTGCCCATGACGGCGTTGAAATTCGCCCCGTCGCAATAGAAGTAAGCGCCGGCCTCGTGCATGGCCTCGGCGACCCGGACGATGTCGCGCTCGAACAAGCCGCAGGTGTTGGGATTGGTGAGCATGATGGCGGCGACATCGGGGCCGCGCGCCGCGCGCACGGCCTCCGCGCTCACCACGCCGTCGGCGCCGGCCGGCACCGCGCGCACGGAAAAGCCGATCTGCGCGGCCGTGGCGGGATTGGTGCCGTGGGCGGAGTCGGGCACGAGCACGACATGGCGCGTCCTGTCCTCGCCGCGCGCCGCGATCGCCGCCTTGATCGCCATCATGCCGCAGAGTTCGCCATGCGCGCCCGCTTTCGGCGACATGGCCACCGCGCTCATCCCCGTCATCGTCAAGAGCCGGCGCGCCAGCGCCTCGATCAGTTCCAACGCGCCCTGAACCGTCGAGACCGGCTGGAGCGGATGAATGTCGCAAAAGCCCGGCAGCCGCGCCATTTTCTCGTTGAGGCGCGGATTGTGCTTCATCGTGCACGAGCCGAGCGGATAGAGCCCGGCGTCGATCGAATAATTGTTGCGCGACAGGCGCACGTAATGGCGCACGGCCTCGGGTTCGGTGAGGCCGGGAAGGCCGATTTCGCCGGTGCGGGCGTGGTCGCCGAGGCGCGAAGCGAAGGGCGCCGGCTCCTCGATGTCGACGCCGCTCGCGCTCGGCCTTCCCGTTTCGAAGATCAACGCTTCCTCCATATCGAGGGCGCGATTGCCGGTGAAGGCGCCGCGGCGCGCCGGGCTCGCTCCGGCGGGCCGCGTCGGGCGGCCTTGGGTGTTCATGGATCACTCCTTAATGCGACGAGAGGCATGCGGCTCACAGGCATTGGGCTAGGGCGGCCGCATAGGCGGCGCGATCGGCGACGCTGTCGAGTTCGGTCGCCGCGACCACGACGAGGTCGTCGAGCCCGGCGTCCGGCGCGAGGCGCGAAACCGGCAGGCCGCCGATCACCCCGCGCCGCGCCAGATCCTCGATGAGGCTCTTGGCCTCGCGCGGCGTGCGGATGGTGAATTCGTTGAAAAAGCACGGATTGAGCACGCTCACCCCCGCGATCGCGCCGAGCCGCTCGGCGAGGTCGACCGCGTGAGCGTGATTGACGCGGGCGAGGCGGCCGAGGCCGGCCTCGCCAAGCAAGGTCAGATGGATCGAGAACGCCAGCGCGCAAAGCCCCGAGTTGGTGCAGATGTTGCTCGTCGCCTTTTCCCGACGGATATGCTGTTCGCGCGTCGACAGCGTCAGCACGAAGCTGCGCCGGCCGTCGGCGTCGACGGTTTCGCCCGCCAGGCGCCCCGGCAATTGCCGCACGTGCTTGAGACGCGCCGCGAACAATCCGAGATAGGGGCCGCCGAAATTGAGCGCGTTGCCGATGGATTGGCCTTCGCCAACGACCACGTCGGCGCCCATCTCGCCGGGCGAGCGCACCGCGCCGAGCGAGACCGCTTCGGTGAAGACGGCGACAAGCAGCGCGCCCTTGGCGTGGGCGGCGGCCGCGATCGGCTTAAGATCGCGCAAGTTGCCGAAGAAATCCGGCGTCTGCACGATGACGCAGCTCGTCGCCTCGTCAATCGCGGCGGCGATGTCCTCCGCGGCGCGGACGTCGAGCGGCAAGCGCGCGATCTCGTCGCCCGCCATTTTGGCGACCGTCGCGGCGACGTCGGCGTACTGCGGATGAAGCCCGCCCGAGAGCACCGCCTTATTGCGGCGCGTCACGCGATGGGCCATCGCCATCGCCTCGGCGCAGGCGGTCGAGCCGTCGTACATCGAGGCGTTGGCGACTTCCATGCCGGTCAGCGCGGCGACCTGGGTCTGGAACTCGAACAAGACCTGCAAGGTCCCTTGCGCGATTTCCGGTTGATACGGCGTGTAGCTGGTCAGGAATTCCGATCGCTGGATCAGGTGGTCGACGCTGGCGGGAACATGATGGCGATAGGCGCCGGCGCCGAGGAAGAACGGCCCCGAACCGGCCGTGACGTTGCGCGCCGCCATGGTCGTCAAAGCGCGCTCGACCTCGATTTCGCTCATGCTCCGGGGCATGTCGAGCAGCCCGGACAGTCGCTTGTCGGCGGGAATGTCGGCAAAAAGCGCGTCGATGTCGGCGGCGCCGACCCGGGCGAGCATGAGGGCGCGGTCGGCGGCGTCGAGCGGGAGATAGCGCATGGCGGCTCACGCGATGGTCTTGAGGAAAGCGTCGTAGTCCGATTGGGCCATCAGCGCGTCGAGTTCCTTCGCGTCGGCGAGCTTGACCTTGAAGATCCAGCCGCGGCCGAGCGCGTCCTGATTGATCAGACCGGGCTCCGCGTCGACCTCGCCGTTGACCGCGACGACCTCGCCGGAAACGGGGGTGAAAACGTCGCTCGCCGCTTTGACGCTTTCGACCACCGCCGCCCCCGCGCCTTTGTCGAGCTTGGCGCCGAGCGCCGGCAGTTCGACGAAGACCACGTCGCCCAATTGGCTCTGCGCATGATCGCTGATTCCCACCGTGCCCACGTCGCCCTCGACGCGGACATATTCGTGCTCTTTGGTGAAGCGGATTTCCGACATCGGCTCGTTCCTTTTCTAAGGGGTCAATCGTCAGCCGCGATGATAGGCGTGCGGATGGAAGGGCAGGGGGGCGACGCGCGCCGCGAGCAGCTTGCCGCGCACCCGCAAGGCGATCGGCGCGCCAAGGCTCGCGTTGGCGCTGCCGACGTAACCCATGGCGATCGGCGCGCCGACGCTGGGTCCGAATCCGCCTGAGGTGACGTGGCCGATCGGCTCGCCCGACGCGCCGACGATTTCCGCGCCCTCGCGCGCGGGCGCGCGGCCGTCGAGCCGGATTCCCACGCGGCGGCGGGCGGGACCCTCGGCGAGCGCGCGCTGAACGCGACCGGCGCCGGGAAAGCCGCCCTCGAGCCGGCGCCGCTTGGGGATCGACCAGGCGAGGCCCGCTTCGACCGGATCGATCGTCTCGTCGAGTTCGTGCCCATAGAGACAGAGCCCGGCCTCGAGGCGCAGCGAATCGCGCGCGCCGAGGCCGATCGCCTCGATCTCGGGCTCGCTAAGCAAACGACGCGCGAAGGCTTCGGCCTCGCTGGCGGCAAGAGAAATCTCGAAGCCGTCCTCGCCGGTGTAGCCGGATCGCGAAACGCTCGTCTCGAAAGCGTCGAATCGGATCGGCCGCGCGCTCATGAACGACATCGCGGCGATTTCGCTGCCCGGCGCCAAACGCGCCAGCGCCCGCGCAGCGGCAGGGCCTTGCACCGCGATCAGCGCCGCTTCGTCGAGCGGGGTCAGGCGCACGTCCCCCGGCAGGGCCGACTCGAGGAGCGCGAAATCGACCGCCTTGCGCGCGGCGTTGACCACGAGGTTCAGCCGCCCGTCGGCGCCGGGAGGCCGCATGACCATCAGATCGTCGATGACGCCGCCGTCGGGGTTGAGGAATTGCGTGTAGCGCTGCCGCCCGGGCGCAAGGCCAACGAGATCGGCCGGGCAGAGACGCTCGAGCGCCCGCGCGGTCGCCCCATGATCGGGGCCGTCGAGCCGGGCCTGACCCATGTGCGAGACGTCGAACAATCCGGCGCTGGCGCGCGTTTGGAGATGTTCGGCGAGGATTCCCGAGATGTAGTGGATCGGCATGTCGTAGCCGGCGAACGGCGCCATCCGGGCGCCGAGCTCGACATGAAGCGCGAAAAGGGGCGTGCGCAGGATACTCGGTTCCGACATGATCCACCGGCCACAAGCAAGAGGGCGAGCGCCCAAGGCTCGAACGCTTCGGAGCGCGCGAACTTTCGGCGGCGCCCCCTCTGTCTCGTGACCTGAGAGATTTCCCGCCTTCGATCGGCGGTTACCCCCGTCGGTGGGAAGGCGCGAAAGACGCGCCCGCCGCTTTCCAGAGCGTCACCACCCAACGGTCCGTCGGCCTGAGCGTTTCCGGGGCGGTTGCGCCTTCGGCGCCGGAAAGAACGAACGTTTCCGGACTCTTCCGCTGGGTGTCTTGAACTGACTCGAGCGAGGAAGCCCGAAGCCGACCGCTTTGTCAATGCGCGTCGTTGGCCTCTCCAGGGCGCCGCTTGCGCGGCGGCTTGACCGGGGCGGCGTGGCCGTTGTCGAATCCGACGATGATCGAGTAGACCTCGTCCAGGTCCGTTTGCGTCATCGGCAGGACGATCGGCTCGGTCACGAAATCGAAGGCGGCCTGCGCGGCGCCGGCGGTGTTCGCCTCCACCTTGTAGACCTTGACGAAGGCCGGCTTCTGGTCGCTTTCGCGGCGCACGGTCACTCGCAAAGGCGCGCTGAAAGCGCCGGGCGAACCGGCGGGGCCGATCAGCAGGTGGCCGGAAACGCCGACCTTGAGGCTGAATTTGTCGCCCTGCGGCTCGCATTCGCGCGCGGTCTGGCCGATGTCGAATTGATAGCGAACCGAAGCGTTTTCGGCGCCGCCGACGCGCAAGGACGCGCCGCCCTCCTCAATGTCGACGCTCGGGCAATTCAAGTCCTCCGCGCTCATCGGCAACCTGACGACCTTGTCCGATTCGCCGACGGGGCGGTTGTCGTCCGCGTGGGGGGCCTTGGCGGTCCACGCCGACGGAACCAGGTTTTCCATCGAGCTGCAGGCGCCGCAAAGGCCCGCCGCGCCGAGAACGAGGACGAGACGCAGGCGGTCGACAAAGACGCTCGCATTCATTGGCAATGGCTCCGGCTGGCAGATGGGAGGGGCTTATAGCAAATTTCCCGGCCGCGGTGCGGCAAGGTCAAGGCAATTGCTCGAAGCCTTCCTTGAAACCGTCGAGCGACGCCGGCACGCCGATCCCTTCTTCGGGCGTCTGGAAGATGACGAAGGTGGCGCTTTTCGCGCTCTCCAATTTTTCGAGCAGCTTGTCGTCGATCGCCACCTCGGCGACGCAACCGTTGGGCAGGCAACGCACGAAACTCATGCGTCCGAAATCGTCCTGGTCCAGCTTCAGGCCGAGGCCGGTCGGAAGCAGCACGCCGAGCGGCGCGATGACGCGCAACAATCGACTCTTGCGGTCGGCCGTCTT
>CAVWKL010000015.1:0-16500 GCA_963755075.1 uncultured Alphaproteobacteria bacterium
ACCGTCCCCGTCGTCCCCGTGACGACGCCCAAGCTGGAGTTTGTCGATGGCGACCGCTCCCCGCCGCCCCTTCTTCCGCCGCCGCAAGTCGTGCCCGTTCACCGGGGCCAACGTCGCCCAAGATCGACTACAAGGACACGCGCATCTTGTCGCGCTACATCTCCGAACGCGGCAAGATCGTGCCCTCGCGGATCACCGCCGTGTGCGCCGCCAAGCAGCGCCAACTCGCCCAGGCGATCAAGCGCGCGCGCTTCCTCGGCCTGTTGCCCTACGTCATTCGTTGACCGACGCGGGCGCGCTTGTCGCCGCCCATGAAGTGAAAGTCCCGCGCGGTCGGCCTGAACGCGCGGGACAGTTGGGAAAGGCGGCCCGCCGCCCTTCCCTAACCGCTCAAAAACCGCGGGACAGCGTGACGTGATGCTGAACCGAATTGGCGTGCTCGTCGGCGCCGGCCTTGCCTCCGCGCTGTTGTTCGTCGTCACGATGAAGGGCACGGTGGTCGCGATCGCGCTGGCCTATCTCGCGCCGTTGCCGATCATGATCGCCGCGCTCGGTTGGGGCACGCTCACCGGCGACTTGGCGTGCGGTCTCGCGTCCGTCGGCGTCGCCATCGTCGTTGAGCCGCTTTCCGGCCTGCTGTTCGCGCTGACCGTCGCCCTGCCCGGCTGGGCGCTCGCATGTTTTGCGACTTTGCCGGCGGCGCGCCTTCCCTGGCGCAGGGGCCCCGCCCTGCCGAATGGATGTCGGTGGGCGCGATCGTCACGCTCGCCGCAATGCTCGGCGGCCTGATCAGCCTGGGCGCGCTCCTGGCGCTGATCCTCATCTACGGAGGCTACGATCAGGGCTTGCAGTCCTTCGCCGATGCGCTCCAGCCCGCGATCGACGAAGCGACCGAAGGCGGCGCGCTGCTGCCCGACGGCGAAACCGCCCATGACTTCGCGCTGGCCATCGTCCGCTTCTCGCCCGTCGCCATCGCCGGATCGACGCTGCTGATGTTCTGCGTCAATCTCTACGCGGCGGCGCGCTCGGCGGCGTTGTCGCACCGTCTGCGCAGGCCATGGCCCGACGTGCCCGGCGCATTGGTCCTGCCCGCGCCGATGGCCGCCCTCGCCCTCGCCTCGCTCGCGCCGGCCTTCCTCCTGCCTGCCCCGGCCGACCAATTCGCCTGGATCGTCGCCGGCGCCCTCGGCGTCGCCTTCGTCCTGCAGGGCCTCGCCGTTCTGCACGCCTTGTCGCGCGGTCTGCCGATGCGTCCCTGGCTGCTGGCGGCGCTGTATTTTTGCTGCCTGGCCCGCTCGAACTGGACCCTGCCGGCGATCGCGATCGTCGGGCTGATCGACAGCTTCGCCTCGCTGCGGGCGCGCGCGGCGGCGCGGAAATCGAAAATCTAAATCCCCAACCCGTCAACCAAAGGAGACAAATCATGGACGTCATTTTGTTGGAGCGCGTCGCCAAGCTCGGCCATATGGGCGACACGGTTCGCGTCAAGGACGGTTTCGCGCGGAATTTTCTGCTGCCGCGCGGCAAAGCCCTGCGCGCCACCGAGGCGAACAAGAAGAAATTCGAGAGCCAGCGCGTCGAACTCGAAGCGCGCAACAGCGAACTGAAGAGCGACGCTACCGATAAGTCGGCCAAGCTCGACGGCAAGAGCTTCATCATCATTCGCCAGGCCGGCGAAACCGGGCAGCTCTATGGGTCGGTTTCGGCTCGCGACATCGCGGAGGCGATCTCCGCCGCCGGATTCCCGACCCATCGCAACCACATCGCGCTGTTGCACCCCATCAAGGCGCTCGGCCTGCACAAGACGCCGGTCCATCTGCACCCCGAGGTCGAGGCGTTTGTGACGATCAATGTCGCGCGCTCGCTCGAACAGGCGGAGCGTCAGGCCAAGGGCGAGGATCTCACGGTGCGCGAGGAAGCCTCGATGGACGATCTCGGCCTCGAGGTCGGCAAGGCCCTGGCCGAGGCCGGCCCGGGAGAGAGCTTGGCGCGCGAATAAGGCGCGGCCGCGCTCAGGCGAAGCGAAATTCGCTGACGTGGCGGTATTCGCTGTCGGGCGCAGCACGCAAGGGCTGAAATGGCGCCGGTTGGGCGAATCCGGGAACGCCTGCGGCTCGAGGCAAAGGCCGGCGTGCGGGCCGTAGTGGGCGCCGTCGAGACCCGGCGCCGGGCAGTCGAGCATCGCCGCGTCGTAGAGCTGCACGCCCGGCTCGGTGCTGTGCAGCTCCATCGTCAGGCCGTTGCGCGGCGAGCGCAGCTTGGCGATCGGCGCCAGCCCGGTTTCGTCGGGAAAGCGCGAGACGACGAAATTGACGTCGTAGCTTTCTCCCGAGGCGTGGCGAATCGGGCGCGCCTGGCGAAAGTCGAACGGCGTGCCGGCGACCGAGCGAATTTCGCCGGTGGGGATCAGTTCGGCGTCGGCCGGCGTGTAGAAGTCGCTGATGAGCGTCAATTCGTGGTCGCGCACATCGCGCGAGCCGTCGAGATTGAAATAGGCGTGCTGGGTGAGGTTGACGATCGTCGGCCGGTCGCATCGCGCGCTGAATTCGACGCGCAGAGTCGCCGGCTCCAACAGCCGATAGACGCATGTCGCGGTCAAGGCGCCGGGAAAGCCCGCCTCGCCGTCGGGCGATTCGAGAACGAGCGTCACCGAGGACGCGTCGTGGCTGCCTAATTTCCATACTTTTCGGCCAAAGCCGTTCGGTCCGCCATGCAGAGCGTGCTTTTCGCCGGGCTTGCGCTCGAGCTCATAGACGACGCCGTCCAACGCGAAGCGACCGTTGGCGATGCGGTTGGCGAAACGTCCGGGCACGGCGCCGAAACTGGGGGAATGAGCGAGATAGTCTTCGATCGCGTTGAGGCCCAGCGTGACCCGCTGCGGCCCTTTGGCTGTTGGGACGATAAGGTCGCGCACCACTGCGCCCCAGGTCAGGATTTTGGCGCTGGCTCCCGCGTTCGAGGCGATAGCGACCTCGACGACCGCAACGTCGCCAATCTCTCCGAATAAATGCACGCTCATCAGATCCCCCCGCGCGGGCTTGCCCCACGACTTCGATAAACCGAATTGCGGCGCCGTCAAAAATGGCCCGCGCAGTCATTGTCACGCTTTCGCTTTACGCGAGATAGGCGCGAACGGCGGCGAAGACGGCGCGAAACATCGGCGGCGTCAGCACCCCGGTGTTCGTATTATAGCGCGAACAATGATAACTATCGAATAGGGCGATGTCCGCGCCTTCGAGGGCGTGGCGCGCGCCGTGGCCGAACGGGTATCGCGCCAAGCGCAGGCCGAGGGCCCGCAGCGCGCTGTCGTGGGCGATCCGCCCCAAGGCGACGATCGCTTTGAGGCGCGGAAGGCTTTGGATCGCGCTCGAGAGATAAGGCCGGCACGCGCTGATTTCCGCCGGGGTCGGCTTGTTCTCCGGGGGAACGCACCGCACCGCGTTGACGATCGCGCAGTCGTTGAGCGCGAGGCCGTCGTCGGGCCGCCGCTCATAGACGCCGCGGGCGAAATCCGATTCGATGAGCGTCGCATACAAGAGATCGCCGGCGTAGTCGCCGGTGAACGGCCGTCCGGTTCGATTGGCGCCGCGCAGCCCCGGCGCCAGGCCGACGACGAGCAGGCGCGCCTCGCCATCGCCGAACGATTCGACCGGCGCATTGCTCCAGTCGGGAAAGGCGGCTCGATTGGCTTGGCGAAATCGCGCCAGCCGCGCGCAGGCCTGACAATCCTCGGGGGGGCTGACGTCGAAGGCCACGACGCGCGCTTGCCGGCTCAGTCCCGCCCGACGTCGTCGACGGGCTGCTGATTTGGAGCGAACGAGCCTTGGCTCCGCCGGGGATCGCTGGTCCGCGCCGCCCGCTCGCCGGGATCGCGACCGATGCGCGCCATCAGCTGAGTGAGGTCGATGAATTCGTCGGCTTGACGCCGCAACTCGTCGGCCACCATCGGCGGCTAAGTCGCCACCGTCGAGACGACGGCGACGCGCACGCCCTGACGCTGCACCGCCTCGACCAAGGACCGAAAATCGCCGTCGCCGGAGAAGAGCACCATCTGGTCGATGTGCGCCGCCATCTCCATGGCGGTGACCGCGAGCTCGATATCCATATTGCCCTTGACCTTTCGCCGTCCGGCCGAATCGACAAATTCCTTCGTCGGCTTGGTGACGACCGAATAGCCATTGTAGTCCAGCCAGTCGACAAGCGGCCGGATCGACGAATACTCCTGATCGTCGACCATGGCGGTATAATAGAAGGCGCGAATGAGCCGCCCTCTTGCCTGGAATTCTTTTAGGAGACGTTTGTAATCAATGTCGAAACCGAGCGACTTGGCGCTGGCGTAGAGATTCGCGCCGTCGATGAAAAGGGCGATGCGTTCCTGCTCTGACATGGGCTTGATCGTCTCGCGGTTGGAAAGAATATGAAGCTCAGCAACAAGACTTACATAGACGAACAGGCGCGTCGCGCAACCTCGCGGCAAAAAAAAGTCGCCGCCCCTATGCCGGGTCGGCGCGCGACGGGCTCGGCAGGGAAACATGCCGCCGATTCACTTTCGACTATGGCCGCCTCATGCCGCGGACGAATATTTTCCCCGGGGACGATCGCGGCGCGGCGCCGATCCGGCGCCGCTTCGTTGTGCGAGGTTTCGGCCTGCGCTATGGCTTGGCCTGGAGCGTCGGGCCGCCATTCTTGGCGCGCAGCGCCGTCGACGGCCGGCGCCGCGTCCGCACAGGCCGCGCCAAAGGGGGACGACCATGAAGCTCGTACGTTACGGAAAGCCGGGCAAGGAAAAGCCCGGCCTCATCGACGCCGCCGGCAAGCTTCGCGACCTCAGCGAAATCATCGACGACATCCATGGCGAAACGCTGTCGCCGCGCGTTCTTTCGCGGCTCGCCAAGATCAAGCCGGAGGCGCTGCCGGCGGTTCGCGGCAAGCCGCGCCTCGGGCCTTGCGTCGGCAAGGTCGGCAACTTTGTCGCCGTCGGGCTCAATTACGCCGACCACGCGGCGGAGTCGGGCATGCCGATTCCCAAAGAGCCGATCCTGTTCACCAAGGCCCCCTCGTGCATCGTCGGCCCCAACGACGACATTGTCATCCCCAAGGGTTCGGAAAAGACCGATTGGGAGGTCGAACTGGCGATCGTCATCGGCGCGCGCGCCAATTGCGTCAGCGAGCGCGACGCGCTCGCTCACGTCGCCGGCTATTGCATTTGCAACGACGTCTCCGAGCGCGCCTACCAGCTCGAGCGCGGCGGCGGCCAATGGGTCAAGGGCAAGAGCTGCCCGACCTTCGGGCCGCTCGGGCCGTGGCTGGTCACCGTCGACGAGATCGCCGACCCGCAGAAGCTCTCGATGTGGCTCGACGTCGACGGCGAGCGCATGCAGAGCGGCTCGACGGCGACGATGATTTTCGGCGTCAAGACGCTCGTCTCCCACGTCTCGCAATTCATGATTCTGGAACCGGGAGACGTCATCACCACCGGCACGCCCCCCGGCGTCGGCATGGGCAAGAAGCCGCCGCGATTTCTCAAGGCCGGCGACACGGTCTCGCTCGGCGTCGACGGCTTGGGCCAGCAGGCCCAGCGCGTCGTCGCCTGGACCGCGGGCGCCTGAGGGCGAGCCGATGAGAGCGATGAAATCGGCGACGGGCGCGGTTCTCGCCGTCCTCTACGCCCTCGCCTTCGGCGCGGCCTATGTCGACTACCTCGCCAAGGCCGGCCAATGGTTCGCCGATATTTGGCTGGCGCTCGCGGCCCTGCCCTTCACCGTCGCGATGCGCTGGCTCGCCGGCGGCTCCTACGATTTCTCCGGCGACGCGACGGCCAAGGTCGCCGCCGCCGCGGCGTTCTGCTGCGCCTTGGCGTACGGCGCCGGCGCGCTCGCCGAAGCCGTCATACGCGCTGTTATTCGTTTTGCCACTGGGCGTTGGCGCAGGGGTTAGAGACCCAACATCAATTCCAGGTTCTGCACCGCCGCGCCCGAGGCGCCCTTGCCGAGATTGTCGAGCTTGGCGACCAGCACCGCCTGCCGGCGCGCCTCGTTGGCGAAGACGTAGATCAGCAAATCGTTGGTTCCATTGAGCGATTCGGGCTCCAGACGAAGCGCCTCGGCGGATCCGTCGGCGCTCGCCACGCGGACGTAACGCTGTCCGCGATAGTGCTCGGCCAGCGCGGCGCGAAGGTCGGCGCCGCTCGGCTTGCCGGAGAGCGCGTCGAGCCGCAGGGGCACGCTGACGAGCATTCCCTGGCGGAAATTGCCGACGCTGGGAACAAACAGCGGGCGCGCGGCGAGGCCGGAATAGAGCGCAATCTCCGGCACGTGCTTGTGCTCGAGGCCGAGCCCGTAGAGCTCGAAGGGCGGCGCGCGGCCGCTCTCGTAGGCCTCGACACGACTTGCCGCCGCCGAATAGCCGCTGACCGAGCCGATCGCGAGCGCCAGTCTCTGGGGATGAGGCCGAAGTGGTCAGCGGGCGCAACAGCGCCACCGCGCCGGTGGCGTGGCAGCCGGGATTGGTCACCTTGCGCGCCGCGCGATCGCTTGCGCCTGCTCGGGGTCAGCTCGGTAAAGCCGTAGGCCAGCCGGGCCCGACGCGATGCGCCGAGAAGCGTCGATAACGCGCGGCGAAGTTGCGCCTGATGGCCGAGGTCGACGTCGTCATCCTCTGCCTGCCCGACGCGGCGGCCAAGGAGACCGCGTCGATCGAGGCGATGGGCGGAAAAGCGCCGCGCGTTATCGACGCTTCGTCGGCGCATCGCGTCGCGCCCGGCTGGACCTATGGCTTTCCCGAGCTGAGCCCCAAGCAGGCGCAAGCGATTGCGACGGCGCGCAAGGTGACCAATCCCGGCTGCCACGCCACCGGCGCGGTGGCGCTCTTGCGCCCGCTGACCGATTCGGGCCTCATGCCCAAAGACATGGGCGTAGCCATCGGCTCGGTCAGCGGCTATTCCGGCGGCGGCAAATCGATGATCGAGGCCTACGAGAGCGGCCGCGCGCCGCCCTTCGAGCTCTACGGGCTCGGCCTCGAGCACAAGCACGTGCCGGAGATTGCGCTCTATTCCGGCCTCGCCGCGCGCCCGCTGTTTGTTCCCAGCGTCGGCAATTTCCGCCAGGGGATGCTCGTCAGCGTGCCCCTGCGGCTCGACGCGCTCTCCGGCAAGCCGAGCGGCGCCGACCTTCGCGCCGCGCTCGCCGAGCACTATCGCGGACAGCGTTACGTCCGCGTGGCGAGCGCCGACGGATCCGCCGAGGCGCTTCGTCTGGAGCCCGAATCGCTCAATGGAACCAACGATTTGCTGATCTACGTCTTCGCCAACGAGGCGCGCCGGCAGGCGGTGCTGGTCGCCAAGCTCGACAATCTCGGCAAGGGCGCCTCGGGCGCGGCGGTGCAGAACCTGGAATTGATGTTGGGTCTCTAACCCCTGCGCCAACGCCCAGTGGCAAAACGAATAACAGCGCGTATGACGGCTTCGGCGAGCGCGCCGGCGCCGTACGCCAAGGCGCAGCAGAACGCCGCGGCGGCGGCGACCTTGGCCGTCGCGTCGCCGGAGAAATCGTAGGAGCCGCCGGCGAGCCAGCGCATCGCGACGGTGAAGGGCAGGGCCGCGAGCGCCAGCCAAATGTCGGCGAACCATTGGCCGGCCTTGGCGAGGTAGTCGACATAGGCCGCGCCGAACGCGAGGGCGTAGAGGACGGCGAGAACCGCGCCCGTCGCCGATTTCATCGCTCTCATCGGCTCGCCCTCAGGCGCCCGCGGTCCAGGCGACGACGCGCTGCGCCTGCTGGCCCAAGCCGTCGATGCCGAGCGAGACCGTGTCGCCGGCCTTGAGGAATCGCGGCGGCTTCTTGCCCATGCCGACGCCGGGCGGCGTGCCGGTGGTGATGACGTCGCCCGGCTCCAGGATCATGAATTGCGAGACGTAGGAGACGAGCGTCTTGACGCCGAAAATCATCGTCGCGGTCGAGCCGCTCTGCATGCGCTCGCCGTTGACGTCGAGCCACATCGAGAGCTTCTGCGGGTCGGCGATCTCGTCGACGGTGACCAGCCACGGCCCGAGCGGCCCGAAGGTCGGGCAGCTCTTGCCCTTGACCCATTGGCCGCCGCCGCGCTCGAGCTGGAAGGCGCGCTCGGAGACGTCGTTGCAAATGCAATAGCCGGCGACGTGATCGAGCGCGTCGCGCTCGCTGACGTAATTGGCGCGCGCGCCGATGACGATCGCCAGTTCGACCTCCCAGTCGGTCTTTTCCGAGCCCTTGGGGATGACGATGTCGTCGTTGGGGCCGACGATGCACGAGGGCGCCTTGTTGAAGAGGATCGGCTCTTTGGGGATCGGCATGCCCGACTCGGCCGCGTGGTCGGCGTAATTGAGCCCGACGGCGACAAAGTTGCCGACCTTGCCGACGCAAGGCCCGAGGCGCGGCTTGCCGCGAACCGCCGGCAGCGCCTCCGGCTTGATCTTGGCGAGCCGCGCAAGAACGCGCGGCGACAGCGTTTCGCCATGGATGTCGTCGATGATTTCGCTGAGGTCGCGAAGCTTGCCGGCGGCGTCGATCAGGCCGGGCTTTTCCTTGCCCGGCTTTCCATAACGTACGAGTTTCATGGTCGTCCCCCTTGGCGCGGCCTGTGCGGACGCGGCGCCGGCCGTCGACGGCGCTGCGCGCCAAGAATGGCGGCCCGACGCTCCAGGCCAGGCCATAGCGCAGGCCGAAACCTCGCACAACGAAGCGGCGCCGGATCGGCGCCGGCCGCGATCGTCCCGGGGAAAATATTTGTCCGCGGCATGAGGCGGCCATAGTCGAAAGTGATCGGCGGCATGTTTCCCTGCCGAGCCCGTCGCGCGCCGACCCGGCATAGGGGCGGCGACTTTTTTTGCCGCGAGGTTGCGCGACGCGCCTGTCGTCTATGTAAGTCTTGTTGCTGAGCTTCAAATTCTTTCCAACCCGAAATGATCAAGCCCATGTCGGATCAGGAACGCATCGCCCTTTTCATCGACGGCGCGAATCTCTACGCCAGCGCCAAGGCGCTCGGTTTCGACATAGACTACAAACGTCTGTTGAAAGAATTCCAGGCAAGAGGGCGGCTCATTCGCGCCTTCTATTATACCGCGCTGGTCGACGATCAGGAGTATTCGTCGATCCGGCCGCTGGTCGACTGGCTGGACTACAATGGCTATTCGGTCGTCACCAAGCCGACGAAGGAATTCGTCGATCGGCCGGACGCCGCAAGGTCAAGGGCAACATGGACATCGAGCTCGCGGTCACCGCGATGGAGATGGCGGAGCACATCGACCAGATGGTGCTGTTCTCCGGCGACGGCGATTTCCGCTCGCTGGTCGAGGCGGTGCAGCGTCAGGGCGTGCGCGTCTCCGTGGTCTCGACGGTGCGACCCAGCCGCCGATGGTGGCCGACGAACTGCGCCGTCAGGCCGACGAATTCATCGACCTCACGCAACTGATGGCGCGCATCGGTCGCGATCCCGGCGAGCGGGCGGCGCGCTCGGCGATCCCAGGCGCAGCCAAGGCTCGTTCGCGCCGGGCCAGCAGCCGGTCGACGAAGTCGGGCGCGAATGAGCCGGAAGGGCGCGCGTGGCTTTCGACGTCAGCCCCCCCGCGGATTGCCAGGCGTGCGCGCGGCTGGCGCGATTTCGCGCCGCCAATCGCGCCGCCTATCCCGAGTGGTGCAACGCGCCGGTCGAATTGTTCGGCGATCGCGACGCGCGCCTGCTCGTCGTCGGTCTGGCGCCGGGCTTGCGCGGCGCCAATCGCACCGGACGGCCGTTCACCGGCGATTACGCCGGCGATCTCCTCTACGCGACGCTGCTCGAATTCGATTTCGCGCGCGGCGTCTACGACCGGCGGCCCGACGACGGGCTGACCTTACGCGACTGCGCGATCGTCAACGCGGTGCGTTGCGTTCCCCCCGAGAACAAGCCGACGCCGGCGGAAATCGCCGCGTGCCGGCCCTATCTCTCGAGCGCGATCCGCAGCCTGCCGCGCCTCAAGGCGATCGTCGCGTTGGGGCGGATCGCCCACGACAGCGCGCTGCGCGCCCTCGGCCTGCGCTCGGCGCGATACCCGTTCGGCCACGGCGCGCGCCACGCCCTCGAAGGCGCGGACATCGCCCTATTCGATAGTTATCATTGTTCGCGCTATAATACGAACACCGGGGTGCTGACGCCGCCGATGTTTCGCGCCGTCTTCGCCGCCGTTCGCGCCTGTCTCGCGTAAAGCGAAAGCGTGACAATGACTGCGCGGGCCATTTTTGACGGCGCCGCAATTCGGTTTATCGAAGTCGTGGGGCAAGCCCGCGCGGGGGGATCTGATGAGCGTGCATTTATTCGGAGAGATTGGCGACGTTGCGGTCGTCGAGGTCGCTATCGCCTCGAACGCGGGAGCCAGCGCCAAAATCCTGACCTGGGGCGCAGTGGTGCGCGACCTTATCGTCCCAACAGCCAAAGGGCCGCAGCGGGTCACGCTGGGCCTCAACGCGATTGAAGACTATCTCGCTCATTCCCCCAGTTTCGGCGCCGTGCCCGGACGTTTCGCCAACCGCGTCGCCAACGGTCGCTTCGTGTTGGACGGCGTCGTCTATTCGCTCGAGCGCAAGCCCGGCGAAAAGCACGCTCTGCATGGCGGACCCAACGGCTTCGGCCGAAGAGTGTGGAAGCTGGGCAGCCACGACGCGTCTTCGGTGACGCTCGTTCTCGAATCGCCCGACGGCGAGGCGGGTTTTCCCGGCGCCTTGACCGCGACATGCGTCTATCGCCTGTTGGAGCCGGCGACTTTGCGCGTCGAATTCAGCGCGCGATGCGACCGGCCGACGATCGTCAACCTCACCCAGCACGCCTATTTCAATCTCGACGGCTCGCCCGATGTGCGCGACCACGAATTGACGCTCATCAGCGACTTCTACACGCCGGCCGACGCCGAGTTGATCCCCACCGGCGAGATTCGCTCGGTCGCCGGCACGCGGTTCGACTTTCGCCAGGCGCGCCCGATTCGCCACGCCTCGGGAGAAAGCTACGACGTCAATTTCGTCGTCGCGCGCTTTCCCGACGAGGCCGGACTGGCGCCGATCGCCAAGCTGCGCTCGCCGCTCAACGGCCTGACGATGGAGCTGCACAGCACCGAGCCGGGCGTGCAGCTCTACGACGCGGGGATGGTCGACTGCCCGGCGCCGGGTCTCGACGGCGCGCACTACGGCCCGCACTCCGGCGTTTGTCTCGAGCCGCAGGCCTTCCCGGACTCGCCCAATCGGCGCCACTTCAGCCCTTGCGTGCTGCGCCCGACAAGCGAGTACCGCCACGTCAGCGAGTTTCGTTTCGCCTGAGCGCGGCCGCGCCCTTATTCGCGCGACATGCTTTCTCCCGGGCCGGCCTCGGCCAAGGCCTTGCCGACCTCGAGGCCGAGGTCGTCCATCGAAGCCTCCTCGCGCACCGTGAGATCCTCGCCCTTGGCCTGACGCTCCGCCTGTTCGACAGAGCGCGCGACATTGATGGTCACAAACGCCTCGACCTCGGGGTGCAGGTGGACCGGCGTCTTGTGCAGGCCAAGCGCCTTGATGGGGTGCAAGAGCGCGATGTGATTGCGATGGGTCGGGAATCCGGCGGCGGAGATCGCCTCCGCGATGTCGCGCGCCGAAACCGACCCATAGAGCTGCCCGGTCTCGCCGGCCTGGCGAATGATGATGAAACTCTTGCCGTCGAGCTTGGCGGACTTATCGGTAGCGTCGCCTTTCAGTTCGCTGTTGCGCGCTTCGAGTTCGACGCGCTGGCCCTCGAATTTCTTCTTGTTCGCCTCGGTGGCGCGCAGGGCTTTGCCGCGCGGCAGCAGAAAATTCCGCGCGAAACCGTCCTTGACGCGAACCGTGTCGCCCATATGGCCGAGCTTGGCGACGCGCTCCAACAAAATGACGTCCATGATTTGTCTCCTTTGGTTGACGGGTTGGGGATTCAGATTTTCGATTTCCGCGCCGCCGCGCGCGCCCGCAGCGAGGCGAAGCTGTCGATCAGCCCGACGATCGCGATCGCCGGGAGGGTCCAGTTCGAGCGCGCCAGGCAGCAAAAATACAGCGCCGCCAGCAGCCAGGGACGCATCGGCAGACCGCGCGACAAGGCGTGCAGAACGGCGAGGCCCTGCAGGACGAAGGCGACGCCGAGGGCGCCGGCGACGATCCAGGCGAATTGGTCGGCCGGGGCAGGCAGGAGGAAGGCCGGCGCGAGCGAGGCGAGGGCGAGGGCGGCCATCGGCGCGGGGAGGACCAATGCGCCGGGCACGTCGGGCCATGGCCTGCGCAGACGGTGCGACAACGCCGCCGAGCGCGCCGCCGCGTAGAGATTGACGCAGAACATCAGCAGCGTCGATCCGGCGATGGCGACGGGCGAGAAGCGGACGATGGCCAGCGCGAAGTCATGGGCGGTTTCGCCGTCGGGCAGCAGCGCGCCGCCTTCGGTCGCTTCGTCGATCGCGGGCTGGAGCGCATCGGCGAAGGACTGCAAGCCCTGATCGTAGCCTCCGTAGATGAGGATCAGCGCCAGGAGCGCGCCCAGGCTGATCAGGCCGCCGAGCATTGCGGCGAGCGTGACGATCGCGCCCACCGACATCCATTCGGAGGGCGGGTCGCCCCTGCGCCAGGGAAGGCGCGCCGCCGGCAAAGTCGCAAAACATGCGAGCGCCCAGCCGGGCAGGGCGACGGTCAGCGCGAACAGCAGGCCGGAAAGCGGCTCAACGACGATGGCGACGCCGACGGACGCGAGACCGCACGCCAAGGCGCCGGTGAGCGCGCCCCAACCCAGCGCGGCGATCATGATCGGCAACGGCGCGAGATAGGCCAGCGCGATCGCGACCACCGTGCCCTTCATCGTGACGACGAACAACAGCGCGGAGGCAAGGCCGGCGCCGACGGGCACGCCAATTCGGTTCATCATGACGTTCACGCTGTCCCGCGGGTTTTGAGCGGTTAGGGAAGGGGCGGACGAGCCGCCTTTCCCAACTCGTCCCGCGCGTTCAAACCGCCCGCGCGGGACTTTCATGTCATCGGGCGCGCGTCAATGCGCGCCCGCGTCGGTCAACGAATGACGTAGGGCAGCAAGCCGAGAAAGCGCGCGCGCTTGATCGCCTGGGCGAGTTGGCGCTGCTTGGCGGCGCACACCGCGGTGATGCGCGAGGGCACGATCTTGCCGCGCTCGGAGATGTAGCGCGACAGCAAGCGCGTGTCCTTGTAGTCGATCTTGGGCGCGTTGGCCCCGGTGAACGGGCAGGACTTGCGGCGGCGGAAGAAGGGGCGGCGGGGCGCGGTCGCCATCAGAATGCTCCAGCTTGGGCGTCGTCACGGGGACGACGGGGACGGTCGGGACGCTCGCCGCGGTCGGGGCGGTCGCCGCGGTCCGGGCGGTCGCCGCGCGGGCCGCGGCCGCCACGCTCCTCGCGCTCGCCGTCGTCGCGCTTGCGCAGCATGGCGGACGGGCCGGCCTCGTGCTCGTCGACGCGCAACGTGAGATAACGGATCACGTCCTCGTTGAGGCCGAGCTGACGCTCCAATTCGACGATCGCGGCCGGCGGCGCGTCGATGTTGAGCAGCGTGAAATAGGCCTTGCGGTTCTTCTTGATCCGGAACGCCAGCGACTTCAAACCCCACGCCTCGACCTTGGAGACCGAGCCGCCGTTGCGCGGCGATGGTGGCTTTGAGCTGTTCCGTCAGCGCTTCGACTTGCGGCGCCGTCACGTCTTGACGCGCCAAATAGACGTGCTCGTAGAGAGCCATGATGAGCCTTTCCCTAAGCGTTTCGCGAGGCGCCCCACGCTGAGCCCTTCGAGCCCGTTGGAAAGGCTCGAGGCGGATCGTTCGAAGGCGGGAACACGGGAAGCCGGGCGCTTGGCCCTGCCGCGTCCGAACTCTTCAAGCTCGCGCGCAGCCTTCCGTTCAGCCCCCAGCGGGACGCTTCGGTGGCGCGGCTTATAGACGAGCGGGCGCGAAGCGCAAGGAAAATCCGTCGCTTCGCCGCTCGTCCTCAGGCGGGCGGGGCGAAGCTCATCACCTTGTCGTGCGGGAAATCGTAGAGTTTGCCGGTTTCCCGCCAGTCGGGCGCGCAGAGCGCGACGATCTTGGGCGCCAGGTCCTCGGGCGTGCGCAGGGTCGCGGGGTCTTCGCCCGGCATTGCGGCGGCGCGCATGCGCGTGCGCAACGGGCCGGGATTGACCAGCATGACGCGGACTTGCGAGGTGTTGACGGTCTCGGCGGCGTAGGTGCGGGCGAGCGCGTCCAGCGCCGCCTTGGAAACCGCGTAGGGGCCCCAATAGGCGCGCAGCTCCGCCCGGCTCGCCGCCCCCGAGGTGACGAAGACCGCCCGCCCGGCCGCCGATTGGCGCAGCAGCGGATCGAGCGCGCGGATCAAGCGCCAATTCGCGGTGACGTTGAGGCTGATGACGTCGTCCCACTGCTCGGGATCGACGTGATGCAGCGGCGACAGCGGCCCGAGCGCGCCGGCGGCGCCAACGAGAACGTCGAGACGGCCCCAGCGGCGAAACAAGGCCTCGCCCAGCCGATCGATCGCGGCGTGATCGCGAAGATCGCAGGGGACCAGCGTGGCCGGGCTTTCCTCGCCCGGCCGCAGGGCGCGGATCGCGTCGTCGAGCTCTTCGAGCGCGCCCTGGGTTCGCGCCAGGGCCATCTTCCTCCGAGCAACCTTGCTTCAACTTCGTACGTATTGCTCAGTCCGACACGGTGGTAGACGACTTCGGAAAGGTCGGCGCGCGTGACGGTCCGCCCCGGTTGACGATCGTTCTTCGCTACGGACATGGCACCCCCCACGTAGGCTTACGACCGCCCTCGTCATGCGCGCCCTGCCCCCAAAGCGAGCAGCGCAAATGGTTCGAAAAAAAAGATTGAACGCCGCGATCTGTGGGACGACGTTACACCAAAAGGCGCTGTCGGGGAAAGTCGTTTGCCGTCCTTTCGCCCCCGGCCTGACGCGCCGTCGCCTTGCCATTGTCACGCCAAAGCCTGACGTCGGCCATGGCGTTTTGCCGCAGAGCCTGCTACGCGGCCTCCGGTCCGCTGCCGCGGGGATGGCCGCTTAGGGATCAGGGATGAGCGTGACGCCGGAAACTCCTGACAGCCGCATCGCGCTGGTGACCGGCGCCTCGCGCGGCATTGGCCGAGCCGTCGCCCTCGCGCTTGCGGCTTCCGGGGCGCACATCGTCGCCCTGGCGCGAACCCAGGGCGCGCTCGAAGAGCTCGACGACGCGATCCGCGCCCTGCGGCCGGGCGAGGAAAGCCCGGCCACGCTGGTCCCCTGCGATCTTCGCGATCACGCCGCGATCGATCGGCTGGGCGAGGCCTTGTTTCGCCGCTGGGGCCGTCTCGACGTTCTCGTCGGCGCCGCCGGCGCGCTCGGGCCGCTGTCGCCGCTGCATCACGTCGATCCCGAGCAGTGGGACGACGTCATCAGCCTCAACGTCACCGCGAATTGGCGCTTGATCCGCGCGCTCGATCCGCTGCTGCGCCAATCGGCGGCCGGGCGGGCGGTCTTCGTCACCTCGGGGGCGGCGAGCCGGGCGGAGCTGCGCGCCTATTGGGGCCCCTACGCGGTTTCCAAGGCGGCGCTGGACGCGCTCGCCCGCACCTACGCCGCCGAGACCGTCAACACCTCGCAATCCGCGTCATGCTGGTCAATCCCGGCCCGTTGCGCACGCGCATGCGCGCCGCCGCAATGCCGGGCGAAGACCCCGCGACCCTGCGCACGCCCGAGGAACTCGCGCCCAAGATCGTCGCGCTCTGCGCGCCGGAATGGAGCGAGACCGGCAAGCTCTACGATTTCCCCCACGACCGGGTGATGAGCTTCGCCCCGCCGGACTGAGGCGGAATTCGCTTGCGCCGGCCGCCGGCTCGTCTATAAGCGCGCGATCGAAGTTCCCGCTGGGGGCTGAACGGAAGGCCGTGGGCCGATCAGGTCGCGGTAGGGCTCAAGCGCCCGGCTTCCGGTGTTCCCGCCTTCGAAAGATCCGCCTCGAGCCTTTCCAACGGGCTCGAAGGGCTCAGCGCGGGGCTTCCGAACGACGAAGGAAAGGCTCTCCATGGCTCTCTACGAGCACGTCTATTTGGTGCGGCAGGACGTGACCGCGCCCCAGGTCGAAGCGCTCACCGAGCAGCTGAAGACCCTCATCGGCTCTAACGGCGGATCGGTTTCCAAGGTCGAGGCGTGGGGGCTGAAGTCCCTCGCCTTCCGCATCAAGAAGAACCGCAAGGCCTATTTCACCCTCATGAACATCGAGGCGCCGTCGGCGGCGATCGTCGAGCTGGAGCGTCAGCTCAGCCTCAACGAAGACGTCATCCGCTATCTCACCCTGCGCGTCGACGAGCACGAAGCCGGCCCGTCGGCGATGCTGCGCAAGCGCGAGGAGAGCGACCGCGACGATCGTGGCGGCCGCGGCCCGCGCGGCGACCGCCCGGACCGCGGCGACCGCCCCGACCGCGGCGAGCGTCCCGACCGTCCCCGTCGTCCCCGTGA
>CAVWKL010000016.1:0-20423 GCA_963755075.1 uncultured Alphaproteobacteria bacterium
CAAAAACCTCGCGGGCGCGGACGGCCAGCGAGGTCAGGAGCCACGGCGATGAATGATCCAATAATCCCAAGCGGGGCGTGCTGCGTGCTGCGTGCTGCGTGCTGCCGGTCGACGTTCCGGCGACGGTGGCGGTTCATGGTTCGGCGGTGATCCGCGCGGTCGCGGCTCCTCCCTGGACGGCCCGAGCAATACATCGATGCCGTCTTCTTCGCCGCTCTTCGGTTCGGTGGATTTCGCCGGCGGCTACCTCGACTTTCAGGTTGCGGTCTTCCTCCAGAACCGCGATCGTGGGCGATCATGCGGAACGCCTCGAGCACCTCGCGGTGTTCGCCGCTGACGCCGTCGTCGTTCCGGTCAATGAGATCGTCGACCGAGGCGCGCATCGCTTGGATCGCCGTCTCCAAGCGATCGAGTTCGAGCGCAACGTCGTCGGCGACGATCTTGTTCACGACGACGCGCGGCTGATGCAAGACGACATGGCCGAGGCCGAGGCCCTCGGCGATCGGGACGCCGCTCAGGGACACCGGGCGACGCAGCGCGATCGCCGCGCCTTGTCCGGCGATGGCCTGCAGCTCGCCGGAGGCGATCATCTCGGCGAGCAGCATCGCCGTGGTCTGCAGCGCTTCGATTTCCTCCTCGGAATAGGTGCGACGGGCGCGGTTCTGCACCACCAGCACGCCGAGCGTCGCGCCGCCCCGCAGCACGGGCACGCCGAGGAACGACTGGTAAATCTCTTCGCCGGTCTCCGGCTTATAGGAAAAGGCGGGATGGTTTTGCGCGTCCGACAAGGCGATCGGCTCGGCCGTCGCGGCGATCAAGCCGACCAGCCCTTCGCCCGGGCGCATGGTCGTCAAATGAACCGCCTCGCGGTTGAGGCCTTCGGTGGCGAACAACTCGAACGGCCCGTCGGCGCGCGCGACGTACAGCGAGCACACTTCGGCGACCATGTTCGAAGCGATGAGCACGACGATGCGGTCGAGGCGCGCCTGCGCGGTGACGGGCTCCGCCATGACCTCGCGGAGCCGTCGCAGCAATAGTCGCGGTCCGCCCGGCGCGCGCATCATGGATCCTTAGTGTCGTCTTCACGCAAATTGCGCGTCTTTCGCGTCTCGCCCCGCGCCGATGCGCCCCTCTCGCGCCCTCCCGAGATCGACTCGCGCTTCGGCGCGCCATCGGTCGCCTTCGAGCGGTATAGCCAATGACTTGGCCGCGCGGCAAGGGCGAGCGTGGCGGAGACCAGCCTGCGGTCGGGTTCGCGACGGCGAGAGACGCCGCGCTCAGGGGGTCCGCAGCAGCGCCGCGGTCGTCGCCGCCATCTCGGCGCGCCTGGCCAGAACCTCATCGAGCCAGTCCGGCCGCATCTCGGGAACCGAGGACAAAAGAAGCTCGGTGTAGGGATGATAGGGCGGCGCGAAGACGGTCGAAGTCTCGCCGCTCGCCACGACCCTGCCTTTCAGCATGACCGCGACCTTGTTGGCGATGCGCTTCACCGTGCCGAGATCGTGGGTGATGAAGAGATAGGCCACGCCCAAATCGTTTTGCAGCCTCTTCAATAGGCGCAGGATTTCCTCGCCGACGAGCTGGTCGAGCGCCGAGGTGACTTCGTCGCAAATAATCAGGTCGGGTTCGGCGGCCAGCGCCCGAGCGATCGAAACGCGCTGCTTTTGTCCGCCCGACAATTCGCTGGTCTTGCGGGTGATATAGGATTCCGGCAAGTCCATCTGACGCAGCAACTCCACGACGCGGGCGCGCACTTCGTCGCGGGAGCGCTTGAAGTAGAAGGCGACCGGCCGCCCGATGGTGTCGAGCAAAGTGTGCTGCGGGTTCAGCGCGACGTCGGGCATCTGATAGATCATCTGCACCCGGCGAAGCTGGTCCTGGGCGCGGTCCTTCAGCCGCGGCGGCAGGCTCTTGCCGTTGAAGCGGACGTCGCCGGCGCTGCGCGGCAGCAGCCCGGTGACGACGCGCGCCAGCGTCGATTTGCCCGAGCCCGATTCGCCCACCACCGCCAACGTGTCGCCCTTGCGCACGTCGAGGCTGACGTCGTCGATGACCCGCGGCTTGCCCGGATAGTCCGCGCTCACATGGTCGATGCTGAGGATCGGCGTCTCGTCCGCGCCGCTCATCTCGACGAATGCATGGCCGGCGACGCGCTCCGTGACGAGGCGGCGCGTATATTCCTCTTTCGGCTCTTGCAGAATTTGCCGGGAATCGCCGAGCTCGACCATCTTGCCGCGCTTGAGCACCATGATCCGGTCGGCGATCTGGGCGACGACGGCGAGGTCGTGCGTGATGTAGAGCGCTGCGGTGCCATGGCCGCGAATGAGCTTGCGGAAGGCGGCGAGGCACTCGACTTGCGTGGTCACGTCGAGCGCGGTGGTCGGCTCGTCGAAAATCAGAATGTCGGGCTTGGCGACCATCGCCATCGCCGCCATCACGCGCTGCAACTGTCCGCCGGAGACCTGGTGGGGATAGCGCGCGCCGATGGTTTCCGGGCTCGGCAGATCGAGCTGCTTGAAAAGGCTGATCGCCTCGGCGCGCGCCTCCGCCGGCGTCAGGACGCCGTGGCGGATCGACGCCTCGCAGACCTGCTCCATCAGCGTGTGCGCCGGATTGAACGACGCCGCGGCGCTTTGGGCGATATAGGCAATCTTGGGCCCGCGCAGCGCGCGCCGCTTTTCGGGGCCGATGGCGCGGATGTCCATGTCGCCGTAAATGATGTTGCCGTCGACGATATGGCAGTCGCGCCGCGTGTACCCCATCGAGGCCAGGCCGATCGTCGACTTGCCCGCGCCCAACTCGCCGATCAGGCCGACCACCTCGCCGCGTCTCAGCGTCAGGGAAACGTCGTCGACCAGAACCGGCCCTTCGCCGGCGTCGGTGCGCACCACGATACGCATCGAGCGAATGTCGAGAACAACGGAATCGTCTTGGGATTGCACGCTCATGCGCCTTCTCCCATGCCTCTCGAATGGATGGAGAGGATCCAGTCAACGACAAAATTCACGCCGATCGAAAGGATCGCGATCGCCGCGGCGGGGTAAAGGGGAACCGCGCTTCCCAGGCTGATCATGTCGCGCAGGTCCTTGACCATGCCCCCCCAATCCGCGTCGGGCGGCTGCACGCCGAGGCCGAGAAAGCTCAGCGTCGCGATGAAGAGGAATGTGAAGCAGAAACGCAGGCCGAATTCGGCCGTCAACGGCGGGATCGAATTGGGCAGGATTTCCCGCGTCACGAGCCACCACCATCCCTCGCCGCGCAAGCGCGCCGCTTCGACGAACTCGAGACTGACCACGTTCATCGCCACCGAGCGTGCGAGACGGAAAACCTTGGGCGAATCGAGGATGGCGATCGTCAATATGAGCGCGGGGAACGAACTGCCGGCCACCGACAAGATGACCATCGCGAAAATGAAGGTCGGCATCGAGAGCAGCAGGTCGACCACCCGGGCGAGCGCCATATCGAGCCAACCGCCGGCGACCGCGGCGCCGAAACCGGCGACGATGCCGATTGCGAAAGACAGGACCGTGATGACGAGGGAAAGCCCGATCGACAGGCGGGCTCCGAATATCAGGCGACTGACGATGTCGCGGCCCAAGTTGTCGAGGCCCAGCCAGTGATGGACGTCGGGATCGGCGTAGGCGTCGCCGACGATGTCAGCCTGGCCGAACGGCGCGATGAGCGGCGCAAACACGACGACGAACAAATTGATCGCGACAATCGCCAGGCCGACCTGCGCCCACACGGTGGGCTTGTAACCGAACAAACGCATGTCTCAGTTCCCCGCCGTCCGCTGTCCTCGCGCTGCGCAACCGCCGTCGGCGCCGGCGTCCCGGAGCGCCGCGTTCATGACAAGGCGCGTTCCATCGAAGCCGTTCAAGATCGACGCCTCCCCCCTCAACGCGGATGCCTCAGTCGAGGGTTGGACAGGATGCCCAGAATGTCGGCGATCATGTTGAACAGAATGAACGTCGCGGCGAAGATCAGGCCGCAGGCCTGGACGACCGGGACGTCGTGCTTCGAGGTTTCGTCCACCATCAACTGGCCGAGGCCGGGGTAGACGAACACGGTCTCGACGACGACGACGCCGACAATGAGATAGGCCAAGTCCAACGCGATCACCGAGATGATGGGGGCGAGCGCGTTGGGCAGGGCGTGGCGCACCACAATGCGCGATTTCGTCAGTCCTTTCAACGTCGCCATCTCGATATAGGGGCTCGCCATCACCGCGAGGACCGAAGCGCGCGTCATGCGCATCATGTGCGCGACGATGACCAGAACCAGCGTCAACATCGGCAGAAATGCGTAATAGAGTCGGTCGCCGAGGCTCATGTCCGGCGATATGTTGGCGAGCGAGGGAAACCAGCCGAGGTCCACCGCGACATATTTGATCAGGACATAGGCGAGGAAGAATTCGGGCACGGAAATCGTCATCAACGTGACGAGATTGATCAGCCTGTCGAACCATCCGCCTTGCCAAATCGCCGCCACGACGCCCAAGCCGACCGCCAGCGGCACGGCGACGATCGCCGCGTAGGCGGCAAGGAACATCGTGTTGGCGAAGCGCGGCGCAATTTCCGTCAGCACGTCGCGATTGTTGGCGAGGGAATGGCCGAAATCGCCGCGCAGCGCGCCAAACAGCCATTCGGCGAAGCGGACGATCGCCGGCCGATCGAGCCCCAGTTCCAGTCGCAACGCCGCGAGGCTCTCCGGGGTCGCGCTGTTCTGCAGGATCGACGAGGCGAGATCGCCGGGCATGAGTTCCGTTCCCGCAAAGATCAGCACCGACGCGCCGAACAACGTCAGAATTCCCAACGCCAGCCGCTGGACGATAAGCTTCGACAAAACTCGCCCCCCCGATCATGCGTCCCGCGCGTTCGCCGTCGAACCCTCCTCAAAGCTCGCGCGCGCCGCCGGGACTTGCAACGGTCTCGCGCTCCCGCTTGCGCAAGGTCCGGGTCGCCGGCGCCAAGGCCGACGCGCGGATCGTCGGCCCGTCCCCTCCGACCGTCGCGCTTGGGGCGCGGCTCGCCGCCGCGCCCCACGCCGCCCGCTACGCCTTGAGCCAAGCCTTCTGCAGGATCAAGCCGTTGTCCATGTCGAACCCGCCGTGCGGCGTGTGGCCGCCGACCTTGTCGGCGTGCGCGTCGAGCCAGTCTCGGAACACCGGAATGATCGCGCCGCCGTCGTCATGCAGCATTTTCTGCATTTCCCAGATATACGGCTTGCGCTTGGCTTCGTCGGTCTCGCTGCGCGCATCGGCGAGCAGCTTCTCGAACTTGTCGTTGCTCCAATGCGTTTCGTTCCACGGCGCGCCGCGGCCGAAAGCGACCGACAGCATTTGCGTGGCGGCGGCGCGGCCGCCCCAATAGCTCTCGACGAAGGCGCCTTTGAGCCAGACGTTGTCCCAGAATCCGTCGGCGGGCTCCTTCTTGAGGTCGACCTTGACGCCGCACGCTGCGCAACTCGCCTGGAACAGCGCCCCTTGGTCGACCGCGCCGTTGAACGCGGCTTCCGAGACCTGCAGCAGGATCTTGGCGTCGGGGATCCCGGCCTTCTTGAAATGAAACGCGGCGCGTTCGGGATCGTGCTTGCGCTGCGGCAGTTCGCTGTTGAAGTAGGGATCGGTCGGCGGGATCGGGTGATCGTTGCCGGGCGTCCCGAAGCCGCTGAACAGCGCCTTGAGGATCTGCTCGCGATCGGTGGCGAATTTCAGCGCCAGGCGAATGTCGGGATTGTCGTAGGGCGCCTTGTCGACTTCCATCGCCATCACCGAATGCCAGCCGCCCGCGGCGCGCACGATTTGCAGCTTGGGCGACTTGGAGAGCAGCGCCACCGCCTTGTGGTCGACGCGGTTGATGGCGTCGATCTGGCCCGAGACCAGGGCATTGAGGCGCGCCGAGCCGTCGTTGATGACCGTGACTTCGGCGGCGTCGAGGTGGCCTCGCCCCTCTTTCCAGTAGTCGCGGACCTTTTTCAGCGAAATGCGCACGCCCGGATCGAATTTCTCGAGCTCGAACACGCCGGTTCCGACGGGCTTGGCCCAGTCCTTGAAGCCCTCCGGCACCATCAGGACGTGATAATCGGTCAGCACATAGGGCAGGTCCGCATCCGGCGCGTCGAGCGAAATCTGGATCTGGTATTTGTCCACCTTCTTGACGTCGGTGATCGACTTCAGCGAGCCCGCCCCGCCCGATTTGCTGTCGCCGCGATGCAGGTTGACCGAGTAGACCGCGTCGTCGGCGGTGAACTCCTGACCATTGGAGAACTTGATGCCTTTGCGAAGGTTGAGAATCCAATCCTTGGCGCCATTGGTCGGCTCGAAGCTTGCGGCCAGGTCGGGCTTCGGCTTGCCGTCCTCGCCCCATTCGACGAGGCCGTCGAACAGGCCTTTGCTGACGTCGATCATGACGGAGTCGTTATAGGAAGTGATGTCCACGCTATCGGTGGTGCTGCCGCCGCCCAACCCCAGTTTCAGCGTTCCGCCATTTTTCGGCGTCTCCGCGGCGATCGCGTCGGCGCTCGCCAGCAAGCTCGCAATCACCGCGGTCGAAGCGCCGAGCGCGGCGGCGCGGCCCATGAACTCGCGGCGCGAAACGCCGCCCGTCTGCAGTTTCGTCGTCCAATAATTCAGCTCGCTCATCACCCACTCCCTCCCAGGGACATCCCGCGCCGGACCAAGGCGCCGCCAATTCCACAGCTTGGCGCGAGAGGCGCCGAGCGCTTGGAACGTTATCTTCAGTTTAGACGGATCGAGATGTCAATCGGCAGCGACGCGCATGGCGGATTCTTTCCGCACCGCGCCGCCTCCATTGGCGCGCGCGCCGCCGCGATCGGGGAACTGCAGGGAAATCCAAGTCTTTTCCTGCGTCGCACGCTCGGCGGCGCCCATCGCTCCGACATCGCCTCGCGGCGCGCGCATCTCAACGCGGCATGGCGAGGCCGCATTTTCAGCGTTCTCGCGCGCGCCGATTGGCCCACAATCGCTGCGGCTCGACGCGGTTCGGCGCGCGTTGACTCCGCCAATCCTGCCGATTAGGGGTTGCGGCCACGCTGTTTCGGCCAACGCGCAAACGCCAAGGAGAGGGTTCTCGCCGCTATGAAGATTCTCGTGCCCGTGAAACGGGTGGTCGACTACAACGTGAAGATCCGCATCAAGGCGGACGGTTCGGGGGTCGAACTCGCGAACGTGAAGATGTCGATGAATCCGTTCGACGAAATCGCCGTCGAAGAGGCGCTTCGCCAGAAGGAAGCGGGAAAAGCCAGCGAAGTGATCGTCGTCTCCATCGGCCCGGCGCAGGCGGCCGAGACGCTGCGCACCGCGCTCGCGATGGGCGCCGATCGCGGGGTTCTCATCAAGGTCGAGGGAATCGTCGAGCCGCTGGCGGTCGCCAAACTGCTCAAGGGGGTGATCGGCGTCGAAGGGCCTGGTCTCGTCATCATGGGCAAGCAGGCGATCGACGACGATTGCAACCAGTCCGGCCAGATGCTCGCCGCGCTGACCGGGTGGGGCCAGGGGACGTTCGCCTCGAAGGTGGTCATCGGCGAGGGCGCGGTCGAGGTGACGCGCGAGGTCGACGGCGGCTTGCAGACCGTCGCCTTGAAGCTTCCGGCGATCGTGACCACCGACTTGCGCCTCAACGAACCGCGCTACGCCTCGCTGCCCAACATCATGAAGGCCAAGAAGAAGCCGATCGACGAAAAGACGCCGGCCGATTTCGGCGTCGACCCGGCGCCGCGGCTGAAAGTGTTGAAGACGGTCGAGCCGGGCGGACGCAAGGCCGGGGCGAAGGTCAAGACGGTGGCGGAGCTCGTCGCCAAGCTCCGCGACGAAGCCGGAGTGATCTGACCATGAGGACCCTTCTGCTCGCCGAAACGACGAACGGCCACTTGAACGACATCACCGCCCGCGCGCTGACCGCGGCTTTGCAGCTCGGGGCGCCGGTCGATATCCTCGTCGCCGGCCGCGACGTCGCCGGCGCGGCGGCGCAGGCGGCCAAGCTTTCCGGCGTCGCCCGCGTCCGCGTCGCCGACGCGCCTCTCTACGAGCATGGCCTGGCCGAACCACTCGCCGCGCTCCTCGTCGCCTTGGCGGCGGACTACGACGCCATCCTCGCCGCCTCGAGCCAATTTTCGAAGAACGCGCTGCCGCGCGCGGCGGCGCTCCTCGACGTGATGCAGGTCTCCGACGTCACCAAGATCATCGGCCCCAGGACGTTCGAGCGGCCGATCTACGCCGGCAACGCGATCCAGACGGTCGAAGCGAGCGACGCGAAGGTGGTGGCGACCGTGCGCACCGCTTCGTTCGCGGCGACCGGAGAGGGCGCCGGCGCGCCGATCGAGGCGCTCGCGGCGGCCGCCGATCCCGGCCTCTCGACGTTCGTCGGCGAGGCGCTCGCCCAGTCGGATCGGCCGGAACTGACTTCGGCCAAGATCGTCATTTCCGGCGGCCGCGCGATGCAGAAGGCCGAGAATTTCAAGCTCTATATCGAGCCGGTCGCCGACAAGCTCGGCGCCGCGATGGGCGCCTCGCGCGCCGCGGTCGACGCCGGCTACGCGCCCAACGACTGGCAGGTCGGCCAGACCGGCAAGGTGGTGGCGCCCGATCTCTATATCGCGGTCGGCATATCGGGGGCGATCCAACATCTGGCGGGGATGAAGGACTCGAAGGTCATCGTCGCCATCAACAAGGACGAGGAGGCGCCGATCTTCCAGGTCGCCGACTACGGCCTGGTGGCGGATCTCTATACGGCGCTGCCCGAACTGGCCCAGGAGCTGGCGAAGATCGGCCGCTGAAGTTTTGGCGGCCTGCGGCGCCGTTCGCTATGGACCTGCCGCAACGCCGGTCTATGATCGCGCGCACGGCGCGGGCTCCGTCGTTCTGGGGTGTGACAAATGGAGTTCTCGATCAACAAAGTCGGGGTCATCGGCGCGGGACAGATGGGCTCGGGCATCGCAACCGTGTGCGCTCAAGTCGGCATCGGCGTGCTCTTGAACGACGTCGCGGAGGAGCGCGTCCGGGCGGGGCTGGCGACGATCAACGGCCATTTGTCGCGCCAGGTCGCCAAGGGGCAGCTCGATGAAGCCGGCCGACAGGCGACGCTGGCCAGGATCGGCGTCGCCCCCGGCTACGACGATCTTGCCGACTGCGACCTGATCGTCGAAGCGGCGTCCGAGAACGAGGAGGTCAAGCGCAAGATTTTCACCGCGCTGCGCCGCTTCGCCAAACCGGAAGCGATCGTCGCCTCGAACACGTCGTCGATCTCGATCACCCGTCTCGCCTCGATCACCGCCAATCCCGAGCGCTTTATCGGCATTCACTTCATGAATCCGGTGCCGCGCATGCAATTGGTCGAGTTGATCCGCGGCATCGCGACGACCGACGACACCTTCGAGGCCGCCAAGGCGTTCGTCGCCCGGCTCGGCAAGACCTCGACCATGTCCGAGGATTTCCCCGGCTTCATCGTCAACCGCATTCTGCTGCCGATGATCAACGAAGCCATCTACACGCTTTATGAGGGCGTCGGCTCGGTCGTATCGATCGACACGGCGATGCGGCTCGGCGCCAACCACCCGATGGGGCCGCTGCAACTGGCCGATTTCATCGGCCTCGACACCTGCCTCTCGGTGATGCAGGTGCTGCACGAAGGGCTCGCCGATTCGAAATACCGGCCCTGCCCGCTGCTGGTGAAATACGTCGAGGCGGGCTGGCTCGGCCGCAAGTCGCAGCGCGGCTTCTACGATTATCGCGGCGAACATCCCGCGCCGACGCGATGAAGGCGTTTCTCCTCCTGAGGGAGACGGGTTGGCGACGTCACAACCGGGCGGCTTTGTCTTTGGGCCGCGCCGGCAGGCGGGCGTTGGCGGCGCTCATCGCTTCAATAAGTCTGGCCGCCTCGCCCGCGTGATCCGCTCGGCCTCCTCGCGCCGCCACGCCTCGATCGCCTTGTGATCGCCCGACAGCAGCGCCTCGGGAATGGCGCGCCCTTCCCAGGCGCGCGGGCGGGTGTAATGGGGATATTCGAGCAGGCCGGCCTCGAAACTCTCGGACTCGCCGGACTCGATCTTGCCCATTACGCCGGGAATGAGGCGCACGCAGGCGTCGAGGACCGCCAGCGCGGCGATCTCGCCGCCCGACAGCACGTAGTCGCCGATCGACACCTCGGTCAGCCCGCGGCCCTCGATGATCCGCTCGTCGACGCCTTCGAAGCGCGGGCAGACGAGGATGAGGCCGGGCCCCGCCGCCCATTGGCGCGCCTGTCTTTGGGTGAAGGGCGCGCCGCGCGGGCTCATGATCAGGCGCGGGCGCGGATCGTCCGGGGCGAGCGCGGCGTCCAAGCTTGCCGCGAGCACGTCGGCGCGCATCACCATGCCCGGCCCGCCTCCGGAGGGCGTGTCGTCGACGAGGCGGTGGCGCCCCAATCCGCACTCGCGAATGTCATGCGTCGCAAGCGACCATAGGCCGCGCGCGCGCGCCTCGCCCGCCAGCGACAAGCCGAGCGGGCCGGGGAACATTTCTGGAAACAGCGTCAGGACGGCGGCGGCGAACATCGGGTCTTTCCCAAGGGCGCGTTGCGCGATCCGGGCGGCCTCGCCCGTCCCTTCGGCCCGCGTCGCCTCGCGGGACGGAGCGGGCCGGGGACTTCGATGCGATCGCCCACGTGTCGTGGGCGCGTGCCTAGCAGAGATCGACGGCCGGGAAAATGCGGGAACGGCGCCAAATCTGGCGGCGATCTCGGCGCCGTCGGCCGACACAAAGAGTTGATCGGGGCGTCGAAACTCGTCCCGGCCTGCCGTGCGACGCGCGCGGCCTGCCACAAGGAACGCCGCGATCACAGCAATATCAATGAGTTTCGTGAAATCCCGGAGGCGTCGGTTCGCTGCGCCGGCCGCCCGCGTCCCGTCCGGCAGGCGCGCGCGCCGGTCCGCTTCCGACTTGACAGCGCGTCGGATTGGTATATGTTCAGCGAACACTGATCAACGATAACGGTTCAGTGAACACCTCTGGAAAGGAATTCATCATGCGCAAGAATGCTCTGATTGCCGCCACGACCCTCGTCCTCGCTTTGGGCGCCAGCGCGGCGTTTGCCCAGCCTTCGGCGAATAGCGAGCAAGGCAGGCCCGACCAGTTCGCCGTCGCCGCTCAGCCGCAGGCCGGGGCGTGGGCCTATTATCAGGACCAGGCGCCGGCGTACGCTCCCGAGGCAAATTCGGACACGTCGTCTTGGCCGATCCTGCAGGTTCCGGCCAACCACGGCAAGAACTGACGCGATCGGCGCAATGTCCGCCGAACCGGAGCCCAGCGCGCGGTGAACCCTCCCGCTCTCCGCGCTCTGTCCTCCCTCAGGAGGCGCCCTTGCCGGGCGCCTCTTGTTTTGATGGGATCGAGCCCGCGCCGGCCGCTTGCCGCGCCCGCGACGGCGGACGCCGCGACGATGGCGTTCCCCCGCGGGCCGCCGGAAAAAGTTGACAGCCGACGCGCCGCGCCCGCTATATGGATTGAACTTGCCTGATACTGAAAAACGGTGATTGTGAGGGCGTCGGCTTCAATTCCGTGTGAAGGCGCGGTTTATGGACGAGATCGAAAACAAGGCAAAAGAGCCCAAGACCTACGTCATCTCGCTGTTGAACCGCAAGGCGCGTGGCTGTGGGCACGAACGTTGCGAGGAGATTCTCGCCGCCGCGCGCGCGCTGTTCTTGGAGCACGGCGTCGAAAACGTGACGACCCGCCAAATCGCCTGCCGAGTCGGCATCTCGCAAACCGCGCTCTACGTCTATTTCAAGAACAAGGAAGAGATCCTCGACAAGGCCGTTGTCGCGACGCTCAACAAACTCAGCTCGGGGTTGAACGCCGTCGATGGCCAATGCGCCGACCCCGTCGAATTCTTGCGCGCGATGTTTCGCGCTTACGTCCATTTCGCCCTGGAGCATCCGGACGATTTTCGTCTGGTCTTCATGCTTCGCAGCGCGCGCCGCGAGGCCGGCGGGGACATCGTCCATAAGAAAAGGCCGGTGGCTTTCGCCTTGCTCGACCTTCTGGAGCGTCGAATTGAGCAAGGGGTGGCGTCCGGCGCGCTACGCGACCTCAAATCCCCCCGCGGCGTCGCCCAGTCGGTCTGGGCCTCGATGCACGGTCTCGTCTCCCTGGTGGTCGCATACCCCGAATTCGACTGGGTGGCGACCGATGCGTTGATCGATCTGCATGTCGAAATGCTGTTGGACGGTCTATTACGACGCGATGGCCGCAAGGAGGCAGTGACGCCAAGTCTTGAAGAGGCCGTCGCTTCCGCGCCGTCGTCGAAGGGGGCGAACCTCACGCCCGCGCCGATATTGATTTGATTGCGCGAAGGGCGTTTCGATTTTGGGCCGCCCTCTCCGCCCCCCGCCCGAGGGGGGATCGCCGGGACACGCCAACGATGTCTCGAAAGGCCCCGCCTCAAGGCGGCTGCGCAGCCCCGAGGCGCTGCGCAGCCTCGCGGCAGGATTTGACCACATCGCGGGGCAAGACCGATTCTTCGGCCCAAACGAGCGGTTTGACGTCCACGGCCGCGCATTGGGCGTATTGCGTCTGCGCCCCCTTACCATCGCCCTCAGCCTCAAGCGCCAGGCCGATCCCTCGATAGGCCATGGCGAGGGCCTTCCGCCAGGTGCCGTTCTGACAAGGCTTGGCGGTAAGGTCTTGCGCCAACGACAGGGACTGCCGATAGGAATCCAGCGCCGCGGCGGGATCGCCGCCCGCGAGCGCCGCATCGCCGATCTCGCGGTCGGCGTTGGCGAGGCCGTAAAGGGCGAGAGCGTTGGCGGGGTCGCGGTCCCGGAGATCGGCGGACAGTTTCCGATAGGCCTCGAACGCCTTCGACGCGTCCGGCAATTTGTTCTGCCTGAGGTAGGCCTCGCCGATCCGCTGATTGGCGATGGCGACGAAGAGCTGATAGCGAAATTTCGTCGGCTCTCCCTTCGCCAAGGCCTCGGCGTCGGCGAGATACTGCTGGTATCGCGTCAAGGCCGTCTCGAGGTCGCCGCCCGCCAAGGCGGCGTTGCCGAGCTTCTCATGCGCTTTCGCAACGGCTTCGCGATAGTTGGCTTCGATGGGGTGATCGGCGGCCAATTGCGCGGCGACCGCAAGCTGGATGTTGTAGCGGGCGGCGGCCTGCGTCGGCTGATCCGTCAGCAGCGCGATATCGCCGACGCGCTCTTGCGCAAAAGCCAGATCGGCGAGCCATCGGACGTCGCCCGCATGGGCTTTCACCGCCGCCTCGATATCCTCGAGCATGTCGGCGTAGGCGCTCTGCGCCGCGGCGACGTCGCCGAGCGCGCGCGACGCGTCGCCGATCGTTTCATCGTCGGTCAGGAGGCGGTCGTGCAGGAAGTCGTCGCCGGGGCTCGCGGCGAGCAGGGGCTTGCCGGTCGCAAGCGAGACCCGGGCCTCGGCGATGGCCTCGCCGTTGTCGCATTGCCATTGCGACACGTCGCTCAACTGGCCCCGGGCGATCGCCTTGAGCCTCAGCCAGCGCGCATTGCCGGGGTCCGCAGCGAGCAGGCGATCGACGAGGTCATTCTCCTGGCGCGCCGAAACGAGCGCCTTCGAGTCGTTGACGGCGAGTTCCATCAAGCCGAAAATATCGAGCAATTGGGCGCGCGCGGCGGTGACCTCGACCGTGTCGGCGGAGCTGGGCAGGCTGTTGATCGTCGCCTGCGATTTCTCGACCATCGCCTCGATGATCTCGGGCTTCAAATTTCCCGAGTTGAAATTGTCTTCGAGGAGCTGAAAGTCGTCGACCGCCTGGTGAATGGCGGCGAGATAGCTCGTCTCCGCCTTGGCGAGCGCGTCGGTTGCGATCGTGCGCTCGAACCAGGCGAAGAGGCCGCCGACCAAGGCCACGGCGAAGAGGGCGCTGACGATTGCCGCGACGCGCCGCGAACGGCGGAGTTCGGCGCGCAGCGCCGCCTCCCTGGCGCTCTCGGCGGCGGCGATTCGAGCCCGCTCGGCGTCGAGCGAAGCGGTCGCCAAGGCGACGATCTCGGGATCGAGATTGTCGTTGCGGGACAATAGATCCTTCGCCTCGGCCAGGCGCAGACCCGAGGGCAGCAAATAGTCGGCGTGCCGGCCGTGGCTCTCCCAGTTGGCCGCCTCGGCTTGCAAGCGCCTGCGCACGATGAGGAATTCGCGGTGCTCCTCGATCAGCGCCGCCAGGCGCGGCCAGTGGACGAGCAGAGCTTCGTGGGCGAGCTTGATGGTGGCGGAATCAGCCATGCCGTCGGCGACGGCCAGCCGTTCCGCCACCAGCCGCTCGGCGAGCCGCCGCTGGCGCTCATCTGCGATCTGTGACGGGCGCACGGCGCGCGCCGTCGTCACGCCGCGCAATTCGTCGACCTCGACCATGGCGATGAGCAGCGCCGGCAGCGCGGCGGCCAAATCGGCCGGCAGGGCCTCGACAAAGCTCTCGGCGTGCCGGGCGATCGCGCCTTCGAGGCCGCCCAGCGCGCGATAGGCGGCGTAGGTCATGACGTCCCCGCCGCCTTCGGCGTCGCGGCGGTAGAGTTCGTCCAAAACGAAAGAGAGAAGCGGCAACGACGCCGGGTCGCGCGAGGCGGCCTGACGGATCGTCGCGGCCAGGCTGACGCCGTCTCGTTCGTCGGCCTCGAAAGAAATTCCCGCCACTTCCGCGGGGCGCGCAATCATCAATTCGAGCTCGGCGTCGTTCGGCGCGGCCAGATGATATTGGCCGGCGCCGTTGGCGAGCGCGCTCAAGTTCGGCAGCTCGCCGAGGCGATGGAAGAAGTCGCTGCGCAATGTCGCGGTCACCCAGACGAGCCCGCCGCGCGCCAAGCTCGCCAGCAAGGCGTCGACCGCCGCCCGCGTCTCGTTGGAGAACGACGCCAGGGTGAAGAGCGTCTCCATTTGGTCGAGCACGAGGACGAGGCGGCCCTTGCGCATGCCGGGGGGCAGGCCGTTGACGTCCTCGGCGGCGGCGCGCTCGATCGCCATACGCAACGGCACGGCGGCGAGCGCATCGCCGGCGCGCAAGTGTTCGGCGATTTCGCTTTCCCTGAAGCCGACGCGGAGAAGCTCGGGCAGCGCGGTCTTGTTCAGAAGCGCCTTGGTCAGGCCGATGAAGGGATCGGGCGCGAGGTCCGCCGGGGCAAGGATCGCCCGCCGCCAGGTGGAGACGCCCTCGACGGTTCCCGCGGCGGTGAGATCGGGCAGCAGCCCGGCGCGCACCAGCGACGACTTGCCCGAGCCGCTCGCGCCCAGAACGAGCATGAAGGCCGCGCCTTGGGCGGCGTTGCGCACCAGCGCTTCGCTGATCTCGCGTTCGGCGCGCTCGCGGCCGAAGAAGACCGCCGCGTGGTCGAAATCGAACGCCTGCAGGCCGCGGTAGGGCGAGCCCGACCACCATTCGACCGCATCGCCCGATCGGCGCGTGCTCCTCAGCGGGCCCGGCGGCAACCGCGCGCGCAGCCGCTCGCGCAGATGCGATTCGAGCTTGGCCTCGAATTCGTCGAGGCTCGCAAACAGGTTGAAGCCGGCCTTGAACGTCGTCGCGGCGTTGCCGAAATAGCGGTCCCAAAACAGATCGAGCGCGCGCTTTTGCAGCGCCGCCGCCTCCAGGTCCTCGAGGCCGGAGAATTCGGCTAAGCCTTTCGCCGTCTTGCGATAGACCAAGAGATCGGGGCTCTTGCGCTCGCGATAGCCCCGCAGCGCGTCTTCGAACTCCCATTCCGTTCCGGTCACCGGCGTGCGCGCGTCGTCGAGCCCGCGGTATTGGCGCGCCTCGGTTCGCTCCGGCAACGGGGTTCCCAGTCGCGACCAAAGGATCAGGACAAAAATGTCGGCGTTCGACGGCGGATCGATGACGTCCTGGAAATGCCCCGAGGCGAGCATCGGCTCGTATTCCCACAGCACCTTGGAGAGGTCGAAGAAACGGGCGAATTCGCGCTTGAGCCGGCTCACCACCAGGGACGCGCGCAGCCGCTCGTCGGGAACGTCGCCGGGCGAGGAGACGAAGATGCGCACGCTCTCGACCATTCGCTTCCCGCCCTCGCCGCTTTCGCTCCACCCCAGTCTTACGCCAAATCTAGGGGAATCCGGGAGAATTCCCAGGCGGCGGCGCCACATCTCGCCGCGCGCTTGCGGCTCCAGGAACGCGGTCGGCGGCCGCCTCTACAGTCCCGCCCAGAAATTCGTCGCAGTCACGAATCTAGACGCCCGCCGCGCCCTCCAACCGCGCCGCCAGCGCCCCCGCCTCCCCCGTCGCCGCCACCTGCTTCAGCCGGCTCTTCGCCCCGGCCACGAGCCGGACCTTCGAGGCCGCCACGCCGAGCCTCTCCGCGATCAGCCGGCACAGCGCCGCGTTGGCCTTGCCGTCCTCCGGCGCCGCGCGCACCCGCGCCAGCAGCACGCAGGTCCCATCCGACAGCGTGGCGACGCCGTCGATCGAATCGCGCCCGCCCTTGGGCGTCAGCCGGCAGGCGATGACGACGCCGTCGAGCGTCGCTCGCCACGGCGCCGCGCTCATGAGCCGTCCTCGTCGCCCAGCGGGTGCAGGTCGCGCACCATCGCCTTGGCGCGCTCGTCGAGCACGTGGGTGTAGATCTGCGTGGTCGAGATGTCGGCGTGGCCGAGCAGATCCTGGACGACGCGAAGATCCGCGCCGTTTTGCAGGAGATGGCTGGCGAAGGCGTGGCGCAGCACGTGCGGACTTACGCGGGCCGCCGCGATCCCCGCCGCGGCGGCCGTCGCCTTCAGATCGCGCGCGAAGGCTTGGCGCGTCAGGTGCCCGCTGTCGCTGTCGGCGGGGAAGAGCCAGGGGCCGGCGGCGGCGGCGGGTGCGTGCTGGTCGAGCAGGTCGCGATAGGCCCTCATCGCGGCGCGCGCCGGGACCGAAATCGGCACCAGGCGTTCCTTGCCGCCCTTGCCGCGCACCGCGATCAGCGGCTCCTTGGCGCGCGCCGCCGACTTCGGCAAGGCGACGAGTTCGGAGACGCGCAGGCCCGAGGCGTAGATCAACTCGATCAGGCACGCCATGCGCGCCGTCGCGAGCCGCGCGCGCGGCGGACGCTCCGGGGCCTCGAGCCCCTCTCGCGCCGCAGCGATCAGACGGTCGACCTCCGCGACGCTCAAGACTTTCGGCAGCGGGCGGGCGCGGCGCGGCCCCTCGATCGCCAGCGTCGGATCGTCGTCGCGCCGGCCCTCGAGGTAGAGGTGCTTGTGGAACTGGCGCACCGAGGAGAGCCGGCGCGCCAGCGAGGCCGCCGCGAGCCCGTCGGCGCCGCGCGCGGCGATGAAGCCGCGAACCTCGGCGCTCGAGGCTTTCAGCGCATTCGCCCCGCGCGCGGCGAGGAAGTCCGTGTAGTCGGCGAGATCGCGCCGATAGGCCTCGATGGTGTTGCGGCTCGCGCCGCGCTCCGAGGCGATCGCCTCGAGAAACGCCTCGACGAGGCGGGGGTCGCGAACCGACCGCGGCGCGGTCACGGCGGCGCCTTGGGGAGGGTGACGATCTCGGTCATTTCGCGCGGCTGCACTTTCACGTTCGCCACCAGCGCGATCATGCCGCCGTAGATGAGGGCGGCGAGCGCGCCGACGATGACGAGGAAGCGGAAGAGGGTCGGCACAAGCTTCGTCCAAACTCACGATGACGGCGCGCGTCGGCGCGCGCGTCGTCTAGCACAAATTATCGCCTTTGCGCCCCCGTCATGGCGCGGCGTTTCCATCCTCTTCGAAGAGGCTCGCCGGCGCGCCCTCCCGCGGCGGTTCGGCAAGGCCCAGATGCTTGAACGCGTGCGGGGTCAAGAGCCGGCCGCGCGGCGTGCGCTGCACGAAACCCTGCTGGATGAGATAAGGCTCGATGATCTCCTCGATCGCGTCGCGCGGCTCGGAGAGCGCGGCGGCGATGGTCTCGACGCCGACCGGGCCGCCGCCGAAACTGACCGCAATGGTGTCGAGATAGCGCCGGTCCATCTGATCGAGGCCGATGGCGTCGACGTCGAGCAGGCGCAGCGCGCCGTCGGCGATGGCGCGGGTGACGGACTTCGCCCCTTCGACGACGGCGAAGTCGCGCACCCGCCTCAGGAGGCGCCCCGCGATGCGCGGCGTGCCGCGCGAACGGCGGGCGATTTCGTTGGCGCCTTCCTCCGCCAGCGCGAGCCCGATCACCCGCGCGCCGCGCCGCACGATGCTTTCGAGCTCGGGCACGGTGTAAAAATTGAGCCGCACCGGAATGCCGAAGCGGTCGCGCAGCGGCGTCGTCAGCAGCCCGGCGCGCGTCGTCGCGCCGATCAGGGTGAATTGCGCAAGATCGATCTTGACCGAGCGCGCCGCGGGCCCGGCGCCGATGATGAGATCGAGCTGGAAGTCCTCCATCGCGGGATAGAGAATCTCCTCCACCGCCGGGGCGAGGCGATGGATCTCGTCGATGAACAGCACGTCGCGCTGCTCGAGGTTGGTGAGCTGGGCGGCAAGATCGCCGGCCTTGGCGATGACCGGGCCGGAGGTCGAGCGGAAATTGACGCCGAGCTCGCGCGCGACGATCTGCGCGAGCGTCGTCTTGCCGAGACCCGGCGGGCCGACGAACAGCACGTGGTCGAGCGCCTCGCCGCGCGATTTCGCCGATTCGATGAACACTTTCAGATTCTTGCGCGCCGCCTCCTGGCCGGTGAAGTCGGCGAGAACCTGCGGCCGCAGCGCCGTTTCGTCCTCGGGACGCTTCTCGGCGGAGACGAGGCGGCGGGGAGGCGAGGTCATGGAGCCGTCTTCGCGAAGCAGACCACCTTGGGCAGGCTGGCGAAATGCGCGGCGCAGGTCAAGGCGTTCACTGCGCCAACTCCTTCAAGCCCAGCCGGATCAGCGCCGCCGTCTGCGCCTCGACGCCCAGCGCCGCAACGCCCTTGGCGACGGCGAGCGAGGCCTGCGGGCGGGCGTAGCCGAGGCTGACGAGCGCGAGCACGGCGTCTTGCGCCTCCTTCGGCAATTTCGAGCCCGGCTCGGTCTCCGCGATCGTCCCGCCCAAATCGGCGACGCCGTAGGCCGGCGCCTTGTCCTTGAGCTCCAAGACCAGGCGCGCGGCGAGCTTGGGGCCGACGCCGGGCGCCCGCGCCATCATCGCCTTGTCCTGATGGGCGATCGCCGCGCTCAGCGCCTCGCCTGACAACGCGCCCAGGATGCCGAGCGCGACCTTGGCGCCGACGCCCTGCACGCTCTGCAACAGACGGAACCAGTCGCGCTCGGCCTCGGTGAGGAAGCCGAAGAGCCGGATCGCGTCCTCGCGCACCTGGGTCTCGATATGCAGCGTCGCCGCCTCGCCGACGGCGGGCAGCGCGCGCAACGTGCGCGCCGAGGCGGCGACGACGTAGCCGACCCCGTTGACGTCGAGGATCAGCTCGTCCCCGCCGACGTCGTCGACGACGCCTTTGAGCTTGCCGATCATGCCGCGCCTCTGGCGCGCGCGGCGCGGTGTTGAGCGTGACAGATCGCGACGGCGAGCGCGTCGGCGGCGTCGGGCGAGCGCGCCTGGCTCAAGGGAAGCAGCATCTTGACCATCATCGCCACTTGGGCCTTCTCGGCGTGGCCGACGCCGACAACCGTCTTCTTGATGAGATTGGCGGCGTATTCGGCGACCGGCAGGCCCTGCAGCGCCAGCGCGGCGAGCGCGACGCCGCGCGCCTGGCCGAGCTTCAGCGTCGATTGCGGATCGCGATTGACGAACGTCTCCTCGACCGCCGCCTCGGCCGGCCCCTCCTCTTCGACGAGCCGCGCCAACGCGCGATGGATGAGCGCCAGCCGTTCGGCGAGCGAGGTGGCGGCGTCGGTGTGGATCGAACCGCAGCCGACGAAGCTCAGCCGCGTCCCCGCCGCCTCGATCAGCCCCCAACCGGTGTTGCGCAGGCCGGGGTCGACGCCGAGAATGCGAATCGCGTCCATGTTCATGAAATGATCTCATAAGCCATCAAGCGGGGCCATGGCCAGGGGCTTGCCGAAGGTCTTTGGGCTGACTTTTGAGTGGAAGCGGCCGAGCCCGGCCAGACGGGTCAAAAGCCTCGTCGCGGCGCGAAAGACGCCAAACAACCGTGTTCGTGACGAGGCGAGCGAGCCTACGGGCTCGCCCGCTTAGCGCAAAAGCTCGAGGCGGCCGGCCTCACTCCCAAGTCAGCTTGTTTTCATGGATATAGAGGGTGCTGACATTGCAGTAGTCCACGTTGGCGTCGAAATAGCTGCCGTCGGTGAAGCGGATCTGGGTGCGCACCGTGCAGTCGCCCTTGTCGGTGCCGAAATCCATGTTGAACGTGTCGCCCGGTTCGATGCGGTCGCTTGATCCAATTGGAGCTCCACTCGCCGTCTTCCTGGGTGCGGAACTCGATCGCGGCGGTCTCGGATTTGTTGACGACGTCGAATTTCCAGTGATTTCCGGCGTGGGCCGGGAGGC
>CAVWKL010000017.1:0-5523 GCA_963755075.1 uncultured Alphaproteobacteria bacterium
TCCTTGGCGAGCGCACGGGCGATCGCCAGACCGATGCCGCTGGTGGAGCCGGTGACGAGGGCGTGGCGCTTGGCGAGCGACATGGACGAACTCCTTTTTGGGCCGCGGATGCGGCGCGTCCGGCGCCGCGCGAGACATTCATTGCATTGCAGCGACAGAAAGGCGAGAGCCGTTACGTCGCAGCGGACGGCGAGGTCCAATCCTCCCTGCGAATTTGCTTTTCGGCGGCGCGGTGGGCGAGCGCTTCGAGCAGGGGCATCGACCCCGCGTCGTCGAGGCGCCGCATTTGGGCGATTTGCGTCTCGGTCACCGTCTCGCCGAGCGCGTCGCTGAACCATGGCGCTTCGAGCTTCATGTCGTAGCGCAGGAAACGAAAGAGGGCGCCGCGCGGGGGCGGCGCCGCGCCGAGATCGCCGATCTCGGAATTGATCAGCCAGCGCGTCGGGCTTTCCCCGAGCAGCGACATCAACATCAGGACGAGTTGCTGATTGTCGCCGATCTGCTGGATCATGGCGCGCAAGGCGACCCTCGCCGAGGGCCCCTTGCTCAGCGAGCGCGAATCGATGCGGGCGCGGAACGTTCCCGCGCCGATCGAGACGATGGTGAGCTTTTGCGGCCCGACTTCCCATCCCAGGCCGTATTGCGGCACGAACGCCGCAAGGAAAAGCGCCAGCGCCGGATTGTTGTGCGGCGTCAGCCCGCCGTCGACGAACAGTCCGGGCGGCTCGCCGCGGACGATCTCGATTTCCTGCGGATCGAAATAGTGCGGCGCCGCGGTGCTCGCGCGAACGATCTGTCCGAGAAGATAGTGCCGGTTGCCGATAAAGGCGTGGTCTGGAGGAGTGTCCCAGTACTTCGAGCGTGGATTGTTGGTCAGAATCCAAGTGCTGGCGGTGTCGATGCGCTTGAGCATGACGCCGATGCCGGTCTGCAAGTCCGGCGTATCGAGCGTGCGATCGCCGATGACGCCGCGCAGCTCCTCGGCCAGGACGCCGGCCTCGAAGATCGCCTTCCAGCCGGGAAGGCGCAGCCAGGGCGAGCGAAAGACGCGCGGCGCCAGACGCACGTAGAAGTCGCGGATTTGATCGACGCTATGGCCGAGCGCCAGGCCGACGGCGATGATGGCGCCGGTCGAGGCGCCGCCGATGAGATCGAAATAGTCGCACAGCCGCACCGACCGGCCGGCCTCAGCCTCCAACGTCTGTTCGATTTTCTTAAGAAACGCCAGGGCGACGATGCCGCGCACGCCGCCGCCGTCGAGCGCCAAGATTCGCTTCGCGCCGGGAGTGAAGAGATGGGCGTCGCGGGCGGCAGCGATCACAGGCGTGGCGTCGCTCATCGAACCCTCCTCGAGTCGGCGCGATTATACTATCTCCATGACGCGATCCCAGGACGAAACGTCCTCGTGCATGATCGCGGCGGCGCTCGTCGCCGCGGCCCGCGCCAACGCCGGGCTCGGCGGCGCGCCCTCGAGCGTGCGCCGCAAGCCGCGCAGCGCCAGGCCGATGCGCGCGGCGCGCTCGGCCTGGCGCTCGACGTCGAGTTGACCGCGCAGGCCGCTCAAGGCGGCGTAGAGGCCGGGAGCGGCGCTCAGCGCCATGCCGATCGCGCCGAGCACAGGCGTGGTCTTCGGCAGGAGGCCGACGATCGCGACGGCGCCCAGGACGACGCAGAGCGCGACGATCGCCAGCAGAGCCGCCATGGCCGCCCGCCGCAAGTGGGCGTCGAGCCGTCGAAAGCGCCGATAGGCCCCTCGGTGGTAGGCGATCTGCCGACCGATTTCGACTTCGCGGAGATAGCCGAGGAACGCCGCGGCGTCGGCCTCGGTGAGGGCCGCCGCCGGCTCGCCGCGCCGCACGATTCGCTCCAGCCGCCAATCGATCCAGGACGGCGGCGTCGCTCGGACCAACGGCGCGCCGGCCAGAACGCAATAGCGCGCGATGCGCGCCGCCTCGGCCACACGCCGATAGCCAATCCACTTGCCGCGCCAGCGCCGTCGCCTGGAGATGAATTGATCGAGATAAATCAGGGCCGTGGCGACGACCTGGATGGGAATCGTCACCAGGGTGAGGGTGGGCACGAGCGCGCCGATCAGGCCCGACAGCAGATTCGCGCCGAACAGCAGGAACGAACGCGCCGCCAAAGTGCTGCGCCAGCGCAGGCCGTAGGCGAGCGCCAAGGCGTCGGCCCGTTGGTATTCGGCGCGCAGCCAGCCGAGCGTCGCGCCGCGATCGATGCTCGCCGCCGCGTTGACCTTGGCCGCCCGCTCCCAGGCGTCGTCCGGGCCTGCCGCGTCGCCGGCGCGCTCGCCGATCAGCCGCAGCAGAAACTCGTATTCGAAGCGCTTCGGTCGCGCGCGAATGTCCTCGCTCAGATAGTCGCGCAGCTTGCGACGCTCGATGAGCCTGCGCGGCGGCGCCAGCAGCGCCTCGGCGAGCAGGTCGGGCGTCGCGGCGACGTCGCCGCGACGCGCCGCGACGCGTTCGAGCCCGGGCGCGACCGGGCCGCGCGCGGCAAACCTCGGCGGACCGCCGCCGGCCGTGGCAACCAGCGCGGGCAGCCCGTCCGGGATCGCGCCGAAATCGCGCCAGGCGAGGATTGCGATGTCGCTTTCGGCTTCCGCGCCGCCCTCGGCCCAATTGCGCGGCTCGCCGATCAATCCCGAACGTTCGGCCGCCGCCAGGATCGCCGGCGCCGGCGGCTCGTTGCGCGCGTAGAGCAGACGCGCGAGCGCGATTTCGCGATAGAACTCCGGCCAGCGGACCACAGCGAGCCGCACGGCGGCCGCGAGGGCGCGAAACGCGGCTTCCGCCGCCTCCGGCTCCGCCGCCGCGCCGGCGGCCCAAAGAGCGTTCAATACGGCGGGGAGACGATGGTCGTCTTCACCGGGCGGCGAAGCGGTGGACTGCGACATTTCGAGGCCGATGGATGGTGAACGCCGGATCGAGAACCGAAAACAAGTTGAAATTCAAACCGACGGCAATGTCGAGCGAAATATCGCTTGAAATCGGCGGGAATCGGCGGACAAATGGCGGCCTCTGCGGGCATGGGAGGCAAGCGGCCTTGATCAATTTTCCTCCTAAGCCGCGGCTCGCCCTGACGATCGGCGTCACCGGACATCGCCTGCACCGCAATCCGCCCCCGGCCGGCGCGCCGAATGCGCACGTCTTCGACGTCGACGCCGTCGAGAAGGGCCTCGGGCGCTTCTTTCGCGCAACCATTGAAGCCCTCGCCGGGCTCGACCTCGGCGTGCGCCAACCGTTCGCCGCAACGGCGCCCGCGCTCACGCTGGTGTCCTCGCTCGCCGAAGGCGCCGACCGCATCGCCGCCCGGGCCGCACTGGCCGCCGGATTCGCGCTCGAACGTGGTGCTGCCTTGTTCGGAATCGATCTACGTCGGCACCTTCACCGACGACGATTCGCGCGGCGAATTCGACGCTTTGCTCGCCGCGGCGCGCGCGCGCCTCGTTCTCCCGCTGACCGGCGCCCCCGAGCAAGCAGTCGCGGATCGGCTGCCGCGATCTTTCGAAGCCGCCGGCCTCACCATGCTGACGCAATCCGACATCCTCGTTGCGGTCTGGGACGGCAAGCCCGCGGAAGGCCGCGGCGGCACCGGCGCGATCGTCGACGAAGCGGTGCGCTGGGGCTTGCCGATCGTCGTCGTCGACCCCGCGGACGGCGCTTCGCGCATGCTTTGGCCGGACGATCTCAGCGACGAAACCTTCCTTCGGCGCGCCCAGGACATCGCGCCGCGCACGGTCGAGGCCTGTCTTGCCGCCGTCATCGAGCGGCTGGTCGCGCCGCCGGCCTCGCCGCAGGAGCGGTTCGGCTTGGCCGAATATCTGTCATGCCGCCTCGCCAAGCCCAAGAGCGGCGCCCACGCGAGCCTCGTCTTCGACGGCACGGATATCGAGCGCCCGCGCTCGCAGTGGCCGCGCGTCAGCGCGGCGATGGCGGCCTCGCCCGCAAATCTGAACGCGGCGAAACTATATGCCGACGCGCTGCTGGCGGCCGAGGACGTCGCGGGTCGAAGCGCCGGCCGCTATCGCCGACTTTTTCTGTTCAGTTCGGCGGTGTCCGCCGTCGCCGCGTTTTTCGTCGCCGCCGCCTCTCATTCCCATGGGTTTCATGTCCTGGCGGCGGGGTTCGAATTCTTCACCGTGGCGCTGGTGGGCGGTCTCGTCCTTTGGGCGACGCATCGGCGATGGCACTATCAGTGGTTTGAAGCGCGCGAGGTGGTGGAGCGTCTGCGCCTCGTCTCCACGCCGTGGCTGCTGGGCGCCTGGCCGCTCGGCCTGAAGCCGGGCCAGGCCGCATGGCCGGGGTGGTACGCACGCGCGGTCGCCCGCGAACTCCCGTTGTTTTCCGGCGATCTCGCCGAACTCCTCGACGAGGCGCGCGATATCCTCTTGGCGCTCGTCGACGAGCAGTCGTCCTACCACTTGGTCAACGCCGAACGGCTCGAGCGGCGCGACCGGCTTTTCGAAGGCGTCGGTCTGGCGCTGCTCATGGCCTCGCTCGTCATCAACGCCCTCTATCTCGGCGCCAAACTGGCGGGTTGGGCGCGTTTGCCGGATTTTGAACTCTGGGGTCTGGCGGCGTCGATCTTTCTGCCGGCGGCGGCCACCGCCTCGTACGGCGTCCGTCTGTTCGGCGATTTCGAGGATTTGGCGCGTCGTTCGCGCCGCACGGCGATGGAACTGCAAGCGCTGAAATTCCGCCTCGTGGGCGCGCTCGACTTGGCCGCCCTGCGGGCGCTCGCGGGCCAAGCCGCCCGGGCGATGTTGTCGGACCTCGACGCCTGGCGCGTCGCCGTGCAGAGCCGCCGTCTGTCGGCCTCGTGAGGCGCCCAATCGCTGATCCGTCAGGCCTCGCCTTTCGCCAACGCCTCTTCGAGACGTCGCCGCCAGCCTTGCGGGTCGAACGCGGGCGCCGGGAAATCGACCCGCGCCGCCCGACCGCCCGCCGCCAGATCGAGACCCGCGGCGTCCAGACCGATCGCCCGCCAGGCGCGCCGGCCCGGATCGCCGAGCGCGGCCAGGCGGGAAAGAACCGAACCGCCGCGCGCGTTGACCTCCTCGAGCAGGCGATCCTCGGCCTCGATCAGGGCGGAGGCGTCCGCCTCGGGCGCCAAGACGTCGGCGGCGGTCAGCGCCTCGGCGCGGCCGAACCCGCCGTTGAAATGGACCGTTTCGACCCGCATCCGGTAAACGGCGAAATCGGCGAACGGCGCATAGAGCTTCGCCTTGGGATTGCGTTGGAGATAGCGCTTGCGGGCGTAAGGGTCGGAATGGGACGCGATCGGGCCGCCGAGGGTCACGCGGGGGTGATTGAGCGGGTCGCCGCGATCGGGCGGATCGGTCAGCAGCAACGAGCCGCGCGGGTCGGCGGCCAGGTTCTTGGTGTGCTGGGCGATCGCCGACAATAAGAACAACGGCGCGCCGTCAAAGTCGCTGGCGAAGCCGACCCAGGTCGTCAGCGGCGCGCCGCCCTCGCGCCCAAGCGTCGCCAAAGTGCCGGTGCG
>CAVWKL010000018.1:0-12196 GCA_963755075.1 uncultured Alphaproteobacteria bacterium
TCGCCCTCGCGCGCGGTCAGCGACACGCCCTTGAGCACCTCGAGCGCATTGAAGCTCTTGTGCAGGTCGACGACGACCACCGCCGTCCGCGCTTCCGCCTTGACGCGCTCTTCACGCACGGCTGCGGGCGCTTCGTTCAATGCAGGCCTCCTTCAATCGCGACCGCGTCCTCGATGTCGGGGGTTCGCAGGTGTGGAGAAAGCCGATGCTCGAGCGTCGCCAGCAGGCGCGCGACGACATAATTCATCGCGAGATAGATGGCGCCGGCGCAAGCGAACACCTCCACCGCGCGATAGGTCTGGGAAATGATCTGCTGCGCGACGCCGGTGATTTCGAGCAAGGTGACGATCGAGGTCAGCGAGGTGCCCTTGATCATCAGGATGATCTCGTTGCCGTAGCTCGGCAGCGCTTGGCGCAGGGCGATCGGCAGGACGACCAGCTGGTAGACCTTCCAGGGCGACATCCCGCAGGCGCGCGCCGCCTCGATCTGACCGTGCGGCACGGATTGCAGCCCGCCGCGAATGATCTCGGTTCCGTAGGCGGCGGTGTTGAGGGTCAAGGCGAGAATGGCGCACCAGTATGGCTCGCGGAAGAAGCCCCACAGGCCGAGCGCCTGCAGCGTCGGGCGAAACTGCCCGAGGCCATAGTAGATGAGGAAGATCTGGACGAGGAGCGGCGTGCCGCGGAACGCTGCGACATAGCCGCGGATCGGCAAGGCGGCCGCCCTCGGGACAATCTGCAGGGCGACCGCCAGGGCCAGCGCCAGGACGAAGCCCAGGGCGACCGACGTCGCCGCCAGCTCCAGAGTCAGCGGCGCTCCCTTCAGCAGCTGGACGAAAGTGTCGGCGAAGAACGCGATATCCATCAAACCGTCCTGACGCCGCGCCGGCTGTGGCGTTCGACTCGACGGAACAGCGCGCCGGTTGCCACCGCGATGACGAGATAGAGCGTCGCTGCGGCGCAAAAGAAGACGAACGGTTCGCGGGTCGATCCGGCGCCGACCTGCGCCTCGCGCATGAGTTCGACGAGGCCGATGACCGAGACCAACGCCGAATCCTTCAGCACCAGCTGCCAGACGTTGCCGAGGCCGGGAACGGCGTAGCGCAGGACTTGCGGCGCGACGACTTTGCGCAGCATCGTCAGTCCGGACATCCCGAAGGCGCGCGCCGCCTCGAGCTCGCCGCGATGGATGGCGAGATAGGCGCCGCGATAGACCTCGGCCTGATAGGCGCCCGAAATGACGCCGAGCGCCACCATGCCGGTGGCGAACCCCGGCAACCCGACAAAGCCGCGCGCCCCGAACCCGCGGGCGACCATGGTCAGCGCGACGCTGCCGCCAAAATAGAGAAGGTAGATCGTCAGAAGATCCGGCACGCCGCGAAACAGCACGCTGTAGGCGAAGGCGACGCCGCGCGCCAAGCGATCGCCGCTCAATCTGGCGAACGCCGCAATCGCGCCGAGCGCGGCGCCGGTCAAGAATCCCGCCACCGACAAGGCGAGGGTCATTGCCGCCGCCCACAGCAGCGCCGGCCCCCAACCCTCTGGGCCAAAACCAATCAGTTCGAGCATGGCGGGCGCCACTCTATGCCCATCCGCGCCGGCGAACGGCTTCCGCCGGCTGGCGGCGGCGGAAGCCGTCGTCGGTCATTGCGGCGGCGTGACGTCGGCCTTCAGCCACTTCAGCGAAAGCGTCTTGATCGTGCCGTCGGCCATCGCCGCTGCGATCGCGTCGTTGAAGAGAGCGAGCAGCGCCGCGTCCGACTTGCGCATTCCCGCCCCGGTGCCGCGGCCGAAGACGCCGCCGAGGAATTCCGGCCCGGCGACGGCGTAGGCGGAGAACTCCGGCTTGGACAGCGTCGCCGCCAACGCCGTGTGCTGCGCAAACAGCGCGTCGATGCGGCCGGCCGACAAATCGAGGTCGTGTTCCTGCGTCGTCTTGTATTCGCGGATGTCGACGACGCCGTCGAAGTACTTCTTGAGGAACTGCTGATTGGTGGTCGCGGCCTGGACGCCGACGACCTCTCCCTTCAGCAGCGGCTTCATCTTGTCGATCGTCGGCTGCGCCGCGGCTTCGTCGTTGAGATTGTACTTGCCGGTCAGGTCCGACTTGGCGAGCGGGCTCGTCTTGGCGACGGCGAAGGTCGACGGGTCGATGGCGTAGGGACGGCTGAAGTTGATGACCTGCAACCGCTTGTCGGTGATGAACATCGACGCCATGATGACGTCGAACTTGCCCGCCGTCAGGCCGGGGATGAGCCCGTCCCAGTCCTGGATGACGATCGTGCATTTGATCTTCATTCGGGCGCAGAGGTCGTTGGCGAGATCGATCTCGAACCCTGCCGCCTTGCCGTCCGCTCCGGTAAAGTTCCACGGCGCATAAGCGCCTTCGGTGGCGATGGTGATGGCGGTCGGCTTGTCGTCGGCGCGCGCCCCCCCGGCGCAGGCGAGCGCGGACAGGGCCAACGCCGTGATCGTCGCTATCTTGCTGAACGTTCTCATGTGGTCCTCTCGTTCTTGGACGTTTCGCGCTTGGCTCGGCGGATTGCGGCTTGCGCCGATCGCGGTCGGCGTCGGCGCTTGGCCCTCGGGCTCGCGCCCGTTCGCCGGTCCGTTGTTGCCGCGACGCGAGGCGCGTCGTGGAGCAGGAGAGCGCTTCGGCGGCGGCCGAGCGGGCGCCCGCTATCCTCCCTGATCCCTCCCTCTTTTTGGTCTGTATTGGTCCAACATTGGCATTCACGGGATCGACAGGCAAGCGCAAAGATTCCGCTCGGCGCCCAAATTCGCACCGCAACCAGCAAAATTGTTAGGCTTGACATGCGGCAGGCGGAATGGTGTTGGTTGGCGTACGGCGTGAATTGGTCAACAAGTGGTTCAATTCCGGTTTGAGGGGACAGCGTGTCGGGCGAGGCGCGGATTCGCAACCCAGCGAGGTCGTCAGGCCAGAACATACGCGCTCGCGCGCGCGAGCAGATCGCCCAGGTGCAGGCGGCGATCGAGCGCAACATTGATCAGGGGCGCGTCAAGCCGGGCGAACGGATCGCCGCCGAGCGCCAATTGGCCGAACAGTTCGGCGCCTCGCGAAGCGTTGTGCGCGCCGCCCTCGCCGAGCTCCACGAGGCGGGGAAGATCATTCGCCGCGTCGGCCACGGCACGGTGGTTCAGGCCGCCCCGCCGCGCGCCGACGCTTTCGCTTTGCGCGACACCAGTCCGGCTGAACTGTTGGAATTCCGGCTGGCGCTCGAGCCGGGCCTCGCCGAAGCGATCGCGCTGAACGCCAGCGACAACGACCTCAAGCTCATCATGGAAACGGTCGAGGGCGGCGACAGCGTCAGCGGCTGGGAACAGTGGGAACATTGGGACCGCGCGTTCCACCGCAATCTGGTCGCAGCGACCCACAACCGTCTCGCCATCGGCGTCTACGACGCGGTCATCGGCGTTCGTCACGAGCGACCGTGGCTGAAGATCAAGCAGGGCCACACCGACGCGACCTTCTGGAAAGGCTATCAGGACGAGCACCGCGCGATCGCCGTCGCGCTCGCGGCGCGCGACGCGCCGAAGGCGGCGGAGGCGATCCGCGATCACTTGACCAAGGTGCGAATCAAGATGCTCGGGATTTGAGAAGCGCCCGGCGAGACTGGCGCGGGCGCAGTCGCGGCGAGGAGACGCTGTCGCCCGCTTGCCCCGAACGGACCACCAGATGACGAGCTGAACGCGATGCGCAATTTCGAGCTTCCCGGTCGATCGCTGGCGGTGGGCCGAAGGGGGATGGCCGCGACCTCCCATGCCCTGGCGACGCTCGCCGCCGTCGAGGCGCTGCGCGACGGCGGCAATGCGCTCGATGCGGCGGTGACGGCGTGCGCCGTCCAATGCGTCGTCGAGGCGGGCTCGACCGGGGTCGGCGGCGACTGCTTCGTCCTGCTGTCGCGCGGCGGCTCGCCCGACGTGGTCGCCTATAACGGCTCGGGACGGACGCCGCTGGCGGCGACGGCGCAATGGTACGAACGCCAGGGCGTGACGGCGATCGAGCGCCACTCTCCGCACGCGGTCACGGTTCCCGGGGCCGTCGAAGCTTGGGCGCGCCTGATCGCCGACCACGGACGTCGGCCGCTGGCGGCGGCGCTTGAACCGGCGATCGCGTTGGCGCGCGACGGCTACGCCATTTCGCCGCGCATCGCGCACGACATCGGCAAGCAGCGCGACCTCTTGAGCCGCGATCCGACGGCGAAGCGGACTTTCCTCAGCGACGGCGAGGCGCCCGACGTCGGCGCCGTCCAGCGCCAGCCGGAGCTGGCGCAGACGCTGGAGGCGATTGGTCGCGAAGGGCCCGACGCGTTCTATCGCGGGGCGATCGCCGTCGACATGGTCGGTTATCTCAGCGGTCTCGGCGGATTGCACACGGCGGCGGATTTCGCTCGCGCCAAGGGCGAATACGCGACGCCGGTCACCACGACGTTCCGCGGACGGACGATCTACGAATGCCCGCCCAACGGCCAAGGGATCGTTGCGTTGATGATCCTGAAGATCCTGTCGCGGTTCGAGATCAAGCCCGATCCGCTCGACGTCGACAATCTCCATGTCGAGATCGAGGCGACGCGCCTCGCCTATGCGGCCCGCGACGCGCTGCTCGCCGACCCGGCGACGCGCCAGGCGCCGGTCGACTATCTCCTCTCGGACCCGCTGGCCGACGCGCTGGCGGCGAAGATCGACCTCTCGCGCGCGATCGACGACTTGCCGACCTTCGCCGCCGCCGAGCACCGCGACACCGTCTACATCGCGGTCGTCGATCGGGAGCGCAACGCCGTCAGCTTCATCAACTCGCTTTTTCATTCCTACGGCAGCGGCCTCGTCAGCCCGAAATCGGGCGTGCTCTTCCACAACCGCGGCCAGAGCTTCTCGCTCGCGCCCGGCCATCCCAACCGCATCGGCCCGGGCAAGCGGCCGATGCACACCATCATTCCCGGCATGGTCGCCGAGAACGGCCGCGTCTCGATGCCGTTCGGCGTCATGGGCGGACATTACCAAGCGATGGGCCACGCGCACCTGCTCTCGAAGCTGTTCGATCATGGGCTCGACCTGCAATCGGCGATCGATCTGCCGCGGCTGTTTCCGCTGCCGGGAACGAAGATCGTCGAGATGGAGGAGCGCCTGCGCGAGCGTTGCGGCGCGGCGCTCGAAGCGCGCGGCTTTGCCGTACGGGCGCCCAACTGGGCGATCGGCGGCGCGCAAGCGATCTGGATCGATTGGGAGCGCGGGACGCTGCTCGGCGGCTCCGACTCGCGCAAGGATGGGTGCGCGCTCGGCTTCTAGGCGCGTGGCGCAGCGGCGCGTTTCGGCGAAAGGACGGCTGATGGTTTCCGACACGCAGCTCTACGTCGACGGACGATGGCGCGCCGGGGGCGCCGGCTCGGCGCCGGTGCTCAATCCCGCCACCGAGGAGACCATCGGCGCTTACGCCTGCGCCAACGAGACGGACCTCGACGAGGCGCTGGCGGCGGCGGAAAACGGCTTCCAGCAATGGCGGCGAACCTCGGCGTTCGAGAGATCGAGGCTGCTGCGGCGCGCCGCCGAGCTGCTGCGGCAAGGCGGGGAAAGCCTGGCGCGCGTCATCACGATGGAGCAGGGCAAGCCGCTCGCCGAATCGCGCAGCGAGGTCGCCGCCTGCGCCGATTTGATCGACTGGTTCGCCGAGGAGGGCCGACGCGCCTACGGCCGGCTGATCCCAGCGCGCGCGCCCAACGTCGCCCAGATGGTGGTCAAGGAGCCGGTCGGCCCGGTCGCCGCCTTTTCGCCGTGGAACTTCCCGCTCAATCAGGCGGTGCGCAAGATCGGCGCGGCGCTGGCGGCCGGCTGCTCGATCATCCTCAAGGGCCCGGAGGAAACGCCAGTCAGTTGCGCGGCGCTGGTCGCCGCCTTTGCCGACGCGGGACTGCCGGCGGGCGCGCTCAATCTCGTCTTCGGCGAGCCGGCGGCGATCTCCGCCTACCTGATCCCGCACGCGACGATCAGGAAGATCTCGTTCACCGGTTCGACCGCCGTCGGCAAGCAGCTTGCCGCGCTGGCCGGCGCCCACATGAAGCGCGTAACGATGGAGCTCGGCGGACATGCGCCGGCGATCGTCTTTGCCGACGCCGATCTCGATCGCGCCGTCAAGCTCCTCGCCGCGGCCAAGTTCCGCAACGCCGGCCAGGTCTGCGTCGCGCCCACCCGCTTCCTGGTGCACGAGAGCCTCTATCGACAATTCGTCGACGAGTTCTCAGCGGCGGCCGACGCGATCAAGGTCGGCGACGGCCTCGTCGACGGCGTCGGCATGGGACCGCTCGCCCATCGGCGCCGGCTCGAGACGATGCAAGCGCTGACCGCCGACGCCGTCGCGCGCGGCGCAAAAGTCGCCGCCGGCGGCGCGCGCGTCGGCAACCGCGGCTACTTCTTCGCGCCGACCGTCCTCGTCGACGTTCCTACGACCGCGCGCGCGATGAACGAGGAGCCGTTCGGCCCGATCGCGGTCGTCGCCGCCTTTCGCGATTACGAAGGGGCAATCCGCGAAGCCAACCGCCTCGCTTATGGACTGGCCGCTTTCGCCTACACCCGGTCGGCGAAGACGATGGCGGACGTCAGCCGCGACCTCGAGAGCGGCATGGTGTCGATCAATCACCACGGTCTGGCGCTGCCCGAATTGCCCTTTGGCGGCGTCAAGGATTCCGGCTATGGCTCCGAAGGCGGCGCCGAGGCGCTCGATGCCTATCTCGTTCCCAAGCTCATCGCCCAGATGACCTAGGCCGGCTCACTCTTGCCCAGCGAGGCGCAGAATGTTCGATCCTCAGAAGCTCGACCGGTTGCGCGCCAAGTATGGCGGCGCTGGCGACGCCGGGATCTTCTATCCGCATTTCCGCGCCGTCGCGAGCGCGCTGTTCAAGAGCGCCGGAAAGCGTCCGCCGCCCTACGCCGGCGTTCCGACCTTGCTGCGCGCGCCCTACCGGCCCGATCTCGCCGCGGCCAAGCGCGGCGAGATCGATTTCGCCCTGCTTGGCGCGCCGATGGACCTCGGCGTCACCAACCGCTCCGGGGCGCGGTTCGGCCCGCGGGCGGTGCGCAACGTCGAGCGTATCGGGCCTTACGAACATGTCCTGCGCATGGCGCCGCTGGCCGAGTTCGCGGTCGCCGACGTCGGCGACGTTCCGCTCGGCAGCCGCTACGATCTCGCGCGTTGCCACGAGGACATCGAGGCCTTCGCCGCCGGGCTGGTCGAGGCCGGCGTCGTGCCGCTATCGGTCGGCGGCGACCATTCGGTGAGCCTGCCGTTGCTGCGCGCGGTCGGCAAATCGCGGCCGGTCGGGCTCATCCACATAGACGCGCATTGCGACACCGACGGCGCGCTCGAAGGCTGCAAGTTCCATCACGGCGGTCCGTTCCGCCAGGCCGTTCTCGACGGCGCGCTCGATCCCGAGCGCACGATTCAGATCGGCATCCGCGGCGCCGCCGAATACCTCTGGGAGTTCTCCTACGATTCCGGCATGACGGTTATCCACGCCGAGGAGGCGATCGCGATGGGGCCGGCGGCGATCGTTGGACGCATCCGCGAGGTCGTTGGGCGCGGCCCGACCTACGTCACCTTCGACGTCGACAGCCTCGACCCCGCCTTCGCGCCCGGCACCGGCACGCCGGAAGTCGGGGGCTTGAGCTCGGCCGAAGCGCTGGCGATCCTGAGGGGCTGCCTCGGACTCGACATCGTCGGCGGCGACGTCGTCGAAGTTGCGCCGCAATACGATCCGACGAGCAACACCGCGCAGATCGCCAGTCAGGCGCTGTTCACGATCCTTTGTCTCGCCGGAGGGGCGCTACAGGCCCGTCGCGGCGACACGGGCGCCCTGAACGTCTCCGGCCTCGGGGAGGCTTGAGCGCAGGGAGTTCGCGAATGCCTGCCGGCAAGTCGGGCAGGGCGGGGGCATGCGAGCTTCGGTCTCTTCATCGGGCTTTGCCGACCGCCGATCCGGCCGCCCACGATGGCAAGAAAGCGAGCCGGAAGACGCGAGCCGGCGACGCGGCGCGCCCGTTCATTCCGGCAAAGAGGGGGCGAAGATGTGCCCCACGTTCGGCGAAACCGTCGGTGGGGCACATATTAAGACGTTGAAACATCGAATGTTTGGTGCGGTCAAGAGGACTCGAACCTCCACCCCGGTTAAAGGACTAGCACCTCAAGCTAGCGCGTCTACCAGTTCCGCCATGACCGCTTATGCCTCGCCCCATATCGGGCGAAGCGAAGGCGCGTCGTCTAACAAATCGGTTCGGCGATGACAAGCGCGTTCGGCCGCGCGCGTCCGAGACCGAACGCCGCGCGCCCCGATCGCGACGCGCCTCAGGCGGGCGTGAGCCGCCAGCTTCGGATCTCGAACGGCGTCAAGCCTTGCGCGCTCTTGGCCTGGCTCGGCTCCTCCAAAATGTCGACCGCGCCGGCGTTGCGCCAGCCGGGCGGCAGGCGGATCGCGAAGGCGCCGCGCCCGCCCGCCGGCTCGTACACCCTCAGAATCAGGCCGTTGGCGTCCTCGGCCGGCTTCAACGCGGATAACGCCGCCGCGGCGCCCTCGACGGCGAGCGGCGCCAATACGCGAGCCGCCAGATTGCCGGCCGCGATCGCCAGCAGCGGCTGATTGAGGTCTTCGGCCTCCTCGCGCACGTCCCCGTCATACCAGCTCCCAGCGTGCGGCATGAGCGCGTAGGTGAAGCTCTGCTCGCCCTCGTCGGCGAGCGGGTCGGGATAGACGGGCGAGCGCACGAGGCTGAGGCCGAGCACGCTGTCGCGCACGCTGTGGCCGTACTTGGCGTCGTTGAGGAGCGCGAGGCCGAAGTCGGGCTCGGAGAGATCGACGAAGCGATGGGCGCAGGACTCGAACTGCGCCTCGTCCCAGGAGGTGTTGGCGTGAGTCGGCCGCGTGACGACGCCGAAGGCGCATTCGAAGGTCGCCCGCTCGGCGCTGACCGCCGCCGGCGTCAGCGTGCGCAAGAGCGTGCGGCGGTCGCGCCAGTCGATCCACGTGGCGATGTCCAAGCGCCGGCCGTTGGCGGCGAGCCTCAGCGTCTGCACGACATGCGAACCGCGATAGCGGCGCTCAACGCGCAGGCTCCCGCGGTGCGCGGTGTTTTCGACGACGGCGAGGCTCTCCAACCCGCCCAGCTCCTCGCCGCGCTCGGCGTAGTCCTCTTCGAGGTCCCAGGCGTCCCAGGCGCGGGGCTTATCCTGCGGATAGACCCAGAGCTGGTTGCCGCGTCCGGCGAGCGCTTCGCGACCCGTGGGCTTGTAGAAGAGGCTGGCGATCGTTCCGTCCTCGCCGATCTCGACTCGCAGGAACATCGTTCTCGAGCCGCCGCTTGCCGACCTCGAGACCGGGTTGCGGCTTGAGCCGGGCGCGATCGACGACCCGCACCCCAAGCGGGGGGATCGCATCGGCGCTGGCGAGGCTGACGCCGTCGGCGAGCGTGAGGCGAAGCGGGCGTCGGGAGAGCGAGGGATTGACCACGACGAGCGCATCGGCGACCTCGCCCGGCGGCAGGCGCGCGACGATCGCCGCCAGCGCGCGGGTCTGCTCGGCGAGCCCCGCAGCGACGACGGAATCGAGTTCGGCCTCGGCCTCGGCGTTGACTTCGCGAATGCTCGAACCCGGCAGGATGTCGTGAAACTCGTTCTTCAACAGCGTCCGCCATAGCGGTTCGAGGCTCGGCGGCGCCGGCGCGCCGAGGAGATGAGCCAGCGAGGCGGCGGTCTCCGCGGCGACGAGCGCGGTCTCGGCGCGCCGGTGCTTGCGCTTGACGCCGCTCTGCGTCGTCAGCGTCGCGCGGTGCAATTCGAGATAGATTTCGCCGCGCCACACCGGCAGCGCCCTCATTGCGGCGGTCGCGTGCGCGCGGGCGAAGAAGGCGTCGACCCGCGACCAGCGGGCGCGCGGCAGGGCGGGAAAATCGCCCAAGGCGCGCTCCGCCTCGATCCCTTCCGGCGTTGGGCCGCCGCCGCCGTCGCCGTGGCCGACCGAAAGCAGCGTCTCGGGATGGCGGACTTTGCCGCGAAAATTCGCCCAGGTCGGGGCGATGCAGGCCGGCCGCGCCTCGCCGTTGTAGCCGTTCACCGGGTTGTCGAACGTGTGGGCGAGCGCGCGGCTGCCGTCGAGCCCCTCCCACCAGAAGAGGTCGTGTGGGAAGCGATTTGTCTCCGACCAGGTGACCTTGATGGTGAGAAACGAGTCGAGGCCGCCCTGGCGCATCAGTTGCGGCAGCGCCGGCGAGAAGCCGAAGCAATCGGGCAGCCAGCAGACGCGATGGCGGACGCCGAAGGCGCGCTGAAAATAGCGCTGGCCATAGAGGATTTGCCGCGCCAGGCTTTCGCCCGCGGGCATATTGACGTCGGGCTCGACCCACATGCCGCCGATGGTCTCCCATTGGCCGGCCGCAACGCGGGCGCGAATCTCGGCGAAGAGCTCGGGATCGTCCTCCTCGATCTGCGCGTAATACTGCGCGCTCGATTGATTGAAGCGAAACTCCGGCGCGCGGCGCATCAACGACAGCGCGGTATGAAACGTGCGCCTGAGCTTGCGGCGCGTTTCTTCGTAAGGCCACAGCCAGGCGAGATCGATATGGGCGTGGCCGGTCAGGGCGACCTCGCCTTGCGGGGGAAAGCGCCGCTGCAGCGAACGCAGCGCCGCGGTCAGCCCGTCGGTCGCCGTTTCGACGCTGGCGCGCTCGCTCTGGTTAAGCGCCGCCGGGTCGGCGATCGTCTCGGGCCGTCGCCAGATCGCCTGCTGCGCCGGCGCGGGCGCGACGCGCGCGATGTAGTCGGGCGTCGCGGAGGGCCAGTCGATGGCGCGCAACGCCGCCTCCGCCGCTTCGATCAGATGGGGCGCGGCCTCGTGTGCGCCGAGCGTCTCCGCCGCCTCGACGACGAGGGCCAGCAATTGGGAACATCTGGACACCGCGAGGTCGAGGCGAAGAAGCTGGGCGCGCTGCAGGCGGGGATCGGGCGCCGGCTGGCCGAAGGGGCGCCGCGCGACGCACTCGGCGACGATCGCAAATCGCCGCTCGCTCAGCGCGAATTCCTCGTGGTTGGGGTCGAGGCCGAAGGCGGCCGTTGCGCCGCTCTCGTAGGTCAGCGTCACCAGGCCTTCGCCGCCGAGGCTCAGCGTGAGCCGCGCCTCCTCGAGCGGCCAGCCCCCGGGGATCTCTGCGCGCGCCGCGAACCGCGCTGCCCCCTCGCGCCGCGGCCAGGGCGCGCCGAGCGCCATCGGCTCGCCGTCGAAGCGCCAACCGTCGATCGCGAGCGTCTCGCGCGCGCGCCAGAATTCGAGTTCGCGCAGCCGCGCCTGGAGGCGGGCGAGGCGTTGATCGAATCGCAGCGGCATGGCGGCGCTCCCCTTGAATGGCGTCGTTGTAGCGGCGCGCGGCGGCTTCGTCATCGGTCGATTGCGTGGGGGCGGACGCGATCCAATCCCCCCGTGACAGTCTGTCGCTGGCCTCTCAGCCGCCGCCTTGAATATTTCCGATTCCTTGCAAAGGCTGCTACACGGCGCCCGCATCCTGGAAAGGGCGATCGATGCGACGTGTGGTCAGTTGGATATTGCTCCTGGCGGCGCTTGGCGCGGCGGCGGTCGGCGCGGCGGAACAGCTTGCGTGGATTCGTACGCCGATCCCGCCGCTGGCCTTCGGCGTAATCGCCGCAGTTTCCGTGGGTCTGCTCGTCATCGGCGCGCTGCCGCGGAAGGCGCGCCGCGTCGTCGTGTTTTTGGTCGTCCTGGCGGTTCTCGTCGGGATGATCGGCGGGCTCTCCTTTTTTCAGTTCGTCCTCAAACCGACGATCGTCAAGAACGCCATCAGCGCCGCCTTCGCGCCGAAGCCGACCACCGTCGTGGTCGAGGCGGCGAAGAACCGAGATGTGGCCACCGCAACTGACGGCCATCGGCACCTTGCGCGCCTACCAAGGCGTCGTAATTGCGCCGCAGGTCGGCGGCGTCGTCACGGCGATCCATTTCGAGTCGGGCGACGACGTCGAAGCCGGCGCGCCCCTGGTCGATCTCGACGATTCGGTCGAGCAGGCCGACCTCGTCAACGGCCTCGCGCAGCTCCGGAACGCCAACGTCACCCTGGATCGCGCCAAGACGCTGATCGCCGGCGGCAATACGCCCCAGTCGACGGTCGACACGGCGATTGCGTTTTTTTT
>CAVWKL010000019.1:0-17897 GCA_963755075.1 uncultured Alphaproteobacteria bacterium
ACCGGACCTTCGCCCGCCAGACGAGCTTCTTCGGCGCCGGCTGCGTCGCCCATGTCTCGATGGCCCACCCGATCGCGCCGCTCTTGAGCCGGCGCATCGCCGCCGCCGCCGAGGCGGAGGGAATCGCTTGCCGCCTCGGGGGCGCTTACCTCTGCATGGAAGGGCCGCAGTTCTCGACCCTGGCCGAGTCGCTCGCCTATCAGGCGCGTGGGCTCGACGTGATCGGCATGACCGCCGCCACCGAAGCCAAGCTCGCGCGCGAGGCGGAAATCTCTTACGCGACGATCGCGATGGTCACCGACTACGATTGTTGGCACGAGGAACACGGCGTGGTGGACGTCGCCTCGGTGCTGCAGGTGGCCAAGGACAACGCGCATCGGGTCAGCGCGCTCTTGGCGCGAATCCTCAAGGACTTTCCCGCCGAGCACGAACCCTGTCCCATCGGCTCCGACCGCGCGCTCGAGGGCGCGATCATGACGCATCCGGACGCGCGCGATCCCGATCTGATGCGCAAGCTCGAGGCGATCGTCGGCCGGGTTCTCGGCCCGCGCTCTTAGTCCCGGTATGCTCGGGGCGCGCCTCGCCGGTTTGCCCTTGCGAGCCGCGCCGATCATAAGGCAAGATGCGTGAGCCGAGCGGAGGGCTCGCGTGATCAAACCGTCGTTCGAGAGGCTCCTCTTCGCGAGCCGCTGGCTGCTGACGCCGTTTTACGTCGCCTTGGTCTGCGCGCTCTTGGCGCTGCTCGCCAAGGTCGGCATGCGCGTCTACGACTTGGCGACGCAGTTCACCGGCTTGAGCGAGGAAAGCGTTCTGCTGGCCGCGCTGGGGATCGTCGATCTGACGCTTTCGGCGTCGCTGATCGTCATCGTCATTCTGTCCGGCTACGCCAGCTTCGTCTCGCGGGTCGACATTGAGGCGCACGAGGGTTGGCCGCGCTGGATCGCCGAGGTCGATTTCGGCGAACTCAAGCTGAAATTGATGGCCTCGATCGTCGCCATTTCCGCCATCAAGCTGCTGGAAGCGTTCATGGACGTCGAGCATGAATCGGATCGTGACCTCGGCTGGCAGACTGGCGTGCTGGCGGTTTTCGTCGTCTCCGCCCTTCTGCTCGCGCTGGCCGACCGGATCGGCCATCGCCAGGGCGGGGGCCGCTGAACGTTTCCCGCTATTTCTCCAATAGCACTTGCCGGCATTCGGGCGGCAATTGCGCGAGCGTGATCGGCGGCTTGGCCTTGGCGTTGGGATCGGCGCGCGGATGCAGCGCCTCGTCGGTGAACCACCACGCCAGCGATTTGTCGCATCCGTCGCCGGGCGGAACCGGATCCTGCGGCTGACACGCGGTCTCGCCCGCGGGGCAGGCGATGCGAATATGAAAGTGATAATTGTGCCCCCAGTAGGGGCGCACCTTGTTCATCCACGGCTCGCCCGCAGCGGTTTGGCAAAGCGCCTTCTTGATCGCGGCGTTGACGAAGATTCGTTCGACCTCGGGCTCCTCCGCCGCCGCCTTGATGACGCCCGCCTGCCGCGCCGTCCAATGCGCGGGGTCGACCGCGAGCCCATCCGCGCGCACCATGTCGACCGCCGACATCTCCTCGCGATCGCCGCGGCTCAGCGTGTGGTCGGGCATTGGCGTCAGCCACACGTCGGCGTCCAGGCCGACCTGGTGCGAAGCGTGGCCGGTAAGCATCGGCCCGCCGCGCGGTTGGGAAATGTCGCCGACCAGAATGCCCGGCCAGACGCCTTCGCGGGCCGCCTTGCGCGAGAAACGCTCGAGGAAGGCGATCATCGCCGGATGGCCCCAATTGCGATTGCGCGACAGGCGCATCACCTGCCAGGTCTCGCCGTCGATGGGCAGCGCCTTGGCGCCGGCGAGACAGCCGCGCGCATAGAAGCCGATCGACCGCGTCTGAACCTCGGTGGGGGTCATTGCGCGGCCGAAAAGCTCCTTGGCGGGCAGCTTCGGATCGGCGGGATTGGCAAGCGGCGCCAGCGGCGCGGGATCAAGCGAGCCCTGGTCTTGCGCCAACGCGCCCTTGTCGGCGCCGAAGAGGGCGGCGGCGAGGCACGCCAGCGAGAGAAGGTTTGGTCGCATCGCGCGCTCCCGCGGTGTCCTCGATTTTCCATCTCCCCGGCCGCGGCAGAGGAGAATCGCCATCGGCATGTCGCCTCGGCGCGAAGGACGCGTCAATCCCCCTCGCGCCGCTCGGCGCCTCGCGAGGCGACGACGAAGAGGCGCGGGAAGGGCAGCAGCACGCCGCCCCCGGCGCGCGGCGGATAGGCGCCGGCGATCGCGGCGCGGTAACGGGCGAGGAAGGCGGCGCGCTCGTCGGCGGCGAGCGGGGCGAGAAACGGCCGCAGCCCCGCGCTCTCGACCCAGGCGACGATCGCGTCCGGTCCCTCGAGGCGATGGACGTAGACGGTGCGCCAGATGTCGATTTCGTCGCAAAGCGGCGCCAGCGCCGCGTCGTAGGCGGCAAAAGAGCCGATCGCCTCGCGTGCGCCCGCCGCGCGCCCGAGCTTGTCGCGAAAGCGCGGCTCGCCGGCGATCTCGCGCATCAGCGCATGGGTCGGCTGGTCCTCGTTGTCGGGCATTTGCGCCGCGAGGCAGCCGTGTGGGGCGAGCTCGCCGGCGAGGCGCCTCATGACTCCGATATGGTCGGGAACCCAGTGCAATACGGCGTTTGCGAAGATGAGATCGGTCGGCCCGCCGCGCCAATCCGCGACGTCGCCCTGGACGAACGTCAAGCGCGGCAGGCGCGCCCGCGCCGCCTCGAGCATGTCGGTGGATGAATCCAAGCCGAAGATCTCGCTTTTTGGGTAGCGTTCGGCGAGCAGTTGGGTAGAATTGCCCGGGCCACAACCGAGATCGACGATCCGTCGGCGCGCGCTTTCGGGCACGCGCGCGAGAAGGTCCGCGGCAGGGCGGCTGCGCTCGGCTTCGAAGCGTCGGTAGGCGTTGGCGTTCCAATCGTCGGTCATGTCGCCGGCAGGGTTCGAGGGGACGGGGGACGCGCAATTTGCGCGGTTGCGACAAAACCGCAACACTTTTGCGACCTTGGCGAACGGATTCTCACGAGCACAAAAACACCATCGTTTACAAAAAGTTAAAACCTAAGGGAGTCGTCGGCCCAGATTCGGTGGATCGAATATGGCGAAATTGTACCAAAAGTTTGACGATGAGATATCGCCGCGGGAATGAAGAGGGGAAATTTCGGAAATGCGAACTTCGTCCGCTTATCAAGCGTTTGGCGCCGGCCGAGAACGGGAGATCGAAACGCCTCGCCCGGCGCGCGGGAGGGGCGTCGGAATGTCGCCTTCAAGTCTCTTGCCCGTTTCGCCCTCGCGTGCAATATTAACTTCCGGCAAGCATAAATCGAGACGCGGCGAGAAAATGCGTGGGTTTGTCGGTATTTGCTGCGGATTCGAAGAGAACACGGGCGGTGGCTGTTAAATTGAGTAATCGGTATACTTGATTTTGAGGGTTGGCGTCGGTCAGTTGGTGTCGATCTTCTGGCAGTTTTCTAGTCAGTTCTCTTAGCTTAAGGAAAAAAGAGTCGTTTTGTTACCACGGTGCGGGCCGTGGTGAGGAGAGGCCATGTCATTTCAACGACCTGCGGGATACGCGGGAGATTTGTCCGTCGCGGACGCGTATGCCGTTCTGACCGACGACCAAAAATCCGTCCTTGTCGATGTGCGCACCAAGGCGGAATGGACCTACGTCGGCGTTCCGGACCTCAGCGGCGTGGGAAAGACGCCTATATTCTTGGAGTGGCAGACCTATCCGTCGATGCAAGTCGCCGCCGATTTCACGCCTCGTCTGGTCGCTGAACTGGATGCGCGCGGCGCCGATCGTTCGACGCCGGTGGTATTCCTCTGCCGCTCCGGCGCTCGCTCGCGCGCCGCGGCGATCGCCCTCACCGACGCCGGATGGGCGCGTTGCTATAATATTGCGGAAGGCTTCGAGGGAGGGATCAACGAGACGCGCCAACGCGGCGCGATGGGCGGCTGGCGGTCGCGTGGCCTGCCTTGGACCCAGTCCTGATTGGCGCCTGAAAAGCCGGTTTTCACCCCTCTCGCTTCCGCTTCCTATTTCATCAAGAGATTCTGATGACCCCCACCGCCAATTTGGCCGCGGTTTCGGCCGACGTGCGAGTTGCTCCCTCCGTGCGCGATCTCGAAGACAGCTGGCGACGTTGCTGCAAGCGGCTGCGCGCCGAGTTGGGCGAGGACGTCTTCACCAGTTGGTTCGGTCGCCTGGCGATCGACACGGTCGAGGGCGGCCGCGCCCACTTCTTTGTGCCGACGCGGTTTCTGAAAAGCTGGATTGAATCGCATTACCACGAGCGCATTCTTGCGGCGTTGGAGGCCGAGATCGGCGGCCTGACGTCGATCAGCATCTGCGTGCGCTCCTCGACCAGCGCGCCGGGACCGCAATGCGGGCCCATGGTCGCCCAGGCCGGCAATCCGAGGGCGATCGACGGGCCGCGGTCGGGGGCGCTTCGCGCGCCGGCGCCGGGCGCCGTCGCGCCGCGCTCGGGACATCACAACGAGAACGCGGCGCATGCCGAGATTCTGGCGGGATCGCCGCTCGATCGCCGGCTGACCTTCGCGTCCTTTGTCGTGGGGCGGCCCAACCAATTGGCGTATTCGGCCGCTCAGCGGGTCGCGGAGGCGCGTAGCGGCCAAGCGCCCGCCTTTAGTCCGCTGTACGTCCATTCGGCGGTCGGGCTCGGCAAGACGCATCTTTTGCAAGCCACCGCGCAAGCAGCAGCGGCGCAGGGACGAAGCGTCATCTATCTGACCGCGGAAAAATTCATGTACGGCTTCGTCGCGGCGCTGCAGTCGCAGACGGCGATTGCGTTCAAGGAGGCTCTCAGATCGATCGACCTGCTGATCGTCGACGACGTCCAATTCCTTCAGGGCAAGGCGATCCAGAACGAATTTGGCCACGCGCTCAATGCGCTGCTCGACTCCGGCCGTCAAGTGGTGGTCGCGGCCGACCGCCCGCCGGGGGATCTCGAATCGCTCGAGGAGCGGGTGCGTTCGCGCTTGGCCGGAGGGCTTTGCGTCGAGATGAGCGCGCTGGACGAAGCGCTGCGGATCAAGATCCTCGAAGCTCGGATCGCCGCGGCGCACGCTCAGAACGCGCATTTCGAGGTCTCACCGGCGGTGCTCGCCTTTGTGGCGCGCGCCATCACTTCGAACGGCCGCGATCTCGAAGGCGCGGTCAATCGCCTGCTCGCCCACTCGATCGCCGGCGCCCCGCCGCTCAACGTCGAGGCGGCGGAAATCGCCATTCGCGACCTCATCCGCGCTCGGGAGCCCAAGCGGGTGAAGATCGAGGACATTCAAAAGCTGGTTGCGAGCCATTACAGCGTGACGCGCGCCGACATTCTGTCGTCGCGGCGCACCGCCGTCGTGGTCAAGCCGAGGCAGGTCGCGATGTATCTGTCCAAGGCCCTCACTTTGCGCTCGCTGCCCGAGATCGGCCGTCGCTTTGGCGGACGCGATCACACGACGGTGCTGCACGCGGTGCGCAAGATCGAGGGTCTCACCTCCTCCGACTCCTCTCTGCGCGAAGAGCTGGAATTGCTCAAGCGCATGTTGCTGGAATAGGTCGGGAGCGGCGATGGCGCTGATCTTCAAGATCGTCGGCGTCGACGAATGGCGCGCGGCCGAGGCGGCGGGCGTTTTCGTCGGCTCGCCGATCGACCGCGCCGACGGCTACATTCACTTCTCCACCGCCGCGCAGGCGCCCGAAACCGCGGCGAAATGGTTCGCCGGGCGCGACGACCTCGTGCTGGCGGCCGTCGAGGCCGACGCGCTGGGCCCGGCGCTGCGTTGGGAGCCGGCGCGCGGCGGGGCGCTGTTCCCGCATCTCTATGGGAGGCTGGCGCTCGAGGCGGTCGTCTGGGCGCGCCCTTTGCCGCTGGACAAAGGGGGCCGTCACCTTTTCGGCGGTCTTGAGCCATGATGCGCGCCCTCGGCGCGCTCGCCCGAACGCTGTTGTGGCGCCTTCCGCCGGAGACCGCTCATCGCCTCGCAATCGCCGCGCTCGAATTTGCGCCGCTCGCCCGACCTCGCCCGCGCGATCCGCGCCTTGGCGTGCGCGCCTTCGGGCTCGCGTTCGACAATCCTCTCGGCCTGGCCGCCGGCTTCGACAAGGACGCCAGGATCGTGGGCGCGTTGCTCGCGTTGGGCTTCGGCTTCGTCGAGGTGGGAACGCTGACGCCGCGCCCCCAACCGGGAAATCCCCGTCCGCGGCTTTTCCGCTTGCCGGCTGACCGCGCGCTCGTCAATCGGCTCGGCTTCAACAGCAGGGGCTACGAGGCGGCGCGGGCTTATCTTGCCGCAAGGCGAATCGAGGGCGTCGTCGGCGTCAACATCGGCCCCAACAAGGAGGCCGCCGATCGGTTCGCCGACTATGCGCTCGGGGTGAAGACTTTCGCTCCCTTCGCCAGCTATTTCGCCATCAACGTCTCCTCGCCGAACACGCCGGGCCTGCGCGATCTGCAACGGCGCGACGCGCTCGACGAACTCGTGGCGCGCGTCATCGAGGCGCGCGAGGAGGCCGCGCCGCGCCGACCGGTGCTGATCAAGATCGCCCCGGACCTCGACCTGCGCGGGCTCGACGACGTGGTCGCGGTCTGCGCGGCGCGCGGCGTCGACGGCATGATCGTCGCCAACACGACGATCGCGCGGCCGCCCTCGCTGCGCGAGGCCGCAGCGCGCGAAGCCGGCGGTCTCTCGGGGCGGCCGCTGTTCGAGCCGTCGACGCGCATGCTGGCGCGCACGTTCCTGCGCTGCGAGGGCGCCTTCGCGCTGATCGGCTGCGGCGGCGTCGACGACGCCGAATCGGCGTTGGCCAAGATCGAAGCCGGCGCGACGCTGGTGCAGATCTATACCGGGCTGATCTATCGCGGCCCGGCCGTGATCGAGGAGATTCTCGGCGGGCTGTCGCGCGCGGTCGCCGCGCGCGGCGCCGGCGGCGTCGTCGATCTCGTTGGCGCGTCCGCGCGCCAATGGGCCGCCGCGTCGGGCTGACCCATCAGCGCGCGCGGCGCGAATCCAAGAGCCGCAGCACGAGCCACACCGGCAGCACCACGAGCGCGCCGGTCGCCAGGATGCGGCCGATCTGGCGCACGTCGGTGAGGCCGAATTCGACGAGACGATGAACCAAGCCCGTGACGCTGTCGACGATGTCGGCGGGTTCGAAGCCGAAGGCGACCAGGATCATGCCGACGATGAAGGAAATGACGATCAGGCGCAACGCGACCGACGCCGGCGAGCCGCCGAGAAAATTCGTCAGCGTTGGACTGCTCATGCGCAGGGCCCTCGGTTGGCGGCGAAGCGGCTGCGTCTCGCCGCGGTTGGCGACGACTTTGCGGCGACGCCGCAGCGAATTCAAGCCCGGTTTGGCCAAGGCGTCGTTCGCGGACGCCTGTGCAAGTCGTCTTGCGGCCGCCCCTCGGGCCAAGGACCGCCGTCCAATCATCTCGTCAGGCGCCGGGGCGTAATGACACCTCCATGGCGCGTCGACGCGAACACGTCCGGACGGCCGGTGTGACGGGCTTGGGGCGCAATGAGCCATCTCGTTCGCGACTATCTCGACGAATTGCAGGCCTCCTTCGGAGGCGCGGCGGCGCCGATTGATTCGCGCGTGCTGAAGACCCTTTACGATCGCAAAGAATATGCGTCCATGTTGGGCTGGATCAAGAATTCGATGCGGCTCGATCTTCGCGTCGGCCTAAGAATCGTCGATGGCGCGGAGCCGTCGCCGCCGATGTGGATCGAAATGCCGCAGCCGATGCCGACCTATGGAAGCGACGAGTTCCGCCGCGCGCGCGTGATCGTCAACGCTCGGCGCGACGTGCTCGAAGGCAGATCCTTCGCGTGCGTCGTCGCCGGCTTCTCCCATGAACTCTCGCACGTCGTCCTGTCCGCGACGGGGCACAGATTGCGGCGCGACGAGAAGGCGGTCGACCTTACGGCGATGCTTCTTGGCTACCAATCCTTCATCGCCGACGCGGAGGTCACGAAATCCCAATTCGCCCTTTGGCCGGTCTTGCTGACGGCCCTGTTGCTGCCGTTCGGCGTCCTGTTCTGGCGCGGCCCGACGAAGAGGACTTGGCGCCTCGGCTACCTCACGCGCGCCGAAGCGGCCGCCGCGCGCCAGTATCTGGCGCAAGGACAGGGCGCATTCCCGCGGTGAGCGCCGACCAAATTGTCGGCGCGAGCGTTTGGGGCTGCGGCCTTATTCCCCGCCTTCACGCCCCCTTGGGGAAATTCACCACGGTCGCCGGGTTGGCGCCCTTCGGCGTCTCCGCCTCCGGGTCGGCGCCGACCGCTTTGCCGTTGAAGGTCAGCGCGCCGTGCGAGGCGCTGATCTTGACGGTCGAGCCGTCGTGGATTTCGCCGGCGAGCAGCATCTGGGCGAGCGGGTCCTGCACTGACTTCTGGATCGCGCGCTTGAGCGGGCGCGCGCCGTAGGCCGAATCGTAGCCCTTGTCGGCGAGCCATTGCCGGCCCTTGGCGTCGAGCGCCAGCGCGATCTTGCGATCCTCGAGCAGCTTGGCGAGCCGCTTGAACTGGATGTCGACGATCGCGCCCATATCCTCGCGCCGCAGCCGATGGAAGAGGATGATCTCGTCGACGCGGTTGAGGAACTCGGGCCGGAAATGCGCGCGCACCGTCGCCATCACGTCCTTCTCGACAGCTTTGGAGTCCTCGCCCTCGGGCTGGTTGACGAGATACTCGGAGCCGAGGTTCGACGTCATCACGATCAAGACGTTGCGGAAATCCACGGTGCGGCCCTGGCCGTCGGTCAGCCGCCCGTCGTCGAGCACCTGCAAGAGGACGTTGAACACGTCCGGGTGCGCCTTCTCGATTTCGTCGAACAGCACGACCTGATAGGGGCGCCGACGCACCGCCTCGGTGAGCGCCCCGCCTTCCTCGTAGCCGACGTAGCCGGGCGGGGCGCCGATGAGGCGAGCCACCGAGTGCTTCTCCATGTATTCGGACATGTCGACGCGCACCATCGCCGTATCGTCGTCGAAGAGGAACGACGCCAGCGCTTTGGTCAGCTCGGTCTTGCCGACGCCGGTCGGCCCTAAAAACATGAACGAGCCGATCGGACGGTTGGGGTCCTGCAAGCCGGCGCGCGCCCGGCGCACCGCGGTCGAAACCGCCGTCACCGCCTCGGTCTGGCCGACGACGCGCTTGGCGATCTCCTCCTCCATCTTCAGGAGCTTGTCGCGCTCCCCCTCCAGCATCTTGTCGACCGGCACGCCGGTCCAACGCGAGACGACCTGCGCGACCTGGTCGGGCGTCACCGCCTCGTTGACGAGATTGCCGGCGCTCTGCGCCTCCGTCGCGGCGAGCTTCTTCTCGAGTTCGGGAATAACGCCATAGGCGAGCCTGCCGGCCTCGGCGTAGTCGCCCTTGCGCTGCGCCTGAGCGAGGGCGTTGCGGGCGGTCTCCAGCTCTTCCTTCAGCCGCTGCGCCGCGCCGAGCTTGTCCTTTTCGGCGCGCCAGCGCGCCGTCAGCGCGTCGGACTTCTCCTGCAATTCGGAGAGTTCGACCGAGAGCTTGGTCAGGCGATCCCGGGACGCCGCGTCGGTCTCCTTCTTCAGCGCCTCCTGCTCGATCTTGAGCTGGATGATGCGCCGATCGAGTTCGTCGAGCTCTTCGGGCTTGGAGTCGACCTGCATGCGTTGGCGCGAGGCGGCCTCGTCGATCAAGTCGATGGCCTTGTCGGGCAGGAAGCGGTCGGCGATGTAGCGGTTCGACAGCGTCGCGGCGGCGACGATGGCGGCGTCGGTGATGTGGACGCCGTGGTGGACCTCGTATTTCTCCTTGAGGCCGCGCAGGATCGAGATGGTGTCCTCGACCGTCGGCTGCGAGACGAACACCGGCTGGAAGCGCCGCGCCAACGCCGCGTCCTTTTCGACGTGCTTGCGATATTCGTCGAGCGTGGTCGCGCCGATGCAATGGAGGTCGCCGCGCGCCAGCGCCGGCTTCAGGAGGTTTGAGGCGTCCATCGCGCCGTCGGCCTTGCCGGCGCCGACGATCGTGTGCATTTCGTCGATGAACAGGATGATCCCGCCCTCGGCCGCCGTCACTTCGTTGAGCACGGCCTTCAGCCGCTCTTCGAATTCGCCGCGATATTTCGCCCCGGCGATCAGCGCGCCCATGTCGAGCGACAGCAGCTTCTTGTCTTTCAGCGATTCCGGCACGTCGCCGTTGACGATGCGCAACGCCAGGCCTTCGACGATCGCCGTCTTGCCGACGCCGGGCTCGCCGATCAGCACGGGATTGTTCTTGGTGCGGCGCGACAGGACCTGCATGGTGCGGCGGATTTCCTCGTCGCGGCCGATGACCGGATCGAGCTTGCCGGCGCGCGCCGCGTCGGTGAGATTGCGGGTGTATTTCTTCAGCGCGTCGTAAGCGTTTTCGGCGCTCGCCGAGTTGGCCGTGCGGCCCTTGCGCAGATCCTCGATCGCGGCGTTCAGCGTCTGCGCGGAGACGCCGGCGTTGGCGAGAATCTTGCTCGCGTCGCTGCCCTTCTCCATGGCGAGCGCGAGCAGCAGCCGCTCGACGGTGACGAAGGAATCGCCCGCCTTCTGCGCGATTTTTTCCGCGTTGTCGAAAATGCGCGCCGTGGTGGGAGCAAGGTAAAGCTGCCCCGCGCCGGAACCCTGGACCTTGGGCAGTTTGGCGAGCGACAACTCGACCTGCGCCAGCGCGTCGCGCGAGCGTCCGCCCGCCTTGTCGATGAGGCCGGCCGCCAGCCCCTCCTCGTCGTCGAGCAAGACTTTGAGGATGTGCTCGGGGGTGAATTGCTGGTGGCCTTCGCGCAAGGCCAGGGATTGCGCGCTCTGAACGAAGCCGCGCGCCCGCTCGGTGTATTTCTCCAAATTCATTGTTCATCTCCCCTCTGGCCCCGTCGGCGCCCCGAAGCGACGCGAGAACGGTCCGGACGATGTCGAATCGACCGTTTTTGCGGTCTTGCAGCCTATGTAGGGGCGGGGGGCCGGCGGCGGAAGGGTGGAGCGTTGGGCTCGAGGGCAAAAAACGGGCGGAGAGGGACCGGGAGCGCGTCCAAACGACGCGCTGCCTCGATAGCGTGGCATGGTTCTGGCAAATGCGAGAAGCGACCAAATTCGTCGCCGCAATCAAACGGCAGGCGGAATCGTTATTTCGCGCCGCTGTTCTTCATCCGGCCGCCGCCGTCAGCTTCAACCCGAGCGCTTTCATGACGCCGAGCAAAGTCGTCAACTGAGGATCGCCGTTTTCGCTCAGCGCCTTGTAAAGCGACGCCCTGGTGACGCCGGCCTCGCGAGCGACTTCGGCCATGCCGCGAGCGCGGGCGATGACGCCGAGCGCCGCGGCGATGTAGGCGGCGTCGCCGCTTTCAAGCGCGTCAGCGATCAATTCCGCTTGGGACTGCGGAGTTTCAAGATATTTTGCTGCGTCGAAACGAAGAATTTCAATGGTCATTGCTTGCTCCCGTGAGGCGGGCACGATTGCCCTGGCAATGAAAGGACGTATTGCGAGATTTACTGTGTAAGATCCTCAATTCCAGCAGCCAAAGCTTTGGCGGCCTTAATATCCCGCGCCTGTGAGCGTTTGTCGCCGCCGCAAAGCAAAATGACGACCATGCGTCCATGCCGCACGAAATAGACGCGATACCCTGGGCCATAGTCGACCCGAAGCTCGCTTACGCCCTCGCCGACTGATCGAACGTCGCCGAATAGACCGGCTTGCAAACGGACAAGACGTTGAGCAATCCGTTCAGCCGCCCGAGCGTCCGCCAGACTGTCGAGCCAGTCTCGGAAAACCGCCGTCTGACGAATCTCGATCATCTGTCTCTTATAGGAGACAATCGCAGGTTGTCAACGAAAAGAGACTGGCTTCCCCGTACTTTATCGCAGTCGGTTCCGATCGGCGTTCCCTTCAGGGCGCGTACTAGCCCCGCTCGGCGAGCAACCCGGCAATATGGGCGCGCAGCTCCGCGACGCCTTCGCCGCTGCGCGCCGAGGTGAAGAACGTCTCGGGATAGGCGGCCGGGTGTTTGCGCAGCGCTTCCAGCGTCGCCGCAACGCGCGCGGGCTGCTCGGCGCCTTTCACCTCGTCGCGCTTGGTCAGCACGACCGCATAGGACACCGCCGCGGCGTCGAGCGTTTTCATCGTCGCCTCGTCGCTGTCCTTGAGCCCGTGCCGGCCGTCGACCAGCACGAAGGCGCGCATCAGCGAGGGACGGCCGCGCAAATAGTCGCGCGCCAGCGCCCCCCAGGAGGCGGACTTGTCTTTGGCGACGGCGGCGTAGCCGTAGCCCGGCATGTCGACGATTTTGAGCCGCCCGCCGAGATCGAAGAAGATCAGCTCCTGCGTGCGTCCCGGCGTATGGGAAGTGCGCGCCAGCGCCGAGCGTCCGGTGAGCGCGTTGATCAGCGACGACTTGCCGACGTTCGAGCGGCCGGCGAAGGCGATTTCCGGCGCGCCGGTCGGCGGCAGGCCGTCGGATTTGGCGGCGGCGAAGACAAAATCGCAGGGCGCGGCGAAGAGCTTGCGCCCCGCTTCGATCGCCTCGGCCGCGTACGGCTCGCTCGGCGAAACGCTCATTACGTCCGGTCTTTGCGGAAGAGCTTCTTCAAGTTGTCCCACAGCTCCACCTTCACGCCGGCGCGCCACATGATGAAGGACTGCTGGGCGATGGTCAGGGTGTTGTTCCAGGTCCAGTAAATCACCAAGCCGACCGGGAACGAGCCGAGCATGAAGGTGAAGATGACCGGCATCCACGCGAACATGGTCTTCTGCACAGGGTCGGCCGGCTCGGGGTTCAACTTCATCTGGAAGAACATCGAGACGCCCATGATGAGCGGCCAGAGGCCGAGGGCGAGGAAATGGCCGAACATCGGCAACGCGGTCGGATCCCAGGGGATGAGGCCGAACAGGGTGAAGAGATTGGTGGGGTCGGGCGCCGAGAAGATCCTTGATCCAGCCGATGAACGGCGCCTGCCGCATTTCGATGGTGATGAAGATCACCTTGTAGAGGGCGAAGAACACCGGGATCTGAATCACCATCGGCAGGCAGCCGGCGACCGGGTTGACGCCTTCCTTCTTGAACAGTTCCATTTGCGCCTGTTGCTGCTTGGCGCGGTCGTCGGGATAGAGGTCTTTCAGCGCGGCGATCTGCGGCTGAATCTTCTTCATCTTCGCCATCGACCGGTAGCTCTGATTGGCGAGCGGGAAGAAGACGGCCTTAATGAGCACCGTGACGATGAGGATCGCCAGGCCGAAATTGCCGACGTAGCGATAGATCACGTCGATCAGCAAAAACAGCGGCTTGGTGATGAAATAGAACCAGCCCCAGTCGATCATCAGGTCGAATTTCTTGATGCCGAGGCTCTTGCCATAGGCGTCGATCGTCGAGACCTCCTTGGCGCCGGCGAAAACCCGAGTCATCGCGTCGCTCGACGCTCCCGGCGCGACGGCCAGCGCGGGGCCGAGGAAGTCGGATTGATAGTCCTCGAGCTGCGCCGGGCCGCTGGCCGAGAAGCGCGCCTCGATTGGCTCGCTCTGCTCGGGGATGATCGCCGAGCCCCAATATTTGTCGGTGAAGCCGAGCCATCCGCCGTCGCCGGCGAAGGCGTCGATCTTGCCGGTCGCCTTGTCGATGCCGGCGTAGGTGACTTCCTGCACCGAGCCGTCGCCGATCACGCCGACGAAGCCTTCGTGCAGGACGGCGTAACCGGCGACGGGCGGCTTGCCGCGGCGCAGGATCAGCGCGTAAGGGCGCAGCGAAACCGGCTCGGCGCCGTCATTCTCGACCGAATCCTTGATCGTGAACATGTACTTGTCGTCGACGGCGATGACGCGCTTGAATTTGAGGCCCGCGCCGTTGTCCCAGCTCAGGGTCACCGGCTTGTCGGCGGTCAGCTTCGTCGAATCGGCGGTCCAGACGGTGAGGCGGTTCGGCGTCTTCACCCCCGGCGCGGCGGTGACGAAGCCGGTTTCGGACCAATAGGGATCAGGCCCGCCCTGCGGCGAGAACAAGGTGATGTTCGGGCTCTTGGGATCGATAGTCTCGCGATAGGCCTTCAAGACGAGATCGTCGAGGATGCCGCCCGTCAGGTCGATTGAGCCCCCGAGGCTTGCGGTGTCGATCGCCACGCGCGGATTCGCCGCCAGCGCCGCGGCGCGGGTTGTGGGGGCGGCTTCGGCCGGGGCCGCGCCCGGCGGCGCAACGGCGCCGGCGCCGCCGACGGACGGCGTGGGGAGGCCGGTCGGCGCGGGCGTCGGCGCTTGCGTCTGCGCCTGCGTTTGGGCTTGCCGTTCCCTTTGCAATTGCGGACCGGCGTAGAAATACTGCCAGCCGATCAGCACCGCCACCGAAAGGACGATCGCCAGGATGGTGTTGCGGAGGTCCTCGGAATTCATGGTCGGTTTTCTCTGTCGGTTGCCGGCGTTCCGCGCCGACGTGCGGCGCCAACCGGCGGCTTGAGGCGGCTCATTTGGGCGAACGCGGTTTCGATGTCGGCGATCAGCGCGGCGAAGGGACGCGTCAGCGCCTCGCGGCGCGCCATCAGCACGTAATCATGCCCGGGCGCCGGCGCCACCGCGCCCGCGCGGCGCAGCGCCTCCTTCAGGCGGCGGCGGATGCGATTGCGCTCGACCGCGCCGCCGACCTTCTTGGTGACGGTGAAACCGACGCGCGCGCCCCCGAGGGGCGCCTTGGCCGGCGGCGCGCCCGGATCGTCGCGCCGGTTGGCCTGCAGCGTGAACGTCTCCACCTGCGCGCGACGGCCACGCGAGACGCGCTGAAACTCCGCCCGCCGCGACAGACGCCCCCATAGCGGGGGTTGGCCGGAGGCTCGCCTTGCGTCGTTGCCCAAGGCGTCAGGCTCCATCATCGGGATACTCTGGCGCGGCGCCGCGAACGGCCGCCGGCGGATCAAGCCGAAAGGCGCTTACGGCCGCGGGCGCGACGCGCGTTCAGCACTTTTCGGCCGCCGACCGTCTCCATGCGCGCGCGAAAGCCGTGGCGGCGCTTGCGCACCAGCTTGCTCGGTTGAAAGGTCCGCTTCACGTCGATAACTCCAAAAGCCGAGAATTCATCGGGAAAAGGCGCCACGGCGCTTCCCCAATAAATCAACCCCGGACCTCGCCGCGCCCCTATATTGGGGTCGTCGAACGAGCCGGGAAAATGTCTGGCGGCGGCGTCGCCGTCGCGCGGGGCGCTTATAGACGCGCCGCGCGCGCCAAGTCAATCGCGACGCTTCGCGGGCGGCTCGCTTCTCTCTCGCCTCCGCCGGATTTTCTGACATAAAGCTGGATTAAAGTGCCGGCCGCGCGTCGAGCGCGTCGCGTTCTCCGACCCGCCTCGGAACCCTCTCGCCTTTCCCGCCGGCCGTCGATGCGAAAGGATCCGTCATGCCGAAAAATCCAATCGTCAAATCGTCGGAGCTGTCGGGGGCGAGCGTGCCGGCCTTCTGGCCGACGGCGATGGCGGCGGCATTGCTCGAGCAGGGGGCGGAGCTGTACGCGAAGAACCTCAGATTCGTCGAGGAGGAGATCAAGATCGACGACCAATTGCGGCCGAGCCTGGCGACCCCCAACCAGGTGCGGCTCGATCTGCGCACCATGGCGCTGCGCGACTATGGAAAGCCCGGCGGCATGGCGACGCTGGTCGACGCGCCCTTCGCCGGCCACTCCGCGATGATCGCCGACTACCATCAAGGCCAGAGTCTCGTCGAGACGCTTTTGGGCAATGGCCTTGCTCATGTCGCGCTGACCGATTGGAAGTCGGCGACGGAAGACATGAAGGACTTCGATATCGACAACTACCTTGCCGAACTGGTCGTCGCGATCGACGATCTCGGCGGCCGGGTCAACCTCGTCGGACTGTGCCAGGGCGGCTGGACGGCGGCGATGATCGCGGCGCGCTTCCCTGAAAAAGTGAACGCGCTGGCGCTCGCCGGCGCGCCCATCGACACCGATGCCGGCGATGGGCCGATCAAGCGCATGGCCCACCAATCCCCCATTTCCTTTTACGAGGAGCTGGTCGAACTCGGCGGCGGTCTGATGAAGGGCAAGTTCATGCTGCAGGGCTGGAAGAACATGCACCCCGAGCAGCATTATTTCCAGAATTACGTCGATCTCTACGAAAACATCGACGACCCCGCCTATTTGGCCAAGGAAGAAACGTTCGCCAGCTGGTATGAGAACCCGATTGACCTGCCGGGGCGTTGGTATCTGCAGGCGATCACTCAGCTATTCAAGGAGAATCGGCTGGCGAAAGGGGCCTTCGTCGGACTGGGCCGCAAGCTCGACCTGCGGGCGATCGTCTGCCCGACCTACCTGCTCGCCGGCGCCGGCGACGACATCACCACGCCGGAACAGGTCCTCGACGCGGCAAAGTATATCGGGACGCCGAAGGACCGCATTGTTCAGAAGACCGCGCCGGGCGGCCATATCGGCCTCTTCATGGGCGCGCGGACGCTGAAGGAGGCGTGGCCGGGGATCGCCCGCTGGATTGCCGCCCAGTAGGCGACCGTCGCGAACTCAGGGCTTCCGATCGCGCGCCGGACAGCGCCGGCGCGGCGGCGGTGCGCAACATCCGCATTCGCCAATAGTGCGCACCGCCTTGGCTTAGCGCCGTGGGGGGATCGACGTGTCGACGTTCCCGGTGTCCACGGGGTCGGCGCGCATCAATGCGGCAGTTTGTCCGCGATGATGTCGAAGCGCTGCATTTCCGGCTGTTTGACGAAAAGCTGCGGCGCCTTGGCCATCAATTGCTTGGCCACGCTGCCCTTGAGATGGGCGTCCCGGCCGCGCTCGCTCGTGAAGGCGTCGAAGATCGCAAAGCTTCTCGGTCCCATTCGAATGGCGAACCACGCGGTGGTGTCGGGTTCGTCCTCGACCATCCGCTGCGCGCCTGACAAGAAGGTCGCAACCTCTTGCTCCATGCCGGGCTTGGCTTCGAGTTGGCAGTAAAGAGCATGCTGCGTCATTTCGCTCTCCTTTGCTCGCCCCTCGCGGGGCGCGTTGGTAAAGGAGAAACGGGCCGATCCTAAGGCGCTTGTGTGGCGCTTGCCGGCCGCCGCGCCAGCGCCCTATTTCGGCGGGCCAGCGGCCGGCTCGATCCGCTCGAGGCAATCGCGACGGCCGGAGTCGAGGCAATTCTGCAACTTGCGCTGATCGTCGAGTGACTTCATCGCCCAGAACGCGGCGATCGCCAGGACGAGGACGGCGATCGCGGCGACGAGATTGACGAAGGTCCGGCGCCCGTCGTCGTCGCTGTCCTCGGCGGGCGGCTCGGGCCCGCTCACGCGATCAGGCTCGCCGCCGCGCCCCCTTCGAATGCGCTGAGAGCCTTGGCGACGATCGCCTTGGCGTCGAGGCCGGCCGCTGCGTAGAGCCGTTCCGGCTTGTCATGGTCCAGAAACGCGTCGGGCAAGGTCATCGCGCGGACCTTGAGGCCGCGGTCAAGCGCGCCGCTTTCCGACAGCAGGCTCATGACATGCGAGCCGAACCCGCCGATCGAGCCGTCCTCGATCGTGATCAGCAATTCGTGGCTGGCCGCGAGGCCGAGAACGAGTTCGCGATCGATCGGCTTGGCGAAGCGCGCGTCGGCGACGGTGGCCGAAAGTCCGCGCGCGGCGAGATCCTCGGCGGCCTTCAGCGCCTCGGCAAGACGCGTCCCCAGCGAAAGAAGGGCGATCCGCGTTCCCTGCCGCAGCACGCGGCCCTTGCCGATCGCCAAGGGAACGCCGCGCGGCGGCCTCTCGACGCCGATCCCTTCGCCGCGGGGATAGCGCACCGCGATCGGGCCGCTGTCGTGAGCGGCGCAGGTGGCGACCATGTGCACGAGTTCGGCTTCGTCCGCCGCCGCC